>JBKHWX010000035.1:0-8603 GCA_046566325.1 Actinomycetes bacterium | reverse complement strand
TGTGGTGGAGGTTCTGGGCCGCCTTGATCTGGGGGGCGAGGATGACGGCGAGCAGGAGGATGGTGGTGCCCGAGCCCACCATGCGGGCGGACGCCAGCCGGGAGCGGTCGATCGGGCTCTGGCTCATGGCGCCTGCGAGCGAGCCGTAGGGGATGTTCACCATCGAGTACAGCAGCCCGAGCAGCGCGTACGAGCCGTACGCCCACGCGAGCTTCCAGCCGTAGCTGATGTTCGGGATGGCGAAGCAGAGGAAGTTGCTCAGGAGCAGAGGCCCTGAGAACCAAAGGATGAACGGCCGAAACTTGCCGAACCGCGTCATCGTCCGGTCGACCATGCGCCCGGCGAAGATGTCGGCGAAGGCGTCCCAGAGCTTGACGACGAGGAAGATAGTCCCGGCGTGCGCCGGGCTGATCCCGACGACATCCGTGTAGTAGATGAGCAGGAAGAGCCCGGTCATCTGGAATGCGATGTTGCAGCCGGCGTCCCCCGCGCCGTACCCGACGATCTGGATGGGCTTCAGCTTCGGCTCGATGCCGGACGGGACAGAGGCGCCGGTGCCAGTCGTGACAGTCATCTTCCCCGGCTCTCTACTGGTCGTTGGTGGAGTCTGCTGTGAAGGCTGGCCGTCGGCGGCCGCTTCCGCATCTGCAGGTCAGCTCTGCGGGGTGAAGACACCGGGTCGGGAGCGGTGTCGTCGTAGCCGGCCGGGACTGCTGTGCCCCGCGCGTCGGGCAGGCGTTCCTGCCACCATCCCGTGTCCCGCCCCTGCGGTCGGGGTCGAGCGCGAACGCCCGGATGCCGTCCAGCGACGTGCGCTCTCGCGTCGCGCCGTCCTGCGGACGAAGCATGTCCCCTCCCCTGGTCGACCCGTGCTACCGCAACCGGAACAGCACCTCGCCTGCCTGCGGGACGACGAGCGTGTCCGCGTCCGCCTCCATCGCCGCGAGATCGACGTCCGCCGGGCTCAGGTAGTTCAGGTTCGCGTGCCGCACGGTGCTCGCCGGGATGCTCGTGGCGAGCGTGACCGTCACGCGAAGCCGCTCGCCGTTCACCTCGTCGTACGTCCCGGCACCGCGCAGGTGCGTGGAGTGTGCGAGCACTCCCCAGTGGAGGTGCTTGTACCTGTCCCACTGCTTCACGAAGAAGTCGCGGCAGTGGTAGCCGATCTCGTCGATCTCCGGATGCATGGCCGAGATCTGCGTGATGTGCTGCGCGTAGAGGATCACCTCACCGCCGTCGGCGACGACCGGTTCCAGCTTGTAGAAGCCCTTGGCCGCCGTCCAGATGTCGTCGTACTTGGAAGGGATGATCGACAGGACCCGCCGCACCGGCGCGTCGAGGTACCGCACGTGGGTCTGCGCGGAGACCTCGGCCGCTGCCGCCCAGGCTGCACGCGGCTCGCCGAACGAGGCGGAGTGGAGCTTTCCCGTTCCGGACTCCGCCACCACGCAGAGGGCCATGGTCTGCGACGGGATGAGGGAAGCGGCCTCGTCGATGAGGGCCCGGACCGGCGTCGTCCCCGTCGTCCCGATGATGCGAGCGCTGGTGATCAGCGCTCCCAGCCAGTGCGAGAGGTCGATGACCTCCTGACCCGCGACCCCCGGGAAGAAGTATTTGTTGCCACCCGAGAAACCGACCACCTCGTGGGGGAAGACGGGTCCCACGATGAGCGTCACGTCGTGCTCGACGACGGCCCTGTTCAGGCGGACGTCGACGCCGACGTCCAGCAGGCCCCCGGAGAGCTGCCGGACGCGGCTCCCGCTGATGTGGCCGAGGTTGACGAACGTGTGCGCGTCCCACCACTCGTGGTTGAGGACGGTCGTACCCGGGTACCGAGCATCCAGGTCGCCCTCTGTGTACCCGAGATGGCGGGCGAGCTCGGGAGGGTGCATGGCGGCGTGCGTACCCAGGGCGACCAGCACGGTGAGCTTGCTGACGCGGCCGTGAACGGCACCGTGGACGGCGTCGAACAGCATGGGGAGGGGGCAGCTGCGGGTGGCGTCCGGAACGATGACGCAGAGGCTGCGGCCGTCGAGGTCGGCGCCCGCCAGCTGCTCGGCGACGAACTGGCGAACCTCGTCGTCGCCAAGCACCCGGTCGGCACCACCGACTGACGTCGCCTCACCGAGGGATGGGGCTGCGACGGTGCTCGTCATGCCGCACAGCCTGCCCCCGGGTCCGGCAAGGCTGCAACGAGACGCAGCCGGCCTTCCGCTCAGCGGACCCGCCCCGGGCTGGACGCGACGACAAGAGACGGCGAGGCGTTGCCGCGCCGGCGTTACCCCCGGAGGATCGGACCATGACCGAACCGCTCGAGCTGCACCCTGACCGTCTGCTCCCGTCGGACCCGGCCGTGCGGGACGTCGCCCGCCGGCTGTACGAGCAGACCCGCGACCTACCGATCATCTCTCCGCACGGCCACGTCGATCCGCGGATGCTGCTGGACGACCAGCCGTTCAGTGACCCCGCGACCCTGTTCGTGACGCCCGACCACTACGTCACGCGGCTCCTGCACGCGAGCGGCGTCCGCCTGGACGAGCTCGGAGTCGCTCAGGGACCGCTGTCGGAGGACGAGTCGCGCCAGGTCTGGCGCCGGCTCTGCAGCCACTGGTACGTCTACCGCGGCACACCGGTGCGCTTCTGGCTGGAGTCCGAGCTCGGGGAGATCTTCGACGTCAGCGTGAGGCCCTCGGCCGACACGGCCGACCAGATCTACGACCAGATCGCGGAGCGGCTCGGCCAGGACGAGTACCGGCCGCGGGCGCTGTTCAAGCGCTTCCAGATCACGGTGCTCGCCACGACCGACGACCCGTGCGACGACCTGAGCGCCCACGCCGCTCTGGCCGAGGACGACAGCTTCGACGGGCGGGTGATCCCCACGTTCCGCCCGGACCGCTACCTCGAGGTCGCGGACCCGCCGTGGCCCGACCTCGCGCGCCGGCTCGGCGAGGTCGCCGACGTGGACACGCAGAGCTACTCCGGATGGGTCGACGCGATGGAGCGGCGGCGCGCCTTCTTCGTGTCCCGGGGCGCCGTGTCCGCGGACCACAGCCACGAGGACATCCGGACGGACCCGCTGGAGGACTCCGAAGCCGAGCGCATCTACCGCGCCGGGATGGCAGGGGAGGCGACGCCGGGCGAGGCCGTGGCCCTGCGCCGGCACATGCTCCTGGAGATGGCGCGGATGTCGACGGAGGACGGCCTTGTCATGACCTTGCACCCCGGTGTGCGCCGGGGCCACCACCGCCCGACCCTCGAGCGCTTCGGTCCCGACACGGGGCACGACATCCCTCTGCGCGTGGAGTTCACCGACGCGCTCCGCCCGCTGCTCGAGCGGTTCGGGACGCACCCCAGCTTCCACCTGGTCCCGTTCACCCTCGACGAGACGGTGTTCTCGCGCGAGCTCGCGCCGCTCGCCGGCTTCTACCCGTCCGTGTACGTCGGGGTGCCCTGGTGGTTCCTCGACGCACCGGACGCCATCCGCCGGTACCGCGAGGCCGTCACGGAGACCGTCGGCTTCACGAGGACGTCGGGTTTCATCGACGACACCAGGGCGTTCTGCTCGATCCCCGCTCGGCACGACATGTCCCGACGTCTCGACGCCGGCTACATCGCGCAGCTCGTCGCGGAGCACCGGCTTGGCGAGGACGAAGCCGTCGACACGGCCGTGGACCTCGTGCAGGGCCGTCCGACGGAGGTGTTCAAGCTGTGAGAGAGCTCGAACGCACCGGGCCCCGCCCGCCGGTTCGCGTCGTCCACCTCGGCCTCGGCAACTTCTTCCGTGCCCACCAGGCCTGGTACACGGCGAACGCGCCGGACGCGGCGGACTGGGGGATCGCCGGGTTCACCGGCCGCAGTCCGAAGCTTGCGCTCGATCTCGCCGCCCAGGACGGCCTCTACACGCTCGTGACCCGCGCCGAGGACGGCGACAGGTTCGACGTGCTCTCGTCCGTGGTGAGAACGCACCCGGCCGACGACCACGAGGCGTGGCTGCGCTACCTGGCCGACCCCGAGGTCCGCGTCGTCACGCTGACCGTGACCGAGGCCGGCTACGTACGGGGCCCGGACGGGGGGCTGGACGTGGACCGGGCCGAGGTGCGGGCCGACGTCGACACGCTGCGGAAGGACCCCGCCGCGCTCGTGCGCACGACGCCCGGGCGGCTCGTCGCCGGGCTGATGGCGCGCCGCGAGGCCGGCGGCGGCCCGGTCGCGGTGGTCTCGTGCGACAACCTGCCCGAGAACGGCCAGGTGGCCGGGCGCGTCGTCCGCGACCTCGCGGCGGCCCTGGACGACGACCTGGCGCGCTGGGTGGACGACAACGTCTCGTTCGTGACGACGATGGTCGACCGGATCACTCCGCGCACGACGGAGGAGGACACCCGGTCCGTCGCCGAGGCCACGGGGGTGCATGACCGGGCGCCGGTCGTCACGGAGCCGTTCAGCGAGTGGGTGATCAGCGGGTCCTTCCCCGGGGGCAGGCCTCGGTGGGACGAGGCCGGTGCGACGATCACCGACGAGCTGCAGCCGTACGAGGAGCGCAAGCTGTGGCTGCTCAACGGCTCGCACTCGCTGCTGGCCTACGCGGGCTCGGCACGTGGGCACGAGACGGTGGCCGAGGCGATCGGCGACCCGCTCTGCGAGCGCTGGGTCCAGGATTGGTGGGACGAGGCGTCCCGGAGCCTGCCGCAGCCCGAGGACCAGGTGGCCGCCTACCGGCAGGCGCTGCTGGAGCGGTTCTCCAACACCAGGATGCGACACCTGCTCGCCCAGATCGCCGCGGACGGCTCCCAGAAGCTGCCCATCCGGATCCTGCCCGTGCTGCGGCGCCAGCGGGACGGGGGACAGGGCTTCTCCGGGGCAGCACGCGTGCTGGCGGCCTGGGTGCTGCACCTGCGCGGCGCGGGCGCGCCCGTCGTCGACCCGCAGGCGGACACGTTCACGTCGCTGGCGAAGGGCGAGCTCGACGACGCCGTGCCGAAGGTGCTCACCGCTCTCGGCGGGCCTGACCTTGCGGAGGAGGACGTCGTCCAGGCGGTGCTGGTAGCTGCGCGCGAGCTGGAACGGGCGTGACGCGGGCTCCCACGATCTACGACGTCGCCCGCCAGGCCGGTGTCGCGCCGTCCACGGTGTCGCGTGCGTTCTCGCGCCCGGGCCGGGTGAACGCCGAGACCGCGGAACGGGTCCGGCGGGTGGCGCAGGAGCTGGGGTACCGCACGAACCCCCTCGCTCGAGCGCTGACGACGTCCCGCACGCAGATGCTCGCCGTGGTCGTCTCGGACGTCGCCAACCCCTTCTTCTCCGAGATCGTCCGGGGAGCTCAGGACGCCGCCACGAAGGCCGGGTACACGATCCTGCTGCTCGACGCCCGCGAGTCCGACCGGCTCGAGCGGAAGACGCTGGAGCGGGCGCTCCCGATCGTGGACGGCGTCGTGTTCGCCAGCACGCGGATGTCGGACGCCGCGCTCCGGATGGCGGCAAAGCAGAAGCCCGTCGTGGTCCTCAACCGGGCGGTCGCGGACGTCCCGTGCGTCGTGACGGACAACCCTCGAGGTGCCCGCCGGGCGAGCGAGCACCTCGGAGAGCTCGGGCACGGCCACATCACCTACGTCGCCGGACCGGAGGCGTCCTGGGCCGACGGGATCCGCTGGCGGTCCCTTCGGGAGGCGGCGCTCGAGCTCGAGCTCCGGGTGCGGCGCATCGGTCCGTTCTCTCCCGACGTGGCCGGCGGGACCGAGGCGGCCTCCGAGCTCGTCCGCCAGCCCACGTCGGCTGTCATCGCCTACAACGACCAGATGGCCATCGGCGTCATGCGGGGCCTCGGCCAGCTGGGCCTGAGGGTGCCGCAGGACGTGAGCGTGGTCGGGTTCGACAACATCTTCGCCGCGGACCTCGTGTCCCCCGGCCTCACGACCGTCGCCGCACCCGTCCACAGGCAGGGCGCGACGGCGACCCAGCACGTCCTGCGGATGATCGAGGGCTCCGCGGCGAGCGTGGTGCGCCCCGTCGTCCTGCCCGTGCGCCTCGTCGTCCGGCAGTCCACGGCGGCTCCGAAGACCCCGCGGGTCGCACGCGCCGCACACCCGCCCCGGCCGCTCGCGGCGGAGGGCTGAGCCGACCCTCATCCCGGGGGGCAGAGCGGCCGGTCGTCCCCCGCTGTCAGTGCCGGCGTCCGCCGCAGCCACGCGGACAGCAGCGCTGCCAGCGCGACGAGCGCCAGCGAGAGCAGGACGACGAGGGGCCATGCGCCCGCTGTCCAGGCGCGACCGGCGAGCACGCCGAAGACCGAGGACCCCAGGTAGTACGCGAACAGGTAGAGCGACGCGGCCTGCCCGGAGGCGATGCCGCCGGCGTGTGCCCGGGCCGGCACCCACCCACTGGCGACGCCGTGGACGGCGAAGAAGCCGGCGGTCATCACGGCGACCCCGAGGACGACGAGCGGCAGCGATGTAGGGACCGTGAGCACGATGCCGAGCGCCGTGACCAGGCACGCGGCGGGCTCGACGGCCCGCTGGCCGAACCGGTCGGCGAGGCGCCCAGCGACGGTCGAGCCCAGGGTCCCGAGCGGGTAGACGAGGAAGACGAGGCCGGCAGCGCCGATGCCGAGGCCGAACGGGCTGGACGTGAGGCGGAACGCCAGGGCGTTGTAGACGGCGACGAAGGCGCCCATCGAGCAGGCGCCGATGGCATACAGCGCCAGCAGGCCGGGCTCGGTCGCGGCACGCCGGGTCATGGCGACGAGGTGCGGGACGTGCGCGGGCGCCGGCACGAAGCCGCGGGACGGCGGCAGGACGAGACGGACGACGACGGCGCACGCGAGCCCGACCACGGCGATCGTCCCCAGCGCCCAGCGCCAGCCGGCCGCGTCGGCGACGAGACCGGTGACGAGGCGTCCGGTCATCCCGCCGAGCGCCGTCCCACCGATGTACAGGCCGGCGGCGCGCGCGTGGACACCCCGCGGCAGCTCCTCCCGGAGGTAGGCCGTCGCGACGGCCGGCAGGCCGGCGAGGGTGACGCCTTGCGCGAGCCGCAGCGCGAGGAGGGCGTGCCAGCCCGGGGCGAAAGCGCAGGCGACCCCGACGAGAGCCGAGACCGTGAGGGAGAAGTGGATCAACGGAGTGCGGCCCCGAACCTCCGAGACGGAGCCCGCGACGAGCAGCGCGACACCGAGGCCCATCGTCGGCATCGACAGGGAGAGCGTCGCCTGGGCGGGAGACACGGAGAAGTCGGCACCGAGCTCCGGAAGCAGGGCCTGGGTGCTGTAGAGCAACGCGAACGTGGCCACCCCGGCGGCGAACAGGGCGAGCGAGATCCGACGCTGCCTCCCCCGGTCCGCGCCTGTGCCCTGCTGAGCCATCTACCGCCCTGACCTCACCGTGTCGGTCGTATCTGCTGCCGTCGGTCTTTCCGCTATGGGGAAGGGTCCGTATGCCACGTGGCGGACTGCATGTACCGTCGAGTGCGGTAGGCCGGGTCCGCTGGACGAAGGGGCGGAACGGCGTCTCCGGAGGTCAGGGCCGGCACCCGGACGTGAGGGCGCGGGGAACGCAGCGCCCGCACCTCGCCCACGCGCGAAAGGACGACGACGATGACGACGACCGACCAGCCTCTGGAGCACGGCCAGGTCGAGAACGTGATGACGGGCGACGACAGCCCTGAGCTGCGCCAGCTGTACGCGGACTTCGACGCGAACCACATGATCCCGCTGTGGACGCAGATCGACGACCTCATGCCGATGCACCCGGCCCCCAAGGCCGTGCCGTACGTGTGGAAGTGGTCCACCCTGTACCCGCTCGCCCAGCGCTCGGGTGACCTGGTACCCGTGGGCCGTGGCGGCGAGCGCCGCGCGATCGCCCTCGCGAACCCGGGGCTCCCGGGCAGGGCCTACATCAGCCCCACGCTGTGGGCCGCGATCCAGTACCTCGGGCCGAAGGAGACCGCGCCGGAGCACCGTCACTCCCAGAACGCCTTCCGCTTCGTGATCGAGGGCGAGGGCGTGTGGACCGTCGTCAACGGGGACCCCGTGCGGATGAGCCGCGGGGACTTCCTGCTGACTCCGGGCTGGAACTTCCACGGGCACCACAACGAGACCGACAACCCGATGGCGTGGCTCGACGGGCTGGACATCCCGTTCTCCTACCAGAACGACGTCGGCTTCTTCGAGTTCGGCGCGGAGCGGGTCACCGACTACGCCACACCGAACTTCTCACGCAGCGAGCGCTTGTGGTGCCACCCCGGCCTTCGCCCGCTGTCGGGGCTGCAGGACACGGTCTCCTCCCCGATCGGCGCCTACCGCTGGGAGTTCACCGACCAGGCGCTGACCCAGCAGCTGCTCCTCGAGAGCGAGGGGCAGCCCGCCACGGTGGAGCAGGGCCACGCCGCGGTCCGCTACGTCAACCCCACCACGGGCGGGGACGTGATGCCGACCATCCGCGCGGAGTTCCACCGCCTGCGCGGCGGCGCCGCCACCGCCCCCCGGCGGGAGGTCGGCTCCAGCGTCTTCGCCGTGTTCGAGGGCGCCGGGTCCGTCGTCCTCGACGGCACCGAGCACCGGCTGGACATCGGCGACGTCTTCGTCGTCCCGTCGTGGGTGCAGTGGTCGCTGC
>JBKHWX010000034.1:0-14798 GCA_046566325.1 Actinomycetes bacterium | reverse complement strand
GACATCTTCACGGTCGTCGCCTGCGGCGTCCCCGCCAGGTTGTTGAGGCAGAGCACGGTCTCGGGCGGCGTTCCCTCGCCGCCGGGTGTGGTCTCGTCGAGCACACGCAGGAACGCCAGGATCGCCTCGTTGTCGGTCTGCAGCGGTACGTAGCGGCCGAGGCCGAAGACCGCGTGACGCTTGCGTATCGCGAGCATCCCCCGCGTCCAGTGCAGCAGGGACGACGACGTCGCGAGAGCCGCCTCCACGTTCACGTTGTTGTAGTGGTAGACGAGCGACTGGACCACCGGCAGGTAGACCTTGCCGGGGTCGGCGGTGGAGAACCCCGAGTTGCGGTCGGGCGTCCACTGCATAGGTGTGCGGACGGCGTCGCGGTCGTCCAGCCAGATGTTGTCGCCCATGCCGATCTCGTCCCCGTAGTACAGGCAGGGGCTGCCGGGCAGGGCCAGCACGAGCGCGTTGATCAGCTCGATCTCGCCCCGCGAGTTGTCGAGCAGGGTCGCGAGGCGGCGACGGATCCCGATGTTCGCGCGCATCCGGGGGTCGGGCGCGTACCAGCCGTACATGGCAGCGCGTTCCTCGGTGCTGACCATCTCGAGCGTCAGCTCGTCGTGGTTGCGCAGAAACGTGCCCCACTGCCCTTCCGGGACGGGGATCTCGGGGGTGTCCGCGAGAATGTCGACGATCGGGGTGGCCTTGCCTTCGCGCAGCGCGTAGTAGATCCGGGGCATCACGGGGAAGTGGAAGCACATGTGGCACTCCGGCTCCTCCCGCGTCCCGAAGTAGTCCACGACGTCCACCGGCCACTGGTTGGCCTCGGCGAGCAGGATCCGGCCCGGGTACTCGGTTTCGACCATCTCCCGAAGCTCCGCGAGGAACTTGTGGGTCTGCGGCAAGTTCTCGCAGTTGGTGCCCTCCTGCTCGTACAGGTACGGCACGGCGTCCAGCCGGAACCCGTCGATCCCCAGGTCGAGCCAGAACCGGACGACGTCGAACATCGCCTCCCGGACCTCGGCGTTCTCGAAGTTGAGGTCGGGCTGGTGGGAGAAGAAGCGGTGCCAGTAGTACTGGCGGCGGACGGCGTCGAAGGTCCAGTTGGACGTCTCGGTATCGACGAAGATGATCCTCGCGTCCCCATACTTGGAGTCCGTGTTGCTCCAGACGTAGAAGTCGCCGTAGGGACCCTTGGGGTTGGAGCGGCTGGCCTGGAACCACGGGTGCTGGTCGGAGGTGTGGTTCATCACCAGGTCCGTGATGAACCGCAGTCCCCTCGCGTGTGCCTGGCTCACCAGCTCGGTGAAGTCGGGCAGAGTCCCGAACTCGGGGAGAACCGCGTAGTAGTCGGAGATGTCGTAGCCGCCGTCGCGCAGCGGCGAGGCGTAGAACGGCGGCAGCCAGAGGCAGTCGACGCCGAGCCACTGCAGGTAGTCGAGCCTCGACGTCAGCCCGGTGAGGTCGCCGGCGCCCGAGCCGTTGGAGTCGGAGAACCCGCGGACGAGAACCTCGTAGAAGACGGCCTTCTTGTACCAGGAGGGGTCGTGCGTGAGTCCCGGTGTCGTCAGGTCCAGCCCGCGCAGCGGGGACTGCGCCATCAGAGTCTCCTCACGGTCACGACGTGCGCCTCACGGAGACGACGTGGGCCGGCCGCTCGAACCCGAGCTTGACGTAGACGTGCTCCCCCCACTGCCACGACTCGCCGGTCATCAGGTCGTGGGCGGTGAAGCTCTGGTAGTACTCCAGACCCAGCGCCGGCAGGTGGAGGTGGACCGTGGTCTCCCTGCGGGAGTGCGGGTCGAGGTTCACCACGACGAGGACGGTGTCCTCCTGGCCCGTCGGGCTGTGCCGAGCTGTGACGCGCTTCGAGTAGGCGATGATCTCCGGGTCGTCGGTCGGGTGGAACGTGATGTCCCGCAGCCGTTGCAGGGACGGGTGCTCACGGCGGATCCGGTTCAGGCGCGTGAGCAGGGGCTCGAGGCTGCGGCCGCTCGTGAGGGCGCCTGCGAAGTCCCGCGGCTTGAACTCGTACTTCTCGTTGTCGATCTGCTCCTCGACGCCGGGCCGCGGGATGTTCTCGACCAGCTCGTAGCCGGTGTAGATACCCCAGGTCGGCACCATCGTGGCCGCGAGGACGGCGCGCAGCGCGAAGGCCGTCGCCCCGCCGTGCTGCATCAGCGGCGTGAGGATGTCGTGCGTCGTCGGCCAGAAGCTCGGGCGCATGTAGTCGGCGGTGCCGGTCTTGTCGTCGGTGACCACGTGCGCGCCGGTCGACAGCTCGGTGAGGTAGTCCGTCAGCTCGGCCTTCGTGTTGCGCCACGTGAAGTACGTGTAGGACTGGTGGAAGCCGACCTTCGCGAGCGTGCGCATCATCGCGGGCCGCGTGAACGCCTCCGCGAGGAAGATGACCTCCGGGTGGTCCCGGTTCACCTCGGCGATCAGCCACTCCCAGAACTCGACCGGCTTCGTGTGCGGGTTGTCGACACGGAACAGCGTGACACCGTGCTCGACCCACTTCAGGACGACGCGCAGCACCTCGTCGTAGATGCCCCGCGGGTCGTTGTCGAAGTTCACCGGGTAGATGTCCTGGTACTTCTTCGGCGGGTTCTCGGCGTAGGCGATCGACCCGTCGGCGCGGGTGGTGAACCACTCGGGGTGCTCCTTCACCCACGGGTGGTCCGGGGAGCACTGGAGGGCGAGGTCGAGCGCGACCTCGAGACCCAGCTCGCGGGCGCGGGCGACGAAGGCGTCGAAGTCCTCGAACGTGCCGAGGTCGGGGTGGATGGCGTCGTGCCCGCCCTCCGCCGCCCCGATCGCGTAGGGCGACCCGGGGTCGCCGGCCTGCGCGTTCAGGGTGTTGTTGCGGCCCTTGCGGTTCGTGGTCCCGATCGGGTGGACGGGCGTCAGGTACGCGACGTCGAAGCCCATGTCGGCGATGCGCGGCAGCGCCTCTGCCGCCGTCCGGAGCGTGCCCGAGACCCAGCGGCCCGCCGAGTGGTCGTAGTACGCGCCCTCGCTGCGCGGGAAGAACTCGTACCAGGAGCCGTAGAGCGCGAGCTCGCGCTGCACGTGGAGCATGTAGGTCCGCGAGGGCGTCACCATCTGCCGCAGGGGCTGCCGCGCGAGCGCCTCGTGCACGGCGTGCGAGACGCCCGCGGCGAGGCGCTCGAGCGGGGACCGGTGCTGGTCGCGCAGCACGGAGACGGCCTCGCGGAGGACCCGGACGCCGTCGGGGTCGCGACCGGGGACGCTGGCGGCGCGCTCGAGCATCAGGGCGCCCTCGACGAGCATGAGCTCGGTGTCGACGTCCGCCTCCACCTTGATCACGGCGTCGTGCTCCCACGTGCCGTACGGGTCGCCCCAGGCCTCGACCCGGAACGTCCAGTCGCCCTCGGCGTCCGGCACCACCCAGGCCTCGTAGCGGTCGGTGCCGGGGACGGTCAGCCGCATCCGCTCGGCCTGGCGGACGGCCCCGTCAGGCGCCATCAGGACGGCGGTCGCGGCGACCGCGTCATGGCCCTCCCGGAAGACGGTGGCGGTCACCGGCACGGCCTCGCCGACCACGCAGCGCGCCGGCCAGCGGCCGTCGTCCACGGTCGGGCCGACCTCGAGCACGGGGATGCGCCCGATCACGGAGTCCGGGAACGAGTCCGGCTGCGCCGGCTCCCCGGCGCCCGAGTACGAAGGCGCGGCGGTCGGCGCCTGGCCCTGGATAGTCACGCCACCGAACCTAGCGAGACACCGCAAGTGGCACACTCGGGAAGCGCCGGACACCCAGCGTGAGCAGGTTGCGCCGCTTTCGGCGGACCCAGGGGTGGCCTGCCTGATTTGTGCCGTACCCTCACGGTCCGTGAGAGCCATCCGACGGTTCACCGTGCGTACCGTGCTGCCGGACCCCATCCGAGCGCTGGGCGAGCTCGCCCTGAACCTGCGCTGGTCGTGGCACCACCCGACGGCCGACCTCTTCGAGAGCATCGACCCCGCCCGCTGGGCCGTGGTGGGCCGCGACCCCGTCGCTCTGCTGGCCGAGCTCGCGCCCGAGCAGCTCGACGCGCTGGCCGCCGACCCCTCGTTCGTCGAGCGGGTGGACGACGCGTGGCGCGACCTGCACAAGTACCTCACCGAGCCCGGCTGGTACCAGCGGCTGGACGGGCCCACCCCGTCGGCGGTCGCCTACTTCTCGCCCGAGTACGGCATCACCTCGGTGCTGCCGCAGTACTCCGGCGGCCTCGGCATCCTCGCCGGCGACCACCTGAAGAGCGCGTCCGACCTCGCCGTCCCGATCGTCGGCGTCGGGCTGCTCTACAAGAGCGGCTACTTCAAGCAGGCCCTCACCCGGGACGGCTGGCAGACCGAGACGTACCCGGTCTCAGACCCCGACGGGCTGCCGCTCACCCTGCTCCGCGAGGACGACGGCAGCCCCTGCGAGGTGCGCGTCGGCCTGCCCGGCGGCCGTCACCTCGTCGCGCACGTGTGGAAGGCCGAGGTCGGCCGCGTGCCGCTGCTGCTGCTCGACTCGGACGTGCAGGAGAACGACGACGCGGCGCGGACGATCACCGACCGGCTCTACGGCGGCGGGGGCGAGTACCGGCTGCAGCAGGAGATGCTGCTCGGGATCGGCGGGGTCCGGGCGCTGCGGCTCTGGTCGCGGCTGACCGGCGCTCCCGCCCCGGAGGTCTTCCACACGAACGAGGGCCACGCCGGCTTCCTCGGCCTGGAACGGATCCGCGAGGTGATGGGCGAGGGACTCACCTTCGACGAGGCCCTCGAGGCGGTGAGGGCGGGGACGGTGTTCACCACGCACACGCCCGTCTCGGCCGGCATCGACAGGTTCGGCGCCGACCAGATCCGGCAGTACCTGGGCGAGTCGACCGCGCTCACCGGCGTCCCGATCGACCGGGTCCTCGCGCTCGGCGCCGAGGACTACCCGCGCGGCGAGCAGGGCATCTTCAACATGGCCGTGATGGGCCTGCGCCTCGCCCAGCGCGCCAACGGCGTCTCGCAGCTGCACGGCGCGGTCTCCCGGCACATGTTCGAGGGGCTCTGGCCGGGCTTCGACGACGCCGAGGTGCCGATCACGTCGATCACGAACGGCGTCCACGCGCCGACGTGGGTCGACCGCATGGTGGCTGACGTCGCGGACCGTTACATCGGGCCGGAGCTGACGCGGGAGGCCCGCGGCTGGGAGCAGCTCGACAAGATCCCGGCCGAGGAGATCTGGGCGGTGCGGAACGAGCTGCGCGCACAGCTGGTCAAGGAGGCGCGCCGCCGGGTCCGCTCCGCGTGGCTGAAGCGCGGTGCGACCGCGGCGGAGCTGGGCTGGACGGCGAACGTGCTGGACCGCGACGTCCTCACGATCGGGTTCGCCCGCAGGGTGCCGACCTACAAGCGGCTGACGCTGATGCTGCGGGACGGCGAGCGGCTGAGGTCGCTGCTCCTGCACCCGGAGCGGCCGATCCAGCTCGTGATCGCGGGCAAGTCGCACCCGGCGGACGAGCAGGGCAAGCGGCTGATCCAGCAGCTCGTGAAGTTCGCGGACGACGCCGACGTGCGGCACCGGATCGTGTTCCTGCCGAACTACGACATCGCCATGGCCCAGTCGCTGTACCCGGGCTGCGACGTCTGGCTCAACAACCCGCTGCGGCCGCTGGAGGCGTGCGGCACCTCGGGGATGAAGTCGGCCCTGAACGGGGGCCTGAACCTGTCGATCCTCGACGGCTGGTGGGACGAGTGGTTCGACGGCGAGAACGGGTGGGCGATCCCGACCGCGGACGGCGTCGAGAACGCCGACCACCGGGACGACCTGGAGGCGGCGGCCCTCTACGACCTGATCGAGGGGTCGGTCGCGCCGAGGTTCTACGACCGCAACGCCGAGGGCCTTCCCGAGCGCTGGGTCGAGATGGTGCGGCACACCCTCGCCACGCTCGGTCCGAAGGTGCTCGCGAGCCGGATGGTCGCCGACTACGTCGAGCAGCTCTACATCCCGGCGGCGCTCAGCGCGGCCGCGATGGGCGGCCCGGGTCACCAGGGGGCGCGTGAGCTCGCCGCCTGGAAGGCCCGCGTCAGGGCCGGCTGGCCGCAGGTCCGGGTCGACCACGTCGAGTCGTCCGGGATCGGGGACGCCGCACAGATCGGCGAGCTGCTGCGGGTCGACGCGGTCGTCTCGCTCGGCGACCTCAGGCCGTCCGACGTGGACGTGCAGGTCGTGCACGGCCGGGTCAGCGAGACGGACGAGCTGCGCGACACCATGGTCGAGTCCCTGGGGCACGTCGCGTCGGACGACGGCCGGCAGCAGTTCGCGGGCCAGCTGCGGCTGCGCCGGACCGGGGCGTTCGGGTACACCGTCCGGGTCCTCCCGCGGCACGACGGCCTCGCCAACGTCGCCGAGATGGGCCTGGTGACGAACGCCGGCTGAGGTTCGGCGCGCCTGTCAGACGCTCGGGCGCCGGTGGCCTACGAGCGTCTGACAGTCAGCGCAGCGCCCGGTACACCCGCATGCTGCGGGCGGCGAGCGCCACCTCGGCCGCAGGCTCCGCCGACTCCCACGGCACGTCGTCCGGGCGCTCGTAGGCGCTGTCCCACACGAGCTCGTAGGACGCCGCCCACGGCTCGTCCGGCAGCCGAACCGCGATCGGTTGGTCGCCGGCGTGCAGGACCAGGAGCAGCGAGGCCGTGGCGGGGTCGGCCGCGGCTGCTCCATCGAGCAGTGCGGGGTCGTCGAGCGGTTTCCGGGCATCCAGCAGCGCGTGGCCGTTGAGCAGCATCTGGATCGTGCGCAGCGAGCCGTCGTGCCAGCGGCCGTGGTCCATCAGCGTGCCGTCGTGGGCGAACCAGCCGAGGTCCGTCGTCCCGTCCGGGGCCGCCTCGCGCCCGGCGAAGAACCGGCTCTGGCGCAGCACGGGATGCCGCTGGCGGCAGGCGACCAGCGCTCTCGTCGTGTCGAGCCGGTCGCGGCGCCAGGAGGGCAGCCCCTGGTCCCCGCCCCAGTCGAGCCACGTCGTCTCGTCGTCGATCGCGTAGGCGTTGTTGTTGCCCCGCTGCGTCCGGCCGAGCTCGTCGCCCGCCACCAGCATCGGGACGCCGATCGACAGCAGCAGGGTGCCGAGCAGGTTCCGGATGCTGCGCCGGCGCTCGGCCAGCACCTCCGGGTCCGTCGTCTCGCCCTCGACGCCGTGGTTCCAGCTGCGGTTGTCCGACGACCCGTCGCGGTTGTGCTCGCCGTTCGCGTGGTTGTGCTTCGTCTCGTACGCGGTGAGGTCGGCGAGCGTGAAGCCGTCGTGGGCGGTCACGAAGTTCACCGAGGCCAGCGGTCCGCGCATCGCGGTGTCGGTGGAGACCGACCAGCCGAAGAAGTCCGCGGAGCCCGACAGCCGGGTCGCCAGGTGCCGCACGCCCTGCCCCGCCGAGCCGCCGTCCCGGGTGGCCGCGGCGGCGTCCGACAGCCAGAACGTGCGGACGTCGTCCCGGAACCGGTCGTTCCACTCCGCGAACGGCGGCGGGAACTGGCCGGTGCGCCAGCCGTAGGGGCCGACGTCCCAGGGCTCCGCGATCAGCTTGACGTTCTGGAGCACGGGGTCCTGGCGCACGGCGACGAGGAACGGGTGGTCGGCGGTGTAGCCGTTCGCGTCGCGCGCCAGCGTGGGCGCCAGGTCGAACCGGAAGCCGTCCACCCCGAAGGCCGTCACCCAGTAGCGGAGCGAGTCCAGCGCGAGCTGGACGACGCGGGGGTTGCGGAAGTCGAGCGACCCGCCGGTCCCCGTCACGTCGAGGTCGCGCCCGTGCTGGTCGAGCCGGTAGTAGGTCGCGGCGTCCAGACCCCGCCAGCTGAGCGTGGGCCCGTCGATGCCGCCCTCGCACGTGTGGTTGTAGACGACGTCCAGCACCACCTCGATGCCCGCCGCGTGCAGCGCGTCGACGGCCTGCGACAGCTCGGCCAGGACGGCGGCCGGTCCCGCCGCCCGGGCCGCCGGGCTGGCGTAGCGGGGCTCGGGCGCGAAGAAGCCGAGCGTGCTGTAGCCCCAGTAGTTGTGCCTCGCCCGCCGCACGAGCGCCGGCTCGTCCCCGACGGCGTGGATCGGGAGCAGCTCCAGGGTCGTGACGCCGAGCGTGGTCAGGTACTCCAGCACCGCTGGGTGGCCGAGCGCGGCGTAGCTGCCCCGGATGCCCTTCGGCACCAGGGGGTGCCGCATGGTCAGGCCGCGCACGTGGGCCTCGTAGAGAATCGTGTCCGACCAGGGCACGCGTGGCTGCCGGGCCAGGTCCGCCACCGGTGGGGGGACGATCACGGCGCACGGCACGAAGCCGGCCGAGTCCCGGTCGTCGCGGCGGGCCGCGCCGCCCTGCCAGACGTCGCCGTCCACCGGGCGCCACGTGTCGTCGTCCACCTCGTGCCCGAAGATCTCCGGGCCGTACCGGATGCGGCCCTCCAGAGCGCGCGCGTACGGGTCGAGGAGCAGCTTCCTGCGGTTGTGCCGGTGCCCGCGGAGCGGCTCCCACGGACCGTGCACCCGCAGCCCGTACCGCCGCCCGGGCCGTACGCCGTCCAGGAAGCCGTGCCAGACCCCGTGCGTCTCGTGCGGCAGCGGCACGACGCGCTCGCCGCCGGCGTCGAGCAGGACGACGTCCACGCCGTCCGCGTGGGAGGCGAGCACGGCCGCGGTCGCGCCCGCCGCCGTCAGGTGGACGCCGAGGGGCGGGACGGCCGGGGTCCGCGCCGCCGAAGGTGCTGCCGCTGGCGGCGGCACGGACGCGACCGGCCGTGGCGCTGGGACTGCAGGAGCCACTGCAGCAGTCTGCCCCGCGATCGGCGGCGTGGCCGGTCGCTTCGTGCAGAGTCGCCCGGATGCCCCGGTCTACGGTGTCCGGATGAGTGATCCCACCGCGCTTCCGTCCTTTCCGCCGCCACCCGACGAGCACCCGCTGCGGGGGAGGGTCCTCGACGCCCTCATCGACGAGGGCGGGCAGCCGTCGCTCGACGAGGACGGCGACGTCGTCGTGACGGTCAACGACCAGCGGATGTTCGTGCGCTGCGCGGACGGCGAGCTGCCGATGATGCGGGTGTTCGGGCAGTGGCGCGTGGGTGAGACGGTGCCGCCCGACCAGCTGACCCGCTTCGAGGCGGCGAACGACCTGACGACACGGCTCAACCTCGTCAAGGTCGGGGTGCACGGCGACGTGCTGTTCGTGGCGATCGACATCCTGGTGACGCCGGAGATGCCGCTCCGGCCCGTCCTCACGAGCTCGTTCGGCGCGATCCTCAACACCGTGCGGATGTGGCACGAGCGCGCTGGGGGCAGCGAAGGGACGGAGGGGAGCGACACCCCCGCTGGGTAGGCTCGCCGCTGCCTTCCGAGGACGGGGAGGCGAGGAACAGCGCAGCCGCTGACGGCGAGAGGACGGGACATGGGCGAGTTCGTGCGGCTCGAGGTCGAGGACGGGATCGGGACGATCCGGCTGGACCGGCCGCCGATGAACGCCTTGAGCGTCCAGGTTCAGGAGGAGCTGCGGGCGGCGGCGACCGAGGCGACGGACCGCCGCGACGTCTCGGCCGTCGTCGTGTACGGCGGCGAGAAGGTGTTCGCGGCCGGCGTCGACATCAAGGAGATGCGGGCCATGTCGTACACCGACATGGTCGACCGCGGCGGGGTGATGCAGTCCGCGTGCACGGCAGTGGCCCGCATCCCCAAGCCGACGGTGGCGGCAGTCACGGGCTACGCCCTCGGCGGAGGGTGCGAGCTGGCGCTCTGCTGCGACTTCCGGGTTGCGGGAGAGACGGCCAAGCTCGGGCAGCCGGAGATCCTGCTCGGTCTGATCCCCGGCGCCGGTGGCACGCAGCGGCTGTCGCGGCTCGTAGGCCCCGCCCGGGCGAAGGACCTGGTCTTCAGCGGCCGGTTCGTCGAGGCGCCCGAGGCGCTGCAGATCGGGCTCGTGGACCAGGTCGTCCCGGGGCCCGAGGTGTACCAGGCGGCCCGGCAGGTGATGCAGCGCTACGTCGGTGCCGCCGCCTACGCCTTGCGTGCCGCGAAGGAGGCGATCGACCGCGGCCTGGAGGTCGACCTCGACACCGGGCTCGAGATCGAGCGGATGCAGTTCGCCTCGCTGTTCGCGACCCGTGACCGCGAGATCGGGATGGAGTCGTTCGTCGAGCAGGGGCCGGGGAAGGCGCAGTTCGAGGGGCGGTGAGCACCGTCATGCGTGTCCAGCGTCACCGTCCCGAGCATGTCGTCCACGGCGACGCCGTAGGTAGCCTGCTGGCAGTGCTTCTGATCGTCTTTCTCTCGTTTCACAGAAGGGTCGGCAACGACCATGAAGATAGTCGTGTGCGTGAAGTACGTCCCTGACGCCCAGGCGGAGCGGACGTTCGACGCCTCGGACAACACCACCGACCGCCAGGGCGTCGACGGGCTGCTCTCGGAGCTCGACGAGTACGCGGTCGAGGAGGCGCTCAAGATCGCCGAGTCCGGGGACGGTGAGGTCGTCGTCCTCACCATGGGCCCGGCGGACGCCGAGCAGGCGATCCGCAAGAGCCTGCAGATGGGCGCCGCGTCCGGCGTCCACATCCAGGACGACGCCCTGCACGGCTCGGACGCGCCCGCGACGTCGCTGGTGCTCAGCAAGGCGATCGAGAAGATCGGGGACGTCGACCTCGTGCTCGCGGGGATGGCGTCCACGGACGGCGGCATGAGCGCCGTCCCGGCGATGCTCGCGGAGCGGCTGGGCCTGCCGCAGGTGACGATGGCCTCCGAGGTCACCCTGGACGGCGGCAGCGTGACGATCCGCCGGGACGGCGACACGAGCACCGAGACCGTGACGGCGTCGCTGCCCGCCGTGGTCAGCGTGACCGACCAGATCAACGAGCCGCGGTACCCGTCCTTCAAGGGGATCATGGCGGCGAAGAAGAAGCCGGTGCAGACGTGGTCCCTGGCCGACATCGACGTCGACGCCGGCCAGGTCGGGCTCGACGCAGCGTGGACGAAGGTGGAGTCGTTCACCAAGCGGCCTCCGCGAGAGCAGGGCCAGATCGTCTCCGACGAGGGCGACGGCGGCGCGAAGCTCGCGCAGTTCCTCGCCAGCCGCAAGTTCGTCTGACCGGCACCGGATCCCAAGGAGAAGCAGGACATGGCAGAGGTACTGGTGCTGGTCGACCACGTCGACGGCGCGGTGCGCAAGACCACGAACGAGCTGCTGACGATCGCCCGCCGGCTGGGTGAGCCGTCGGCGGTGTTCATCGGCGAGGGCTACGCGAACGCGGCCGACACCCTGGGCCGCTTCGGCGCGCAGAAGGTGTACCGGGTCGAGGGCCCGGAGGCGTCCGAGTTCCTCGTCGCCCCCAGGGCCGAGGTGCTCGCCCAGCTCGTCCAGCAGGTCGCGCCCGCAGCGGTGCTGATCCCTTCGAACTCCGACGGCAAGGAGATCGCCGCGCGGCTCGCCGTCAAGACCGGCAGCGGCCTGATCGTCGACGCCGTCGACGTGGAGGTCGGGGACAGCGGACCGGTCACGACGCAGTCGGTGTTCGCGGGCGGCTACACGGTGCGGTCGACGGTCTCGAAGGGGACGCCGATCATCACCGTGCGCCCGAACTCCGCGACGCCGGAGGAGGTCGGCGGCGGTGCGCCGTCCGACGAGGTCGTCGACGTGACGATCTCGGACGCCGCCAAGCAGGCACGGGTGACCGACCGCAAGCCGCGTGAGAAGTCCGGCCGGCCGGAGCTGAACGAGGCGGCGATCGTGGTGTCGGGCGGCCGCGGAACCAGCGGCGACTTCAGCCCGGTGGAGGCGTTCGCCGACGCGCTCGGCGCCGCCGTCGGGGCCTCTCGCGCGGCCGTCGACGCGGGCTGGTACCCGCACTCGAACCAGGTGGGGCAGACCGGCAAGCAGGTGTCGCCGCAGCTGTACGTGGCGTGCGGCATCTCCGGTGCCATCCAGCACCGCGCCGGCATGCAGACCTCGAAGACGATCGTCGCCATCAACAAGGACGAGGAGGCCCCGATCTTCGAGCTGGTCGACTTCGGCGTGGTCGGCGACCTCTTCAAGGTGCTGCCCCAGGCCACCGAGGCGGTCACCAAGGCGAAGGGCTGAGGCGGCCGGCACGGCGGCGAACACCTAAAATCGCACCTCGTGACCGCTTACCTCGACCACGCGGCGACGACGCCGATGCTCCCCGCCGCGGTCGAGGCGATGACGGCGGAGCTTCTGCGGACGGGCAACCCGTCGTCCCTGCACACCTCTGGGCGTAAGGCCCGACGGGTCGTCGAGGAGTCCCGCGAGCAGATCGCCGACGCGCTCTGCGCGGGGCCGAGCGAGGTCGTCTTCACGTCCGGGGGCACCGAGGCGGACAACCTCGCCGTCAAGGGTCTGTTCTGGCACCGCCGGGACGGCGACCCGCGGCGCCGCCGGATCGTCACCTCGCCGGTCGAGCACCACGCCGTCCTCGACACGGTCGAGTGGCTGCAGGAGCACGAGGGAGCGGAGGTCGACTGGGTCGACGTCGACGGCTCCGGCCGGATAGACCTCGACGCCTACCGGGCCGCGCTGGCGCGGGACCCCGGGTCGGTCGCGCTCGTCTCGGTGATGTGGGCGAACAACGAGGTCGGCACGCTGCAGCCGGTCGCGGAGATCGTCGAGGCAGCCCACGAGGTCGGGGTGCCGGTGCACAGCGACGCCGTGCAGGCGGTGGGCGCGGTGCCGGTCGACTTCGCGGCGAGCGGGCTCGACGCGATGACGGTCACGGCCCACAAGCTCGGTGGGCCGGTCGGCGTCGGGGCGCTCGTGCTGCGCCGCGGCGTCGACCTCGTACCGCTGCTGCACGGCGGAGGGCAGGAGCGTGGGGTGCGCTCGGGGACGCTGGACGCCCCGGCCATCCGGGCCTTCGCCGTGGCCGTCGATGCCGCCGTCGCGGAGCAGCCGGTGTACTCGGTGGCCGTGGCCGCCCTGCGCGACGACCTGCTGTCGCGGATCCTCGCCCTCGTGCCGGACGCCGAGGTCACCGGCGGCCCGGACCTCACCGCGCGGCTGCCCGGCCTCGCCCACCTTCTGTTCCCCGGGTGCGAGGGCGACTCGCTGCTCTACCTGCTCGACGCGCGAGGAGTCGAGTGCTCCACGGGCTCGGCGTGCCAGGCCGGCGTCCCGCAGCCGAGCCACGTCCTGCGGGCGATGGGCCTAGACGACGCCCGGGCGCGAGGAGCGCTGCGGTTCTCGCTCGGTCGGACCTCGACGCTCGCCGACGTCGACGCCGCCGTTGCCGCCATCGGACCCGCCGTCGAGCGTGCCCGCACCGCCGGGCTGGCCGGACGTCGCCAGGGCGTGGCGGTGTGAGGCCGCTCGTCGTGCGCGAGCAGGCGTTCTGATGCGCGTGCTCGCCGCCATGAGCGGTGGGGTGGACTCCTCGGTCGCCGCCGCTCGCGCTGTGCAGGACGGCCACGAGGTCGTCGGCGTCCATCTGGCGCTGTCGTCCCAGCCCGGCCAGTCGCGGAACGGCGCTCGGGGGTGCTGCACGGTGGAGGACGCCCGGGACGCGCGGCGCGTCGCCGACCGGCTGGACATCCCCTTCTACGTGTGGGACATGGCCGAGCGGTTCCGGCGGGACGTGATGGACGACTTCGTCGCGGAGTACGCCGCCGGGCGGACGCCGAACCCCTGTGTCCGCTGCAACGAGCGGATCAAGTTCGCGGCCCTGCTGGACAAGGCCTTGGCGCTGGGGTTCGACGCGGTGGCGACGGGCCACTACGCCCGGGTCGTGCCCGGACCGGACGGGCCGCAGCTGTACCGCGCCGCGGACCACGCGAAGGACCAGTCCTACGTGCTCGCGGTGATGGGCCGCGACGCGCTGGGGCACGCCCTGTTCCCCCTCGGGGGCGTCGCGTCCAAGGCCGAGGTGCGTGCCGAGGCCGATGCGCTGGGGCTCGGGGTGGCGGCCAAGCCCGACAGCCACGACATCTGCTTCATCCCGGACGGCGACACCCGCGCCTGGCTGGACGCTCGCGTGCCGCGTCAGCCCGGTCCCGTCGTCGACACCGCCGGTGCCGTCGTCGGGCAGCACGAGGGCGCGGTGGGGTACACGGTCGGGCAGCGCCGCGGGCTCCGGCTCGGCAGGCCCGCCGCCGACGGCAGGGCGCGGTACGTGCTGGACGTGTCCGTCGTCTCGAACACCGTCACCGTCGGGCCGGCGGAGGCGCTCGACGTGGACGTCGTCCGGGGTGGATCGGCGGTCTGGCTGGCCGAGGTGCCGTCCGCAGAGACGCCGCTCGCCGTCCAGGTGCGGGCGCACGGGGCCGCGGTGCCGTGCACGGTCCTGGCCGCGGACGACGGCGCGGTCGCCGTCCGTCTGGACGAGCGGCTGTCCTCAGTGGCGACCGGCCAGACCATGGTGCTCTACGACGGGTCGCGCGTGGTCGGCTCCGCCACCGTCTCCGGCTCGGAGCGGGTGGCGTGACGGCAGAAGGCGCCCCGGACGGGGCGGCTCTGGACACTGCCGACTCCTCACTCGAGGCGACGGTCTCGGCGTCCGCGGTCGGCTCGTGGCCCGGGACCGACCCTCTCGAGGCACAGCGCACCGTGCTCGGCGAGCTGGCGTTCTCAGAGGCTCCGGGGCCAGGTGAGGTGCAGGGGATCCCGCATCTGGTCGAGCTGCCGTCCCGCGGGCCGGGGGCGCACATGATCGGTCGGTCGGCGTCCCTGCTGGTGGACCTGCCCGTCGACCTGCAGCCCTCCGGCTGGCGGCTCACGGACGCCCCCGGCCGCGACCTGCAGAGGGCCCGGTCGTTCCTTCGAAGCGACCTCGACGCGCTCGCGGAGGCGGCGGACGG
>JBKHWX010000033.1:0-10808 GCA_046566325.1 Actinomycetes bacterium | reverse complement strand
CGAAGCGCGTCCCGGGACGACGTCAGGTGCGCGAGGCCAGCACTCCGGCGAGCTCGCGACCGAAGCGGGGCGCGCTCTGCCCGCCGGCGAACAGCGCCGCGATGTCGGCCGGTGACTGCGGCGGGCTCTTCAGCCGCCGGCTCATCCTCTCCACCGCCTGCACGACCAGCTCGGGGGCCTGGCCCAGCTGGTCACGCAGGAACCGGTCCGCGGTCACCACCGCCACCCCCGCCGGACGGGAGTGGACCGGGAAGTCGCGGATGTTTCTGGTGACCACGTGGGTGGCCTCGGCGCCGACGGCGACTGCGAGCACGTGCCGGTCCTTCTCATGACAGGTCATCTGTGGCACCAGCGGCGCCCACAGCTTGGTCTCCGCGCACGCGTCGGGGAACGCCCGCCGCATCTGGGTCAGCGCGTGCTCGGCACCGGCAGTGGCCTGCCGCTCGGTCATCCGCCGCTTGGTGACCCCGATCCGGATGCTGTTGCGGTACACCTCGTCGAGGATCTCCTCCTGCCACACCGGTCGGAACACCCCCGCATGGGCGCAGGACAGCAGCATGTCGCGGAGCCCGGCCGGGATCAGCACGTTCGCATCCAGCACGGCCACCACCCGCACGTCAGCGTCAGCCGCTGCCCGTTCGTCGGCGGGCGTGCCCCCTCCCTGGGCCAAGGTGCTCAGAAGTCCGCGGCGGTGTATCCGTCGCTCGGGGCGAGCTCGGCCAGCGCCTCCTCCCGGACCGCGCGCATCTGGTCGCGGTAGTCCAAGACGTCCGCCAGCATGAACCGGTGCCTGTTCCCGACCCGGTGGTGGGCCAGCGCCCCGTTCCGCGCGAGCTTGACCACGTAGGGACGGGAGACGTCGAGCAGGTCCGCGGCCTCCTGGCTGGTCAGCTCGGCCTGGTCGTCGTCTGCCACCACGGTCACGCTCGCGCCGCGGTCGAGGACCTCGAAGACCTTGCCGAGCGCGGCCAGCCCTTCGAGAAGCGTCCGGGTGAGCGACACCCGCCGTTCACCGGTGCCGACCACCACGACCTCCTCGATGTCCTGCCCGCCGGCGACCAGGGCGTCCAGCTCACGGAGCTTGGCGCGCTCGCCGGCGTCGAGCCGCTCCACGCGCACGACCCGGGGCCCAGCGACCCGGATCGGGCGGACGGTCGGCTCCACCGCCCGCTCGCGTCGCCCGACTCGGACCCGTTCGACGCGTTCGACAGGCTCGCGCCCACCAGCGGGGGCCTTGGCCTTCTTGGTCACCACCGGGCCCCGCGCCGCGCTCTTGCTACCCATGTTGGTGGTGGACTTGCCGGTCACTGCGTTCCGCGCTGCGCGCTTGGCGCTCGTCCCCGTCGTCGTCGCCTGGCTCGTCTTGCTGGCCTGGGCTGTCTTCGCGGTCTTGGAGGCTGCCGCGCTCCTACTGGTCGCGCTGGCTTTGCTCGCACGGGCCGAGGCCGCGTTCCGCTTCGCGTTGGCCACGTCTGCCACCTCCCCTACCGAAGAACCCAGGCTATCCGAAACAGTCGAAACAGCCATCGCCTTCCCTCCTACCCGCGACCCGGAGCCACCACGCGGAGAACGAGGCTTGTTCCGCCCCGGCCGCCACGCCAGCCACGGCTCGGAGTCCTCGATGTGCCGGCAGTGACCACAGCTGTGCTGGTCACCTCCGCTGCGGTCGCGACCAGGAAGGCGGCGAACGACCGCGGCGCCAGGTCCACGCCGCCGACGTTGCCCGACCGCAGCCCCGCAGCCGGTATGCGTGAGGTAGCGACAGATCGTGGAAACCGGTTGCAGTGCAGCGTCCTCCAGCTCGGCCCAGCCCGGTACGGACGCCATCTCGTTGCGTCCGCGCCCCCTTGCGCCGTTACCGGGCAACCCGAACCGGCAGAGACGAGGGTTGGCCGGCGAGGACCTGGGCGTCATGACGTCGGTGGCCTGCGGTACGGCCCGGCGATCCAGTCGTCGGCCAGGTGCAGGTGGAGCCGGGTGGACTCGGTCGAGGCGTGCCGGGCCTGGGCCTGCACCGCCTCCACCGCCGTCTCCCGGCCTCCCGCAACCGAGTCAGGCAGGTGTGCCCTAGCTCATGGCGTGCCGCGTCGGGACGGACGGTCGCTAACAGCAGGACCACGCCACGGCCATCATTCGCGCAGCCCCCAGTCGCCCGACGTGGTCGCAGCTGATGAGGCGAGATGGTCACGGGCGCCCAGGTAAGCGGCGAGGAGGGAACGGGCCACCCGGGCGACGTCCTCGTCGCTCGCCGCGAAGCCGTCGGAGTGCAGCGGCACGTCCGTGTCCGTCCCCACGAACAGCATCACCGACGGCCAGCGCTCGGCGTAGAACGAGAAGTCGTCGGACCCGACCGAGCGCAGCGCTGTGGAGACCCGCACGCCGCGGCGGGAAAGGTGGGCGGCGACCTGCTTGACGAGCGCCGGGTCGTTCTCCAGCACCGGCTCCCCTCGCACGAACGTCACCTCCGCGGTGCACCCGTGGGCCTGCGCGACGCTGCGCGCCACGTCATCGATCCGTTCGTGCAGCAGCGCACGGGTTGCGGTCGAGAGAGCTCGCACGGTCCCGCGCGCTGTCGCCGTCCCGGGGACGACGTTCGCCGCCCTGCCGGCCTGGAGCGCGGACACTCCCACGACCGCCGGTGACATAGGGTCCACTGCCCGGCTGACGACGCTCTGCAACGCGACCACGACCGCGGAGAGGGCCAGCACCGGGTCTCGTGCCAGGTGCGGGTAGGCAGCGTGTCCCGGTTGGCCGTGGACGACGATCGTGAACTCGTCCGACGAGGCGTTCACCCCACCTGGTGCGCACGCGACGTCTCCCGGTGGGAGCGACGGCTGCACGTGCGCGCCGACCATCGTCACGCACTGCTCCGCGAGCAGGACGCCGCTCCCCACGACGTCCTCCGCGCCCGACGGGTAGGTCTCCTCGCGCGGCTGGAGGACCAGGAGAAGCGGCGTCGCGCCGTCCACCCGCCTGACCGCCCCGGCCACTGCGACCGCGGCCGCCATGTGCGCGTCGTGCCCGCACGCGTGCATCACCCCCGGGCGGGTGGAGGCGAACGGGAGCACCGTCCGCTCCGTCACGGGCAGCGCGTCCATCTCGCCGCGAAGGCCGACCGCCGGCCCCGGCCCCCCGATGCGGAGAACGGCTCCCGTGTGGGCGACCTTGGTCACGCAGGCGTCCGCGGGCAGGGCCGCGATCACGATGTCCCGCGTCGCCGACTCGTCCCCGGAGAGGTCCGGCTCGGCGTGGAGCCGACGGCGAAGCGCGACGGCCGCAGGAATCTCCTCCTCGAGCGCCGCCCAGAGCCGCTCCTCCTCACTCATCACTCAGCCCGTAGACCCGCAGGGCGTTGGTACGCCCGATCATGTCCGCGACCCGGACGGCGTCCTCGGCCGCCCACTGTCCGTCGCGCACGAACGCCGTGAGCGCACGAGCGGTCCCCCTGCGCCACAGCGCGGCGCCCAGGTAGTGCAGCTCAGGCGGACCCCACGCGTCGGACGAGTAGAGGACCTTCGAGAAGGGCGCGAGCTCGAGGCTCTCGGCGATCACGCGAGGCGATGCGGCGCCGGTGTAGTTGACCGCCAGGCCGACGTCGAAGTACACGTGCGGGTACACCTGCGCCAGGTAGCCGGCGTTCCGGTGGTACGGATAGCAGTGCAGAAGAAGGACTTTCGTGCCGCTCCCCTCGATCGCCTTGAGCCAGCTGGTCAGCAGCAGGGGGTCGCACCGGTGCAGCTCGACGTCCGCGTCGCCGTACCCGGTGTGCAGCTGCAGCGGAAGCCCGGTGTCGACCCCGGCCCAGAGCAGCATCCGGAGCAGCGTCGGATCGACGACCTTCGGGTCGGCTCCGGCGTCGATCTCGCGCAGCCATCCGCCGGCGGCATTCGCGACCTCGGCGGCGCTCGGCCTCGTGGGGGCGAAGTCGAAGCCGTACCGGTACGCGACGATGCTCTTGAGGCCCACCGCGCTCGCGGCCCGCTCGGCGAGGGCGTCGGTGAAGCGGTCGGCGAGGTCGCCCGCGGCCGACCCCCGGGCGACCGACTCGAGCACCGACTCCAGGCGCACGACCTCGCTGACGCGGCCGACCCCCAGGGCTGCGAGGCCCTGCGGGTCGAGGATCTGGTCGCCCTTGTAGCCGGTCTCCAGAAGCCAGTGCGCCGTGCCGCTGGCACCGAGGAACGTACGGGTGAGCTCCTCCGCGGACCGCCGGGCCCGTTCCTGCCAGTACTCGTCGGCAGAGGCGTGGGCGGGCAGCCCGATCAGCGGTGCGCAGTGGGCCCGGATCGCGAACCCAACCTGCGAGTCAAACTGCGTGCCCACCGGGGCGGGCCGGTCCGACTCGGTGATGAGCAGCTCGAGCTCTTCGCGCGTCACGTCGCCGCGCAAGGGACCGTGCACGTGGTGGTCGACGAGGCGAAGGTCCGCGAGGGCTTCGTCGATGGAACTGTCGATCGCGATGCCCCAGGAGTCAGCGGAGTCAGTAGACACTGGCGATCCTTCGGCACTGCTCGAGCGGGTCGAGGTCGGCGACGGCGGCGAGCTCGGCGCGCTTGACCGCCAGGTGCGTCGCCAGCAGGTCCGGCGCGAACCAGCCGCTGACCACGTCGTCCTTCTCGAGCGCCGTCAGCGCGTCGTCCAGGTCGGTCGGCAGCGCCGGCACCCGGTCGAGCTCGGTCTCGGAGACGTCCTCGGGCCACACCCTCGGCAGGTCGCCCGTGCCGGTCAGCCCGGAGAGGCCGGCGCGGACGAGCACACCCACGGCCAGGTAGGGGTTGGCCGTCGCGTCCGCGGCCCTGTACTCGAGGTTCAGCTGCTGGGCGGGGTGACCGCCGCCGACCGTGGTGGTCGGGCAGATCCTCAGGAGCGCCTCGCGGTTGCGTTCGGCGAGGAAGACGCCTCCCGCGCTCCACCGATGCGGCGTGAGCCGGCGGAAGGACACCGGGCTCGGCGCCGTCACCGCCGTGAGCGCGGCGGCGTGGTCGAGGATGCCCGCCGCGAAGCGCTGCCCGATCTCCGAGAGGCACCCGGGCCGGCGCTCGTCGTAGAGCAAGGGTTGGCCCGTGCCTGCGTCCCGCAACGAGAGGTGGATGTGGACGCCGTTGCCGGTGCCGTCAGGGGCAGTGAGCGGCGCGAACGTCACGCGTCGCTGGTGCCGGACGGCGAGGTCTCGCACCATGTCCTTGAGCAGCACGGCGCGGTCGGCCGCGACGAGACCGCCGCTCGGCGCCACCGTGATCTCGAACTGGTTCTCGCCGTACTCCGGCAGCCACGTCTCGGGTTGGAGGCCAGCTCGGTCGAGCAACGCGACCAGCTCGGACCCGAACGGTTCGACGGCCCGGAAGCGCTCGAACGAGAAGGGCGCCGTCTGCTCGAGACCGTCCACCATGAACTCGTGCTCGAACGACGCGACGACCTCTATCCCGTGCCTGTCGCGCATCTCGTCGAGCGCGCGGCGGGCGAAGGTCCGAGGGTCGCACTCCCAGGGGCTGCCGTCCGGCAGCGTCTGGTTGGCGATGTACACCTGCACACCTGGCATGCCGTGGCCCGCCGGGATGACGACCCGGGTCGTGGTGTCCGGCATGAGGCGTAGGTCCCCGGTCGAGCCGAACGGGTTCTCCGCGATGGGCCCGAAGCACGTGAGCGCGAGGTCCGCCGGGACCCATCCCACGCCCTTCCGCAGCACGTCGTCGTGCTCCGGCTCGGGCACGGCGCGGCCTCGGGTCAGGCCGGCGAGGTCGTTGGTCGCGATGAACACGGTGGATTCGGTCATGTCCTCACCAGCCTCGGTAGGGGGCGACGACGCCGTCGTCCACCCGTCCTCGGGCGACATCGGCGAGAGCCGTGTCGATGATCTCCAGGCCTCGCTCCAGCTCGGCCTCGCCGATCACGAGCGGGGGCGTGAGCTCGAGCACGTTGGATCCGGGCCCGACGTAGTAGACGACCGCACCCAGCTCCCACGCCCGGTAGACGACCTTCGCGGCCGTCGACGCGTCGTCGAGCTCGATCCCGCCGACCAGGCCCCGGGAGCGTGTGACAGTGACGGCGTCGTGCCGCGAGCCGATCTCCCCGAGGCGTGCGGCGAGCCCCACGCCGAGCACACGAGCGCGGTCCGCCAGCTGCTCCTCCTCGAGAACCCGCAGGACGGCACGTCCGGCGGCCGCGCAGACCGGGTTGCCGGCCGTCGTCAGCAGCGACGAGCCCTCGGCGGCGTCGAGCACCGAGGCGGGCCCGACCGCGGCGGACAACGGAAGACCGCCGCCCAGCGCCTTGCCGAGCGTGACGACGTCCGGCGTGGCGCCGTCCGCGAGGAACGCGTGCAGCCAGCCGGTCCTGCCCAGACCGACCTTGACCTCGTCGACCACGAGCAGCGTGCCCGCCTGACGGCAGAGGTCGCCGAGGCGACCGAGCGCGCCGTCGGGAGGGATGACCACGCCGCCGTCGCTGAGGACGGGCTCGACCAGCACGGCGGCGGCGTCACCGCGGGCGAGCTCGAGGGCCACCCGGTCGAGGTCGAGGTACGGCACCAGGACGAGGCCGGGGTCCGCGGCCGTCCCGGCTGCGACGTCCAGGCCGGACACGTGCTGCGCCGGTCCGAGGCCTCCGTGGTACGACCCCTCGAACGCGAGGATGCGGGGGCGGTCGCTCGCGGCGCGGACCGCCCGCAGGACCGCCGCGTTCGCGTCGGAGCCGGCGTGCCCGAGGTAGACCCGGCCGTCCTCGATCTGGGGGAGCAGGGCCAGCAGGTCCTCGGCCAGGCCCACGGCGTCCGGGTTGGTCGACGAGAGCAGGGACGCGCCGGGCATGCGGGCCACGGTGTCGTGGACGGCGGCGACGACTCGGGGGTGGCCGTAGCCAACGCCGGCGGCGCTCCAGGACGCGGACAGGTCGACGAGCTCGCGCCCGTCCCGCTCGACGAGGACGGCGCCGCGGCCCGCGACCGGCGCGAGCGGGAAGAACCGGAGGCGCTGCGCGGCGGCTACCGAGGCGGTGTCCGCCTCGTACAGGCTCGTCGTCTGCACGTCGGTCACGAGTGCGACTCCACCATCTCCTCGACGTCGCTGCCGGTGCTGGTGAGCTCACCGGTGAGCCGTTCACCGATCCGGCGGGTGAGGCCAGGCGCGACCACGACCACGACGAGCCCGACCAGGCACCAGGCGCCCGCGACCCAGGGGAAGTACGAGAAAGGCGCCGTCTGGCCGGCGGACTGCTTGTAGATGACGAACAACAGGTAGCAGATCCCGGCGGCGGGGATCGCGGCCTCCCACAGGCGGACCGGGCCCCGTCGGCTGACGATGAACTTGATGACTCCGGCACCGACCACGGCGTACGCGACGAGCACGCAGAGCACGCCCAGGGTCGCGAACCAGTAGTAGGCGTCGAACGCGCCCACCTTCGCCGCCCAGACCACGACGTCGACGACGAGCGCGACCGCGGCGACGACAACGAGCGCGCGGCGCGGGATCCCGGTTGCCGGGTCGATCCGGGCGAGGGACCTCGGGCCGAACCCGTCCCTCGCGAGCGCGTACACCATCCTGGACGCCGCCGCGGACGACGACAGCGAGCTCGCGAAGGCCGATGCGACGGCCGTGAAGGCGACGACGAGCCCGAACCAGGTGCCGATGTAGTGCTCGGAGAGCGTGGAGAGCGGCGACTCGGCCTGGGCGAACGCGGTGACGCCCGCCTGCCCGGTGCCGAAGCCGATCGTCTCGGTGAACATCATCAGGACGTAGAGCGCGCCGGTGAGGACGACGCTGCCGACGAGCGCGCGGGGGATGTTGCGCTTCGGGTCGTCCGTCTCCTCACCGAGCGAGGCGCACGCCTCGAAGCCGGCCCAGGAGAGGAAGGCGAAGACGGTGGCCGTCATGATCGCGCCCCAGGTGGTGCCGCCAGTCGTGAAGGTCGAGAGGTCGAGCCCCGTCCCACCCCCGGCGGGGGTGCCGCGCCCGAAGCCGAGGGCCGACCCCCCGACGACGACACCGGCGAGGACGAGCATCGCGACGATGCCCACCCCCTCGATGATCAGCAGAGTCCTCGCTGTGACGCGCGCGTCACGGGCGTTGAGGACCGTGATGCCGACCGCGGTGACCAGCGCCGCGATGATCCAGGGCCCACTGTTCCTCACTCCGACCTGCTCGAGGAAGGCGTGGGCGAAGACGCCGACCGCCGCGTTCGTGCAGACGAGGAAGAACAGGTAGGTGCCGAGCAGCGCGAACCCGCCGAAGAAGCCGGCCCGAGGGCCGATCGTCGCGCCCGCGAGGGCGTAGACGGAGCCGGCGTGGTTGAAGTGCTGCGTGAGGCGCCAGAAGCCGTACCCGACGAGGCCGACGCCGACGAAGCCGAGGACGAAGACGAGGGGGACCGCCTTGCCGACGGTCGCCGCGACGCCCGGGCCGTTGAGGCCCATCGCGAGGGTCGGGCCCATGAGGCCGACCGACAGCGCGAGCGCCTCCCAGAGGCGAAGCTTGCGCGGGGTGCGTGTGGACATCCGGTGCGTCCTATCTGGGTGGGCCGCGGGGCTCGACGGCGCGTCAGCGGGGTAGGACGGTATGAAACAAAAACATCAGAGGCGTCGTCAAGACCCTAGTGCTGAAAGATTTGTTTCGAGGACGTCGGGAGAGGTCAGCGTCTCGGCGCGGCGTATCCGCTCCTGAGCCGCGTCGCCGAGACGAGCGAGGACGCCGGCCACCAGCGTCTCCACCAGCGCGGTGGCGGGAACGATCGAGTCGAACGGGCTCGGACCCTCCACCCGCACGGGCAGCACGACGTCCGCGCGTGTCGCGAGGGGCGACAGCCACGGGTCTGTGACGAGCAGAAGCGAGGCGCCCTCGGCCCTGGCGTAGGAAGCCAGCTCGATGACGTCGCGCTGGTAGCGGCGGAAGTCGAACACCACGCACACGTCGTTCCTGCCGACGTCGAGCAGGTAGCCGGCGCGACGCGTCGGCGTCTCCAGCAGCACGCGCGTTCCCGGGCGCATCTGGCGCAGGTGCAGGTCCAGGTAGGTCGCCAGCACGTGGGAGTAGCGGCCACCGAGGCTCAGGATCTTCTTGGACTGGTCGGCGAGCAGGGCCACCGCGCGGTCGAGCTCGTGGTCCGGCAGCTCGGCGAAGGTGCGGCCCATGGCTTCGTTGAAGACCTGCTCGGACACCGCGCGGAGGTTGTCGCCGGGCACGTCGCGTCTGATCGTGAGCGGTGAGGCGCTTCGTTCGCGCTGCAGCTCGTCGCGCAGCCGCTGCTGGAAGTCCCGGTACCCGGCGAAACCCAGCCGCGCGATGAGCCGGACGACCGTCGGCGGGCTCACCTCACCCCTGGCGGCCAGGTCGGCCGTCGAGCCGAGCCCCGCTGTCGGGTACTCCGCCAGCAACGCCCTGGCCACCCTCAGCTCGGCGGCGGAGAGGTCACCCATCCCCGCGCGGACGACGTCGGCAACCGTCTGCGGGGGGCTCGTCTCCGGCGGCGCGGGCTGCCGCATCGTCGCCTCCGCCGGCGAGGAGGCCGACGTCGGTCTCCTGGCCACTGCGCCTCCCTCCACCGGGCTGCTGCGAGTCACTGGGGTTCCAGCAAAGACCTTGCCCTATGTGTCGACGCCCGCGCGACGGCAGGATGTCGCCGTGCGCGCCGTAGTCGTCGACGCCGTCAAGGCACAGCCGGAGGTTCGTGAGGTGGCCGAGCCGGCGGCACCGGCCGGCGGCGTGGTGGTGCGCGTGGTGGCCACCGGGATGTGCCGCAGTGACTGGCACGCTTGGGCGGGACATGACGACGATGTCGTGTTCCCGCACGTGCCCGGGCATGAGCTGGCCGGCGTCGTGGTCGAGGTGGGTGCCGACGTCCGCCGCTGGCAAGTCGGCGACCGGGTGACCGTGCCGTTCGTCTGCGGGTGCGGCCGTTGCGAGTGGTGCCGGGCAGGGGAGGCCCAGGTCTGCCCCGACCAGCAACAGCCTGGCTTCACGCACTGGGGATCCTTCGCCGAGTACGTTCTGCTGCACGCCGCAGACACCAACCTGGTTCGCGTCCCCGACCAGGTCGACCTCGCTGCCGCGGCAAGTCTCGGATGCCGGTTAGCGACGGCGTACCGGGCCCTGGTCGGGCGAGCGCGTCTCGCGGACGGCGAGTGGGTGACGGTCGTGGGCGCCGGCGGAGTCGGGTTGAGCGCCGTGATGATCGCCCGCGCCGTCGGTGGCCGGGTGGTTGCCGTCGACCGGAACCCTGAAGCCCTCGCTGTCGCGTCCGAGCTGGGCGCGGAGCACACGCTGCGTGCGGACGGCTCCGACATCCCCGGCGCCGTCGCCGACCTGACCGGCGGCGGCAGCCACGTCGCCGTCGACGCGGTCGGCAGCGAGCAGACCTGCGCCGAGGCGCTCCTCAGCCTTCGCCGGCGGGGTCGCCACGTTCAGGTCGGGCTCCTGCCGCCGGTAGAGGGTCACCCGCGTGTCCCGATGGCGCGGGTGATCGGCTGGGAGCTCGATGTGCTGGGAAGTCACGGCATGGCGGCGGCGGACTACCCGGCGATGATGGCGCTCATCGAGCAGGGCTCGCTGCAGCCTCAGCGCCTGGTTGAACGCACGATCGGGCTCGCGGACGCGGCTGCGATGCTGCCCGGGTTCGACCGGGCGAAGCTCGCCGGTATGACCATGGTCGACCCCGCTCGGTGACCTGCTTCGAGCAGAGGTAGCCCGCTGGCGATCGGGTCAGAAGCGGCGGCTCATGCTTCTCGACCGCGAGCGGGACGGTCGTCCTCGGTGAGACGTCGTTCGAGCCGAGCGAGCAGCTCGTTGCATCGCCTGACGGCGCCCAGGTCGCCGGCCAGG
>JBKHWX010000032.1:0-4804 GCA_046566325.1 Actinomycetes bacterium | reverse complement strand
ACCGGCCCGCTACCGAGCGGTCGTCGTCGACTGGGGCGGCGTCCTCACGGCGCCGCTGCAGGGGGCGTGGGAGGCCTGGGCCGACGCCGACGGCGTGGACCTCGACCACTTCGGGCAGCTGCTGGCGCACTGGCGGGAGCTGGCCCGGGGGGAGGCGGGCACCGGGCCCGACGCGGGGCCGGTGGCGGCCTTGGAGCGCGGTGAGATCACGACCGCCGAGTTCGAGACGCGCGTGGCGGACGAGCTCGGGCGGCTCGGTTCGCCGGTGAGCGCCGCCGGTCTGCTCGGCCGCATGCTCGCCGGACTGGAGGAGCGGGACGAGGAGATGTTCGCCGTCCTCCACCGGGCCCGGTCGCAGGGCGTGAAGCTGGCCCTGCTCTCGAACTCGTGGGGGAACACCTACGACCGGCGCGGCTGGCAGGACCTGTTCCACGCCGTGGTGATCTCCGGGGAGGTCGGGATGCGCAAGCCCGAGGCCCGGATCTTCCGCCATGCCTGCGCGGCTCTGGGCATGGAGCCCGAGGCCTGCGTCATGGTCGACGACCTGCCGTGGAACATCGAGGCCGCGGCCGAGGTGGGCATGGGGGCGGTGCTGCACACCAGCGCCGAGTCCACAGCCCTCGAGCTGGAGAGGCTGCTGGCTGTAGCGCTGCGCTGACGGCGGCGCCGTCCCCACCGGCACCGCTGCGCTGATGGCCCCGCCGTCCCCGCCGGCACCGCTGTGCTGATGGCCGCTCCGTCCCTACCGGCACCGGTGCACTGACGGCAGCGCCGTCGTCACCCCTACCTCGCCCTGACACTCTTCGGGTGCTCCCAGCGCGCTCCGCCTGAGGGGGGCGCCGACACGTGCGACGATGGCAGGAGAGGTTCCTACCCGCCGGTAGGAACCGCCAGCGGCGCGAGCGAGAGGAGACCCGGTAGGTGTCGGACCGCCTGAGCCCTCTGGACGTCTCCTTCCTCTACCTCGAGGACAGCACGACGGTCATGCACGTGGGTTCCGTGCTCGTGATGATGCCTCCCGAGGGCGGGCTCGACTTCGACCGGCTGCTCCGGCACATCAACGCCAGGATCGCCTTCGTGCCGCGGTACCGGCAGCGGCTGCGGTGGGTGCCCGGGCGCCTGGCGAACCCCGTCTGGGTGGACGACGAGAGGTTCGACCTCACCTACCACGTCAGGCGCTCCGCCCTCCCACGCCCTGGCACCGTCGAGCAGCTGCGCGAGCTCGTGGCGAGGGTGCAGTCCCGCCACCTGGACCGACGCCGTCCGCTGTGGGAGCTGTACGTCGTCGAGGGGCTGGAGGACAACCGCTTCGCGATCATCACGAAGACGCACCAGGCGCTCGTGGACGGCGTGAACGCGGTCGACCTCGCGCAGGTCGTGCTGGACGACACGCCCACACCGGGCCGGCTCCCGGGGGACACGTGGCGGTCCCGGCCCGAGCCCTCGAGCGTGGAGCTGGTGACGGCGGCGGTGATGGACGCCGTCCGCCGGCCGACGCAGGTCGTCGACACGGTCCGATCCGGGCTGGGCGACCTGCAGGTGGCCGGGGAGAAGGCGATCGGTGCGCTGGGCGGGCTCGCGCTGGCGGCGCGGACGGCGGCTCGCCCGGCTCCCGACACCCCGCTCAACGTGCCGGTAGGGGTTCACCGTCGGTTCGGCATGGTCGCGACCGACCTGGTCGACTACCGGCGGATCCGGGCCTTCCATGCACGGGGGGGACGACGGCAGGGCGGGGGCGCGGGGACGCCGATCTCCATCAACGACGTCGTCCTGGCCACGGTGGCCGGGGCGCTGCGGGCCTGGCTGCTGACGAGACGTGCCCGGGTGAGCCCGACGACGGTGGTTCGTGCGCTCGTCCCCGTCAGCGTCGTGCCGGAGGGTGCGGAAGGGCCGGTGACCGGCCTGAGCACGGCCGTGGCCGCCAATCTAGTCGACCTGCCGGTCGGCGAGCCGAACCCGGTGCTGCGCCTTCAGCAGGTGGCCTACCAGATGACGGCGCACGCGGACAGCGGCCGAGCGGTGGGCGCGGAGCAGCTGGCGGGGATCGGGGGCTTCGCGCCGCCGACGCTGCACTCGCTCGGTACGAGGGTCGCGGGCGGCCTGTCGCGTCGCCTGTTCAACATCGTCGTCACCAACTCCCCGGGCCCGCAGCAGCCGCTCTACGCTGCGGGGTCCCGGATGGTCGCCACGTATCCCGTGATCCCGCTGGCCAAGTCGAACGCGCTGTCCATCGGGCTGACGTCGTACGACGGTGGCGTGTACTACGGGCTGAACGCGGACCGGGAGGCGATGGCCGACGTGGACGTTGTCGGGCAGTGCATCGAGGACGCCCTGGCGGAGCTGGGGGAGACGGTGCGATGAGCCGGCGATGGGGACTGGTGCTGGGCGGTGGGGGGGTTCTGGGCGGCGCGTGGATGGTCGGCGCGCTCTGCGCGCTCGAGGAGGTGCACGGTCTCGACCCGCGCGAGGCGGACATGATCGTCGGGACCTCCGCGGGCTCGCTCGTCGCGGCCCTGCTGGGGGCCGGGGTGAGCACTGCGGAGCTGCGCGGACACCAGCTCGGCGAAGTGGCGTCGTCCGGACCGCTCGCCGCCCTGGACTGGGACTACGAGACGGCGACCGGGGGCGAGCGACCGAGTCGGCCGCGCCTGGCGCCGGGGTCGGCGGGCCTGGTCGCCCACAACGCGCGCAGGCTGCGGCACCTGCCGCCGACGGCCGTGCTCGCGGCCCTGCTGCCGGAAGGGCGGGGCTCCCTGGAGACGGTGGGGCGGCTCGTGCGTGACCTGCTCGTGGCGACCGGGGGCGAGGCGGAGGGCTGGTCGGCCCACCCCGGCCTACGGGTGGTCGCCATGGACTACGACAACGGACGCCGCGTCGCGTTCGGCGCTCCCGGGGCGCCCCGTGCGGCGCTCGGCGACGCGGTGATGGCGTCGTGCGCGATCCCGGGCTGGTACTCGCCGATGGTCATCGACGGGGTTCGGTACGTGGACGGGGGGGCGTGCTCCTCGACGAACGTCGACCTGCTGGCGGGGAAGCGGCTGGACGAGGTCTTCGTCCTCGCGCCCATGGTGTCGTTCGCGACCGACAGCCCGACCGATCTGCACGGCCGGATGGAACGGGCATGGCGGTCCCGGGTCACCCGCCGCTGTCTTCGGGAGGTGCGCAAGGTCACCGCCAGCGGCACCGACGTCACGGTCCTCGGACCGGGACCGGAGGACCTTGAGGCGATGGGGTCGAACCTGATGGCCCTGTCACGGCGCCGGTTCGTGCTGGAGACCTCCCTCACCACGTCCGCGGCGGCGCTGGCGCAGCCCGCGGAGCTGCCGCTCGTGGCCGCGCAGGAGCGACGCGCGGGCTGATGCGTGTCTACCTGCCGGCGACGCTCGGCCTGCTGGCCGCCGTCTACGGCCGAGGCGCCTATCGGCTGCCTCCTGGGCTGTCGGTTCACGCGGTCACCCCGGCCCTCCGGGAGTGGTACACGGAGGGGGACGTCGAGGAGCTGGAGTACGCCGCGCTGCTCGATGCGGCGGCGTCCTCGCTGCGTGCGCTGGCGGATGACGAGCAGTCACCCCGACGGCGCGTCGTGCTCGCAGCGGACGTCGACGACTCCTCCGTGCGGCCGGGCCAGGGCGAGACGGCGTCGGTGGTGCTTCTCGACGAGGTCCAGCTTCGGGACGTGGTCAGCGTGCACGTCGACGAGCGGGAGGCGGAGGACGACGTCCGAGCGGCCGTCGCGGCCCTGCCGGCCGCCGAGGCCGGAGACGAGGAGGCGCGGTTCGTGGTCGACGAGGCGGACGGGCACGACCTGCTCTGGTACGACGTGACGGAGATCGGCGACCTGGTGGGCGACGTCGCGGGTGAGCAGGCTTGAGGGCGGAAGGCGGCTCACGGCCGGCGGTCGGGCCCTGGGTTGTAAGGGATAGATAGGCAGACGGCGGCCGAGGCACGCGCGATCGCTGTCTCGCTATCGGCGATCGTTGTCGTCGGCCTCGACCTCCAGGTCGGTCAGCCCGTGCCCGCCCCCGGCGTAGGCTCGGCTGAGGCACGAAGGAGGCGGGTGATGGCGGTTCCCTCCCTGGCCCGGTCCGGTCGGCCGATGACCTGGAACGAGTACCAGCAGCTGGGGGAGGACGCGCGTGCGGAGTACATCGATGGACACGTGGTCGTGACACCCGGTCCCACACGCCAGCACCAGGACCTTCTCCACCGGCTCGTCAACGCGCTCCAGGCCGTGCTCCCGCCCGGCCTCCGTGTCATCAGTCAATGGAACTGGAAACCCGCTGCAGACGAGTTCATCCCCGATGTCATGGTCTACCCCGTCACCGAGGAGTCGATCCGCTTCACGGGTATGCCCGTTCTGGTCGTCGAAGCCCTGTCGACGAACAGGGCGGACGACCTGGTTCGCAAGGCGACCAAGTACGCGGCTGCAGGGCTCCAGAACTACTGGGTCGTCGATGTACGCGACGGCGTGCTGGACGCGTTCCGGCTCACGGACGGCGTCTACAGCCCGGTCGCGCACGTGGAGCGTGGTGACGTCGCCGACGTCGTGTTCGGCCCTGGGACGCTGCGCGTAGACCTGGACGTGTTGTTGGCCGACTAGCCGCGACTAGCACCCCTCCTGCTCTTGAGTAGGGTCGAGCTGCCGGGCGCAGACGAAGGCCAGCTCCACTCCCTCACGCCCACGTGGACGCGTGGCTGGCACGAGGAGCAGCCGCCCGCACCGACGCCAGACCCAGCAGCGCGAGGAGGCTCACGCCGTGGACGCTCTCACCAAGGTCCCGATGCCGACCAACGAGCCGGTTCT
>JBKHWX010000031.1:0-21324 GCA_046566325.1 Actinomycetes bacterium | reverse complement strand
ACGCACCCAAGCGGACGGTCGACACGTTGCCGCCTCCCGACAGCGTCGTCAGTCCTCCGGAGGTGCAACCCGACCTCCTGGCCGAGCCGGAGCCTGCCCCCGCTATCGAGCGCCCGGAGGCGCCGGCAGGTCGGCTGGTGCGGCTGCGGGCCCGGCTCGCCCGCTCGAACTCCGCCCTCGGCAAGGGGCTGCTGGCCCTCCTGTCCCGCGACACCATCGACGAGTCGACGTGGGAGGAGGTCGAGGAGACGCTGCTGCTGGCGGACCTCGGCGTCGGTCCCACCACGGAGCTCGTCGACCGGCTTCGCGACCGGGTTCGGGTCGCGGGGACACGCGAGCCCGACCAGGTCAAGCAGCTGCTCTTCGACGAGCTGCTCGCCCTCGTCGGACCGGACATGGACCGGTCGCTCAACGTGCAGCGGACGGATGCCCGGCCTGCCGTCGTCCTCGTGGTCGGCGTGAACGGCACGGGCAAGACGACGACGGTCGGCAAGCTCGCGCGGGTGCTGGTCGCCGAGGACAAGGATGTGCTGCTCGGCGCGGCCGACACGTTCCGGGCCGCGGCCGCGGACCAGCTCGAGACGTGGGGTGCGCGGGTCGGTGTCCCGACGATCCGCTCCGACCGGGAGGGTGCCGACCCTGCGGCGGTCGCGTTCGACGCGGTGAAGGCGGGCATCGAGGCGGAGGCGGACGTCGTCCTGCTCGACACCGCCGGACGCCTGCAGAACAAGGTCGGCTTGATGGACGAGCTCGGCAAGGTCAAGCGGGTCGCCGAGCGGGCGCTCGGGCAGGAGGGCGGCAGCATCGACGAAGTGCTGCTCGTGCTGGACGCGACGACGGGTCAGAACGGGATGCGGCAGGCGCAGGTCTTCTCCGAGGTCGTCGACGTCACGGGCATCGTGCTCACCAAGCTCGACGGGACGGCGAAGGGCGGCATCGTGGTCGCCGTCCAGAGTGAGCTCGGGGTGCCGGTGAAGCTGGTCGGGCTGGGCGAAGGACCGGACGACCTGGCGCCGTTCGAGCCGAAGGCGTTCGTGGACGCGCTGTTGGCGTGAGCGGCCGTGGCTGTCGGGCGGCTGGGACGTCGCCCGCTCGGGGGACCCAGCCGGGAGCGCGCACCGGGACCGGCCACACAGGGACGCCCGGCTCATCTACGGTGACCGCATGCAGAGGATTTTTGGGCCCGTCGTCGCCGCCCGCGAGATGTCGGTGAAGCCGCGGAGCAGGACGTTCGTGTTCTCGAGCGCGCTGATGCTCGTGCTGGGCGTGGCCTTGAGCGCCTGCGGCGCAGCCACGGCTGACGGCTCCGAGACGTCCGCCGTCGGCTCCCAGACGTCAGAGGTCCGCTCCGACACGTCGGCCATCGGCTCCGACACGTCCGCAAGCCGCTCCGAGATTCGGGCCGCCGACTCGGAGACGCAGGTCGTCGCCGTGATGGACTCCGCCGCCGAGCAGGTGGTGCTGGACGCGGACTCGCACGCCCGGGAGGCGCGGGACGGCCTCACGATCAAGCCTCGGACGGCGAGCGGCAGCGACGAGATCGCCCAGCTGCTCCGCCGGGACCGGGTGGACGCCGCCCTCTACTCGGTGCCGAGCTCCGACAGCGCCCCCGACTGGGAGGTCCTCGTCCACCACGAGCTGGACCCCCGCCTCCACGACGACCTCGCGGCCGCCGTCAGCCCGGGCAAGCTGACCGTGACGATCCAGGACCCGGAGACCACTTCGTAGCCGGCGGCGCCACCGGCCCCACCCCCACCCCCCGGGTTCGCTGACGAAGTGGTTGTTCAAACCCGGCAAATCCGGCGCGATTACAACCACTTCGTCAGCGGACCTGGGTGGGGGTGAAGATGGGGATGGGGTGGGGTGGGGATACCCCGCGAAACACGAAGTTCACACAACGCGCCCGCTTGGAACCTCCCCGACACATCGAGCACGACGAGGAGAAACGTCGTCCCCGCACGATCTCCCGTGAACCGGCCCGACGGGGCCGCGGAGCGGGAGGTGGGACGAGGTGCACCTGGACACAGGCGCGACCGCGTGGATGCTGGTCTCGGCGTCCTTCGTGTTGCTCATGACGCCGGGGCTCGCCCTCTTCTACGGCGGCATGGTGCGTGGCAAGTCGGTCCTGAACATGATCATGATGTCGTTCGGCGCGATGGCCGTGGTGACCGTCGTGTACTACCTGTGGGGCTGGTCGATGTCGTTCAACGACAGCTCCCTCGGCGGCGTCGTCGGCAACCCGTTCACGTTCTTCGGCCTGAGGAACACGATCACGAACGCCGGCGGGACCTACCTGCTCGACGCCCACGGGGTCCCCAAGGTCGTCGGCGTCGCCTTCCAGGTCACGTTCGCGATCATCACGACGGCGCTGATCAGCGGCGCGATCGCCGACCGCGTCAAGTACGGGTCCTGGCTGGTCTTCGTCGGGATCTGGGTGACCCTCGCGTACTTCCCCATGGCGCACATGGTCTGGGGAGGCGGGCTGCTCAGTCCGGACGGGCCGCTCTCCCGGATCGCCACACCCATCGACTTCGCCGGCGGCACGGTCGTCCACATCAACGCCGGAGCGGCGGCGCTGGCGCTCGCGCTCCTCGTCGGGCGGCGCAAGGGCTTCGGGGCCGAGGCGTTCAAGCCGAGCAACCTGCCGGTCGTCATGCTCGGCGCCGCCCTGCTCTGGTTCGGCTGGTTCGGGTTCAACGCCGGGTCGGCGTTCACCGCCGACGGGACCGCCGGCCTCGCCTGGGTGAACACCACCGGCGCGACTGCGGCAGCGATGCTGGGCTGGCTCGCCGTCGAGCGGCTGCGCGACGGGCACGCCACGTCCCTCGGTGCCGCCTCCGGCGTCGTCGCCGGCCTGGTCGCCATCACCCCGGCCGCCGGTGCGGTCTCGCCGATCGGCTCCCTCGCCCTCGGTGCCGTCGCCGGCGGGCTCTGTGCAGTGGCGGTGGGCCTGAAGTACCGGCTCGGCTTCGACGACTCGCTCGACGTCGTCGGCGTCCACCTGGTCGCCGGTCTCTGGGGCACGGTCGCGATCGGCCTCCTCGCGACGAAGACCGGCCTGCTCTACGGCGGCGGAGCGGCCCAGCTCGTCGTCCAGGTGATAATCGCCGCGGTCGCCGTGGTCTTCTCTCTCGTCGTGACGACCGTGGTCGCGCTCGCGATCAGGGCCACGCTGGGCTGGCGTGTCCCGGAGGACGTCGAGGTCACCGGCATCGACCAGGCGGAGCACGCCGAGTCCGCCTACGACCTCGCCGGGGTCGCTGCCGCAGGCCTTCGTTCGACCGCCGGACTGCTCGCCCGGGCCACCGCTTCTCAGGAGGTGTCGGCATGAGGCTCGTGACCGCGGTGATCAAGCCCCACAAGCTGGACGACGTCCGCGCCGCTCTCGAGGCGTTCGGCATCCAGGGCATGACCGTCAGCGAGGCGAGCGGCTACGGCCGCCAGCGCGGCCACACCGAGGTGTACCGCGGGGCCGAGTACCGGGTCGACCTCGTGCCCAAGGTGCGCGTCGAGGTCCTCGTGGACGACGTCGACGCGGACGACGTGGTGGGGGTCGTCGTGAAGGCCGCGGCCACGGGACGGATCGGCGACGGCAAGGTCTGGACGGTCGCGGTCGAGGACGTCGTCCGCGTCCGCACCGGCGAGCACGGGCTGGACGCGCTGTAGGTGCCCGGGACGAGGGCTTCGCGCCGGCCGGCCGTGACGGCTCCCGCGGCAGCCGCTCCCGGCACCGGTCCCCTCCGCAGGGACCTGCGCCGGGAGCGGCTCGCGGTCTGCGTCCGCTCCGGCCTCGCCGACCCGACCGCCGGGGGCCCGCGCCGCAACACCCTCGCACGGCTCGTCGACCGGTGGCTCGCGGACGTCTGGGCCGACGCCGTCCTCGGGCTGTGGGGGAGCCGGCCGCCGGACGGCGTCGCGCTCGCCGCGGTCGGCAGCCACGCGCGCCGGGACGCCGGCCCCGCGAGCGACCTCGACCTCGTGCTGGTCCACGACGGCAGGTCCGTGGACGGCGGTGAGCTCGCTGCCCTGGCGGACCGGCTCTGGTACCCCGTCTGGGACGCGGGCCTGCGCCTCGACCACGCGGTGCGCTCCGCCCAGCAGTGCCGGCAGGTCGCCGGCGCCGACATCTCCGCCGCCGTGGGCATGCTCGACTGCCGGGCCCTCGCAGGGGACGGCGCCCTGGTCGCCCGGCTGCGGGAGGCGACGCGGCAGCAGTGGCGCACGGAGAGCCGGCGCCTCCTGCCCCAGCTGGCCGACGACGTCGCCGAGCGGGCGCGCCTGCACGGCGAGCTCGCCTACCTGCTCGAGCCGGACCTCAAGGAGGCCCGGGGTGGCCTGCGCGACGGCGTCGTGCTGCAGGCCCTGGCCGCGAGCTGGCTCGCCGACGTCCCGCACCGCGCCGCCGGCCCCGCCTACCGGCGGCTGCTCGACGTGCGCGACGTCGTCTCCGTCGTCACGGGGAGACCCGGTGAGCGGCTCGGGCTCGCCGACCAGGACGCGGTCGCCGTCACCCTCGGCCTGCAGGACGGCGACGCCCTGCTGGCCGAGGTCGCGGCGGCCGGGCGCTCGCTGGCCTACGCGCTCGACGGAACGCTCCGGCGAGCCCGCGGCGCGGCACGCTCCCGTCGCGGCCCGTCACGGCGACCGCGGCTGCGGTCGGTCGCACCCGGCGTCGTCGAGCACGACGGCGAGGTCTGCCTCGCTCCCGACGCCAGTCCCGCGCACGACGCGGCTCTCGGCCTTCGTGCGGCCGCGGTCGCCGCGCGGCTCCGGCTCCCGCTGTCCCCGGTCACCGCCGAGCACCTCGCGGTGTCGTCGGCCGAGCTGCCGACGCCCTGGCCCGCCGCGGCGCGCGAGGCCCTGCTCGAGCTGCTCGCCTCCGGCGACGCGCAGGTACCGGTGTGGGAGACCCTGGACCAGACCGGCGCGGTGGTCCGGTGGCTGCCGGAGTGGGCCGCCGTCCGAAACCGCGCTCAGCGGACCGTCGTCCACCGGCACACCGTCGACCGGCACCTGGTGGAGACGTGCGTCGTCGCCTCGTCGATGCTCACGGCCGTCGGCCGCCCTGACCTGCTGCTGCTCGCCGCCCTGCTTCACGACATCGGCAAGACCGACGGCGTCCGCGACCACGCCGCCGCCGGCGCCCCGCTCGCCCGTCGCTGCGCCGAACGGCTCGGGATGGTCACTGAGGACGCGGGGGTCGTCGAGCGGCTCGTCCGCGAGCACCTGACGCTCGTCGAGCTCGCCACCCGACGCGACCCCGACGACCCCGCCACCGTCGCGGCGCTGGTGGAGGCCGTCGACGGCCGCGAGGACGTCCTCGACCTGCTGCGCGCCCTGACCGAGGCAGACGCTCGCGCGGCCGGACCGCCCGCCTGGACCGCGTGGCGCCGGCGGCTCGTCGACGACCTCGTCGCCCGCTCGCGGACGGCGCTGCGCGGCCAGGTGCCGCCGGCGCCGGCACCGCTGACGGCGGCCGAACAGGCGCTCGTGGCGGAGGTCCGCCGGGACGGGGAGCCACGGGTGGACATCAGCGTCCTGGACGGGACGCAGGCCGTTACCGTCGTGGCGCCCGACCGCAAGGGCCTCTTCGCGGACTGCGCCGGGTTGCTCGCCGCGCACGGCCTCTCGGTTCGTGCCGCGCTCGTACGCACCGTCGACGGCGCCGCCGTCGACACCTGGGCGGTGCAGTCCTCGGGACCGCTCCCCGACCCGAGGCTGCTGCGCACCGGCCTGCTCAGGCTGGCGGACGGCGACCGCTCCGTCCTCGACCGGCTCGCCCGCCGCAACGCGACCTGGCGGCCGCCGCGAAACCTGGCGCACGAGGTGCCGCGAGTCCTCGTCCTCCCCGGCGCCGCGGCGCAGGCCTCTGTGCTCGAGGTCCGTGCCCCCGACCGCCCGGCCCTGCTGTACGACGTCGGGAGCGTCCTCGCCGGCCTGGACGTCGACGTCCGCAGCGCCCACGTCGCCACGTACGCGGGTCAAGCGGTGGACGTTCTCTACGTCACCGACGTGGGGAGCCGTCGCCGGTTGTCGGCCTCGCGGTGCGCGCAGGTCGTCGCCGCCCTGCTGGATCGCGTGCTCGTCGACCGGGTGCAGGCGCGGTCCGGTTACCCTGGCTAGGCCGGACCGGAAGGGCCGGCTCGACCGACCCTGACTGCGCCCATGACCTGACGAGGACCGCATCCGCCGTGTTCGCCACCCTGTCCGACCGTCTCACCGCCACCTTCAAGAACCTGCGCGGCAAGGGCCGCCTGTCGGAGGCGGACGTCGACGCCACCATCCGGGAGATCCGCCGGGCGCTGCTCGACGCGGACGTGGCGCTGCCCGTGGTCCGGGCGTTCACCGCGAACGTCCGTGAGCGCGCGCTGGGGGTCGAGGTGTCGGGGGCACTGAACCCCGCGCAGCAGGTCGTCAAGATCGTCAACGACGAGCTGATCGCGATCCTCGGCGGCGAGCAGCGCCGCCTCGTGTTCGCGAAGAACCCGCCGACGGTGATCATGCTCGCCGGTCTGCAGGGCTCGGGTAAGACGACGTTCGCCGGCAAGCTGGGCCGCTGGCTGCGCGAGCACGGCCACACGCCGATGCTCGTGGCCGCGGACCTGCAGCGACCCAACGCCGTCACGCAGCTCCAGGTGGTTGGCGAGCGGGCCGGCGTCCCCGTGTTCGCGCCCCACCCCGGCGCGTCCGGGGAGGGAGAGCGGGCCGGGGTCGCGCCGGGTGACCCCGTCGCCGTGGCCCGGCAGGCGGTTTACGAGGCGCGGTCGCGCCAGCACGACGTCGTCGTCGTCGACACCGCCGGCCGTCTCGGTGTCGACGCGGAGATGATGCAGCAGGCCGCGGACATCCGTGACGCCGTCCAGCCCGACGAGGTGCTGTTCGTCGTCGACGCGATGATCGGCCAGGACGCGGTGCAGACCGCGCAGGCCTTCACCGAGGGTGTCGGGCTGACGGGCGTCGTCCTGACGAAGCTGGACGGCGACGCCCGCGGCGGGGCGGCCCTGTCGGTCGCCACCGTGACCGGCAAGCCGATCATGTTCGCCTCGACGGGTGAGAAGCTCACCGACTTCGAGCCGTTCTACCCCGACCGGATGGCGTCGCGGATCCTCGACATGGGTGACGTGCTCACCCTGATCGAGCAGGCGGAGAAGGCGTTCGACGCCGAGCAGGCGGCCGACCTCGCGACCCGGTTCGTCGAGGGCGAGGACTTCACGCTCGACGACTTCCTCACTCAGATGCAGGCCGTCCGGAAGATGGGCTCGCTCAAGAAGATGCTGGGGATGCTGCCCGGCATGGGGGAGATGCGCGAGCAGCTCGAGAACTTCGACGAGCGCGAGATCGACCGCGTCGAGGCCATCGTCCGCTCGATGACGCCGGGCGAGCGGCGGGCACCGAAGATCATCAACGGCTCTCGCCGCTCCCGGATCGCGAAGGGCTCGGGTGTCACCGTCACGGACGTCAACCAGCTGCTCGACCGGTTCGCCGACGCGCAGAAGATGATGCGCCAGATGCGCAAGGGCGGGAGCCTGCCGGGGATGCCTCCGGGCATGGGTGGCATGCCGGGGCTGCCGGGTGGTGGCGGCAAGAAGGGGCGCGGCAAGCAGGCGCCGCCGCGCAAGGGCAAGGCGAAGTCGGGCAACCCGGCGAAGCGGGCCGAGCAGGAGCGCGCGGCGGCGTCGAAGGCGGCCGCCGCCCGCGGGTCGGCCTTCGCCCAGGGCAGCGCCTTCGGGCTCGGCGGCGACGGAAAGGGCCGATCCGACGGAACGGAAGGCGACCCGCTCGCAGGTCTGGACCCGTCGTCCCTGCCCCCCGGCTTCGAGAAGTTCCTGGGGCGCTAGTCGAGCGGACAAGCGCCGGCGACCTGCGGCAGGCCACCCCCGTGCTCACCGGCTGCAGCGTTGCTCACTGAGTGACGCGCTTTTCCATCCCTGACCGTGTATCCGGTGAGCACGGTCCGGTGAGCACAGGCAGGCTCGCGGAAGTAGGTTTCCCGTCCATGGCTGACGTGCTGCACGTCCGCGGGCGGGTGCTGACCGGGCCCGGTGGGGACGACGTCCGTGACGGCCTGTGGGTCGTCGACGGCAGGGTGACGTTCGACCGTCCCTCCGCAGAGCCCGCCGAGACGATCGACGGCTGGGTCCTGCCCGGGCTCGTCGACGCGCACTGCCACGTCGGGCTCGCCGCCCACGGCGCCGTGGACGACGCGACCAGCGAGGAGCAGGCGGTCGCCGACCGCGACGCCGGTGCGCTGCTGCTCCGCGACGCCGGCAGTCCCGCGGACACACGCTGGGTGGACGACCGCGACGACCTGCCGAAGCTGGTCCGCGCCGGCCGCCACATCGCCCGCACGAGGCGGTACCTGCGCAACTACGCGTGGGAGATCGAGCCCGACGAGCTGCCGGCATACGTGCGACAGGAGGCTCGGCGCGGCGACGGCTGGGTCAAGATCGTCGGCGACTGGATCGACCGGGACCTCGGTGACCTCGCCCCGTGCTGGCCCCGCGACGCCCTCGACGCGGCGATGGCCGCGGCGCACGAGGAGGGGGCACGCGTCACCGCCCACTGTTTCGGGGAGGACTGCCTCGCCGACCTCGTCGAGGCCGGGATCGACTGCATCGAGCACGCCACCGGCCTCACCGAGGACACCGTGGGCCTCTTCGCCGGCCGAGGTGTCGCGATCGTCCCGACCCTCGTCAACATCGCGACCTTCCCGGGCATCACGGACGGCGCGGAGGGCAAGTTCCCGGAGTACGCCGACCACATGCGCCGGCTGCACGAGAGGCGCTACACGACGATCGGCGCCGCCCACGAGGCAGGCGTTCCGATCTTCTGCGGTACGGACGCCGGCGGGTCGCTCGCGCACGGACTGGTCGCGGACGAGGTCACCGAGCTCGCGAAGGCGGGGCTCAGCAACGTCGAGGCTCTGGACGCCGCGTCCTGGGGTGCGCGGGCCTGGCTCGGCCGGCCCGGGCTCGAGGAGGGCGAGGACGCCGACCTCGTCGTGTACGCCGGCGACCCGAGGCAGGACGTGCGCGTCCTACGCGACCCGCAGGCCGTCGTCCTCGCTGGGCGGCGGCAACCTCGTCAGCGGGAGCCGCACGAGCAGAGATGACATATGGATGTCACATTGCCGTACGCTCATATGCGTGCGCACTTCGATGAACCTGCCGGATGCCCTGCTGGAACAGGTGAAGCAACGGGCCGACGCCTCGGGGCGGACGGTGACGAGCATCGTGGAGGAAGCGCTGAGGGAGCTGCTCGCTCGCCCTTCGGCGACGACGACTGACCCGCTCGAGCTCCCGACGTTCGGGAGCCCTACGGACCGGGTTCTGGTCGACATCCTCGACAAGGACGCGCTCGGGCAGGTACTGGACGAACCGCGATGATCCTGCCCGATGTCAACGTGCTCGTATATGGCTTCCGGGTGGTGGCCGACCGTCACGAGGACTATCGGCGTTGGCTGGAGCGGGCCGCCGCGGGTCCTCAGGCCCTCGCGCTCACAGAGCTGACCGCGTCGGGATTTCTGCGGATCGTGACGCATCACCGGATCTTCGACCCGCCTGCTCCGACGAGCACCGCAGCCGATTTCCTGGACCGCCTCGCGGGCTCGCCGCGGGCCGTCTGGCCGCCGGTGAACGAGGCCGTCTGGGCCTCGTACCGTCGCCTCGTGGCCGGTGACCCGGCCATCCGCGGGCCACTCGTCCCGGACGCCTTCCTGGCCGCGTCCGCGATCGCGCACGGCGCGCAGCTGGCGACCGCGGATCGGGGAATGGCTCGTTTTCCTGGCCTCCGGCACTTCGATCCGGTGTCGGCGGGCGCTGGTGCGAGCAGCTGAAGCACCTCATGCCATTTGACATCGGCATCTGATGCGTGACCGGGTAGCATGTGATGCGTGAGGACGACGCTGGATCTGGACCCAGTCGTCCTGGCGCAGCTGAAGGAGCGCCAGCGACGCGAGGGAAAGACGCTGGGAGCGCTGGTTTCGGAGCTCCTGGCACCGGTGCTCGCGAGCGGTCGGACGGAGCCGCGCCGCATCCGGTGGCCTGCACAGGCTCTGGGGGCGCGCATGGACATCGACGACAAGGACGCGCTGTGGAAGGTGCTGGACGGCTGAGGGATGGCTGCCACCGTCGACGTCAACGTGCTGGTCCACGCGTCGGACGCGTCCTCGGCACAACACGGTCCGGCGCGAGACCTCGTGCACCGGATGCTCTCGGGACCGGAGCTGTTCACGCTGTTCTGGCCGGTGTTGCTGGGTTACGTACGGATCGTCACCCATAGTGGGATCTTCGCCCGGCCTCTCCCGCTGGATGACGCCATGGGCGCGGTTCAGGCGCTGCTGGACGCCCCGGCTGTTCGGGTTCTCGGAGAGGGTGAGCGCTTCTGGCAGGAGTACCGCCGGCTCGGCGAGCACGTGCCCGCTCGCGGCAACCAGGTGCCGGACGCCGTGATCGTGGCGTTGATGAACGAGTACGGCGTGCGGACGATCTACTCTCGGGACCGCGACTTTCGGCGCTACGCTCACATCCTGGTCATCGACCCCTTCGAGTAGCCGCGACCCCTGGCGGGGTAGTCGGCTCCGTCTGGCACAATGGACCGGTTCCCGGCGTGCACGGCCCCTCTCACCGTGCCCGCCGTGTCCCGCAGCCAGGCCGTCGCCGCGTCCCCCGGCGGCGCCCGCGCTGACCCGAAGCAGAAGCAGGAGACACCACCCACGTGGCAGTCAAGATCCGACTGAAGCGCCTGGGCAAGATCCGGGCCCCCTACTACCGCATCGTCGTCATGGACTCGCGCACCAAGCGGGACGGCCGGGCGATCGAGGAGATCGGCAAGTACCACCCGACCGCCGAGCCGTCGATCATCGACATCGACTCCGCGCGTGCTCAGTACTGGCTCGGCGTCGGCGCACAGCCGACCGAGCAGGTCGAGGCGATCCTCAAGATCACCGGCGACTGGCAGAGGTTCAAGGGCCTCCCGGGGGCCGAGGGCACGCTGAGGACCGCCGCGCCGAAGACCGACAAGCGGGCGGTGTTCGAGGCGGCCGCGAAGGCGTCGATGGGCGAGCCGACCAGCGAGGCCACGACGCCGAGGAAGCGGCCCGCCGCCAAGGCGACCGACGCCGGGCAGGCCTCCGAGTCCGGCGGGTCGAGCCGGTCCAACGAGCCGGACGCCGGCTCCACCGCTCCCAGCGCCCAGCCGAACGAGGAGCCGGGCGGCACCGCCGAGCGCGACGAGACCCCGGCGCCTGCCGCTCTGGACGAGGCGAAGGGCTGACGGTGCTCGCTGAGGCGTTGGAGCACCTCGTCCGCGGGATCGTCGACCACCCGGACGACGTCCGCATCAAGGAGAGGACGCTGCGCCGCGGCAGCCTGCTGGAGGTCCGCGTGCACCCCGACGACCTCGGCCGGGTGATCGGCCGAGGTGGCCGGACGGCGAAGGCACTTCGCACCGTGGTGGGCGCGCTCGCCGGGAGCGGCGGCGTCCGCGTCGACGTCGTGGACGTCGACCGCTCGCGCTGACCTGTCCCTCCCGTCGGCATGGAGCTCGTCGTCGCCCGCATCGGCCGCCCCCACGGCGTCCGGGGCGAGGTCAGCGTCGAGCTGCGGACGGACGTCCCCGAGCGCAGGTTTGTGCCAGGGGTCCGGCTGACGACCGAGCCGTCGTCGGCCGGACCGCTCACCGTGCATGCGGTCCGAGACCACAACGGACGCCTGCTGGTGAGCTTCGACGAGGTCCGCGACCGGACGACGGCCGAAGGTCTGCGCGACGTGCTGCTGCTCGCCGAGGTGGGGGACGACGAGGAGCCCGAGGCGTGGCACCTGCACGAGCTCGTCGGGCTGCGGGCCGAGGCGGCCGACGGGAGCCTCCTCGGAACGGTGGTCGGCCTCGAGCACGGGCCGGCCCAGGACCTGCTGGTCGTCCGCGAGCCCTCCGGGCACGAGGCTCTGGTCCCCTTCGTCACCGCGATCGTGCCGACCGTGGACGTCCCCGGCGGTCGCGTCGTCCTCGACCCGCCCGCCGGCCTGTTGGAGGACGCACGGCTTGCGGAGGACGAGGCGTGAGGGTCGACGTCCTCACGATCTTCCCCGAGTATCTGGCGCCGCTGCAGCTGTCGCTGATCGGCAAGGCGACGGAGCAGGGACTGCTGAGTGTCGCCGTCCACGACCTGCGCGACTTCACCCACGACCGGCACCGCACGGTCGACGACACCCCCGATGGGGGTGGGGCGGGCATGGTGATGCGGCCGGAGCCGTGGGCCGAGGCGCTGGACGTCGTCGTCCGGTCCGGACGACGCGCCCTCGCGGACGACGGGACGGCGCCGCACCTGATCGTGCCGTCGCCGTCCGGTCGGCTCTTCGACCAGCGCACGGCGAACACGCTGGCGGGCGAGCCGTGGCTGCTCCTCGCCTGCGGCCGCTACGAGGGGATCGACGAGCGCGTGCTGGAGCACGCCGCACGAACCATGACCGTGACGCCCGTCAGCCTCGGCGACTACGTGCTGAACGGCGGCGAGGTCGCCGCCCTCGCGATCGTCGAGGCGGTCGCGCGGCTGCTCCCGGGCGTCGTCGGCAACCCCGAGAGCCTCGTGGAGGAGTCGCACGCGGACGGCCTCCTCGAGTACCCGGTCTACACGAAGCCTGCGAGCTGGGACGGTCTCGACGTCCCCGACGTCCTGCTCTCCGGCCACCACGGCCGCATCCGCCGGTGGCGCCGCGACCAGCAGCTCGAGCGGACGGCGACGAGGCGGCCGGACCTGCTCCGACGCCTGGACGTCGCGCAGCTCGACGCCGCGGACGTCGCCGTGCTCGCCCGGGTGGGCTGGACCGTGACCGAGCACGGGCTGCGCCCCCACCAGCCCGCCGACGTGGACGACGACACGGCGCCTGCGCCCGCGGATTTTCTGCCGACCTGACCCCTGTGGCAGACTTGCTCCTTGCGCCACGAGGTCGGCACCGCCCCTGCCACAGGGGGATGCGCGGCGGCTGAGGCTCGGCGCTGACGGCGGCCCAGCCGCGCTGGGACCCTTCTGACCGACTCAGGCAGCACCGCCTGCCTCACGACGCGCGCCGGTGACCTGTGGCACTGGCCGGAGAGCGACTCGCCATGCACACCCTGGACTCCGTCGACGCAGCCTCCCTGCGCAGCGACATCCCGGACTTCCGGGCCGGCGACACGGTCAACGTCCACGTCAAGGTCGTGGAGGGCAACCGGACCCGCGTCCAGGTCTTCAAGGGGGTCGTGATCCGGCGCCAGGGCGGCGGCGTCCGAGAGACGTTCTCCGTCCGGAAGATCTCCTTCGGCGTCGGGGTGGAGCGCACCTTCCCCGTGCACTCGCCGATCGTCGACAAGATCGAGCTGGTCACCCGCGGTGACGTCCGCCGCGCGAAGCTCTACTACCTGCGCAACCTGCGCGGCAAGGCCGCGAGGATCCGGGAGAAGCGCGAGACCCCCGCGGGCCGCTGACCCGCTCTCGGCCCGCGGCGCCGGACTCCCGCCCACCGCTCGGCGGTGGTGGGATGGTTCCCGTGGGCCTGACCGTCTGGCGTGTCGTCGTCGCGGCGCCGCCGCTCGCCCGGTGGGATGGTGTCGACGGGCTGGAGTGCTCGACAGATCCGGGGGGTACGGCGTGAGCAGTGCGGGTCCGCAGGGTTCGGACGGGGCTGACGCCTCGACGCCCGCGTCCTCGGACTCATCGTCCGGCACGGGGACGGCGCGACGCGACAAGCCCTCCCACGGCGGGCTGCTGGGCCTGCTGCGCGAGACGGTGATCGTCGTCGGGACGGCGCTGATCCTTTCCCTACTGATCAAGACCTTCCTCGTCCAGGCCTTCTACATCCCGTCCGAGTCGATGGAGCAGACCCTCGTCACGGGTGACCGCGTGCTCGTCAGCGAGCTCACGCCGGGTCCGTTCGAGCTGCACCGCGGCGACATCGTCGTCTTCCGCGATCCGGGTGGCTGGCTCACCGACGTGCCTCAGCCGCAGCGGGGCCCGGTCGCGTCGGGCGTCGTGAAGGTGCTGACGTTCGTCGGGATCCTTCCCCAGGACGCCGGCGAGCACCTCATCAAGCGTGTGATCGGGCTACCCGGCGACCATGTCGCCTGCTGCGACGCCCAGGGCCGGGTGACGATCAACGGAGCGCCGCTGAACGAGCCCTACCTCGCCCCCGGCGCGGTCCCGAGCGAGCGGACCTTCGACGTCGTCGTCCCGGCCGGGCGCGTGTGGGTGATGGGGGACAACCGGCAGAACTCGCGCGACTCCCGCTGGCACATGGACCTCCCCGGCCAGGGGACGGTGGACGAGCATCTCATCGTGGGCCGCGCCTTTGTGACCATCTGGCCGCCGTCCCGCTGGACCTGGCTGTCCGACTACAAGCAGACCTTCGCGGACGTGCCGGCGGCGGAGCCGGCGCACGTGGGTGCGGGGCAGCCATGACCGTCACCGTCGCGCGGGCACGGACGGCCCGAAAGGTGACCGGCTCGAGGACGCCGACGCTCCGGGAGGAGCGGCGCCTCCTGCGGGAGGGACATCTCCTCGTCGCGGGCATGGACGAGGTCGGCCGCGGCGCTCTCGCGGGGCCGGTCACCGTGGGGGTCGTGGTCGTGGACGGCCGGACACGGTCCGCCCCTCCCGGGCTCCGCGACTCCAAGCTGCTGACGGCGGCCGCACGCGAGGTGCTGGCTCCCCCGCTTCGGCGCTGGGCGGCGGCGTGGGCGGTGGGTCACGCACAGCCGGAGGAGGTCGACGAGCTGGGGATCATCTGCGCCCTGCGGCTCGCCGGGCGGCGGGCCCTCGTCCAGCTCGGCCACGCTCCCGGCATCCTCCTGCTCGACGGCAACCACGACTGGCTGACGACGGCACCGCCCGACCTGCTCGACCTCCTGGACGACCTTTCCGTGGTCGGGCTGCCCGACGAGGAGTGCCCCGGTGTCCCGGTGGCCCGCTCCGCACCGGGGTCCCTGAGGTTCACGCGGTCGAGCAGGGCCGCGGCGGGGGAGCCGGACGTCGAGCTGCCGCCCGTGCGCACGATGGTCAAGGCGGACATGAGGTGCGCCGCCGTGGCGGCCGCCAGCGTCCTGGCCAAGACGACGCGGGACGCGATCATGCTCGAGCACAGCCGCCGCTACCCCCAGTACCTGTGGGCGGAGAACAAGGGCTACGCGGCTCCCGAGCACATGGCCGCCCTCGCGCGGTTCGGTCCGAGCCCGCAGCACCGGCTCAGCTGGCAGCTGCCAGGGGTCGGGCACTGCTGGAACGGCAGGCATGATGGAGTGCTGCGGGTGACCTACGAGCAAGGGCGAGAGAGCGACGAGGGATGAGCGCCGAGGACCTCGAGAACTACGAGACCGAGATGGAGCTCGCCCTGTACCGCGAGTACCGGGACGTCGTCGGGCTCTTCTCCTACGTGGTCGAGACCGAGCGCCGCTTCTACCTGGCCAACCAGGTGGACCTGCGGCCCCGCTCCGCCGACGGCGAGGTCTACTTCGAGCTCACCCTGCACGACGCGTGGGTGTGGGACGTGTACCGGTCCGCACGCTTCGTCAAGACCGTCCGCGTCGTGACGTTCAAGGACGTGAACGTCGAGGAGCTGTCGAAGTCCGACCTGGAGCTGCCGAAGTCGGAGGACTTCCCCTCCTGACGCCCGCGGTGCCGCCGCCCGGGCGGGCTCGCGCGGCAGGCCTCCGACCCTGAGCACGACGTCCCGTCCACACCGGCGTCTGCGTCGTCCGCCGTCCACAGGTCCGGCCCGCGGCCCGCTGGGCCCGCCGGGACGGCGACCAGCCTGGGCGCGGGAGGTGGTCTCGTGCGAGGCACGGACGCGGTGGGCAGGTACGGGGAGAGGGTGGCCGTCGACCACCTGCAGCGGGCGGGCCTCGTGGTGCTCGCCCGCAACTGGCGCGGGCACCGCGGCGAGCTCGACATCGTGGCGCTGGACGGCGAGTGCATCGTCGCGGTCGAGGTCAAGACCAGGCGCTCCCTGGCGTTCGGCCATCCCGTCGAGGCGGTGACCCGGGCCAAGGCGATCCGGCTGCGCCGCCTGCTCGCCCAGTGGCTGGAGGAGCACGACCACCGGTCCGAGGACATCCGGGTCGACCTGGTCGGTGTGGTGCGCCCTCGATCCGGGCCGGCCGAGGTGCTCCACCTGCGCGGGGTGGCGTGATGGCCCTGGGTCGGACGAAGAGCATCGCGCTCGTCGGTGTCGAAGGACACGTCGTCGAGGTGGAGGCGCACGTCGCCACGGGCCTGCCCGCCTTCACGATCGTCGGTCTCCCCGACACCTCGTTGAACGAGGCGCGCGACCGGGTGCGAGCCGCCGCGGCGAACACGGGGTTCAGCGTCCAGCAGCGGCACGTCACGGTGAACCTGTCTCCGGCCACCCTTCCCAAGACCGGCTCCGGCTTCGACCTCGCCGTCGCCGTCTCGGTCCTCGCCGCGCTGCGGGTGCTCGACCCGGCAGCCGCCGCGGACGCGCTGCACCTCGGTGAGCTGGGCCTCGACGGACGGCTCCGTCCGGTCCGAGGCGTCCTGCCCGCGGTCTCGGCCGCAGCGAAGAGGGGCCTTCGGCGAGTGGTCGTCCCGGCCGGCAACGCGGCCGAGGCGAGACTCGTGCCGGGGGTCGAGGTCCTTGCGGTCGTGACTCTGGCCGACGTCGTGCAGCTGCACGGTGGCACCGTGAGCGACGGCGTCGCGTCTCGCGCCGCCGAGGTCGTCCATCTGCCCGACGTGGTGCCGCGCGATCAGAGCCCTGACGCGCAGCCGGACCTGGTCGACGTCGCGGGCCAGGCGGAGGCTCGGCACGCGCTGGAGGTGGCCGCCGCCGGCGGCCACCACCTCCTGCTGGTCGGGCCGCCGGGTGCCGGCAAGACGATGCTGGCCCGGCGTCTGCCCGGGCTCCTTCCCGACCTCGACGACGAGGAGGCGGTGGAGGTCACGGCCGTCCACTCGGTGGCCGGCACGTTCGACCCCGGCCAAGGGCTGCTGCGCCGACCGCCGTACGAGGACCCCCACCACACCGCGTCCGCGGTGTCGATCGTCGGCGGCGGCACCAACCTGCCGCGCCCCGGGGCGGCGTCGCGGGCGCACCGGGGCGTGCTCTTCCTGGACGAGGCACCCGAGTTCCCGCCGCGGGTCCTCGACGCGCTGCGCCAGCCGCTCGAGCACGGCGAGCTCGTGATCGCGCGTGCTCGCGGCGTGGCGAGGTACCCGGCCCGCTTCCAGCTCGTGCTGGCGGCCAACCCGTGCCCCTGCGGCCGGTTGTCGGGGAAGGGGATCGACTGCACCTGCGCGCCGCTGGAGCGCCGGCGGTACCTCGCCCGGCTGTCGGGACCGCTGCTCGACCGGGTCGATCTGCAGGTCGAGGTGCTGCCCGTGTCACGGGCCCAGCTCGCCTCCGACCACGTCCCGGACTCGACGCGGGTCGTCGGCGCGCGGGTGGCCGTCGCCAGGACCGCCCAGCGCGAGCGCTGGGCGGGAACCGCCTGGCGGTGCAACGGCGAGGTGCCGGGAGTCGCGCTGCGTGCGCGCTGGAGGCTCGCGTCGTCCACGACCAGGGTGCTCGACAGGGCGCTCGACCTGGGCCAGCTGACGGCCCGCGGGTACGACCGCGTCCTCCGGGTCGACTGGACGGTCGCCGACCTCGCGGGCGCGGACCGGCCGGACGCCGACCACGTCGGGATGGCTCTCACCCTGCGCCAGATGAGCTGGATCGCGGGATGAGCGAGCGGCTGCCCGACTGGGCCGAGGACGACCGACTGGCGCGGGCCGCGTGGAGCCGGCTGGCAGAGCCAGAGGACCACGTGGCCGGATGGGCCCGGCACCTCCTCGGACCGGTGCGGGCGATGCAGCACGTGCTGTCCGGTGACCCGCTGCCCCTCGCGGTCGCGGAGGGGCGTGTCGAGGACGCCGGCCGGGCCCGCCGGCGGCTGGACCGCGCGCTCGAGCGGTGGCGCGTCCGGCTCGACACGCTCGCGCCCGAGCGGGACGTGTGGGTGGTGGAGCGCCTCGGGGGTCGCCTCCTGGTTCCGGGCGACGACGAGTGGCCGCAGGGCCTGGCCGATCTCGAGGCCCGTGCTCCCGCGTGTCTCTGGCTGTGGGGACCGGCGCACCTGGCTCGGGCCGTGGAGCGGTCGGTGGCGGTCGTCGGTTCGCGCGCGTCCACCGCGTACGGCGAGCGCGTGGCGGCCGACCTGGCCGCCGGTGTGGTGAGCCACGGCTTCACGGTGGTGTCCGGGGGAGCGTTCGGCATCGACGCGGCAGCCCACCGCGGAGCGCTCGCTGCGGGCGGGACCACGGTGGCCGTCCTCGCGTGCGGGGTGGACCGAAGCTACCCGAAGGCCCACGAGCGGCTCTTCGCCCGAGTCCGGGAGACCGGTCTTGTCGTCACGGAGGCTGCCCCGGGCAGCACCGTGATGCGGACCCGCTTCCTCGAGCGCAACCGTCTGATCGCTGCCATGACGAAGGGGACCGTGGTGGTGGAGGCCGCACGCCGGTCCGGCGCGATCAGCACCGCCGGGCACGCAGCCGCGCTCGGCCGGCCGCTCGGCGCGGTACCCGGGCCCGTCACGTCACCGGCATCGACGGGCTGCCATCTGCTGCTGCGCGACCTGGACGCGCGGTGCGTCACCGACGCCGAGGAGGTGGTCGAGCTGGTAAGCCCGCTGGGCGAGCGGTACGCGCCCGAGCCCGTGCTTCCCGCCTACGACCACGACGCGCTCGAGGGGGCCGACCTGCGGGTGTACGAGTCCCTCCCCGTGCAGGCGTTCCGTCCGGTCGGCTCGCTCTCCCAGGTCGCGGGACTCCCGGTCGCGCAGGTGCAGGGCGCCCTCGGCAGGCTGTCCCTGCTCGGCCTCGCGACCTCCGCTCTTCGTCCCGACGGAGAGCGCACCTGGCGGCGGGCGGCGCGAGGGGGACCACCGTCGCGCGGGTACGGTCGACATTCGGTGACGCGGTGACCACGCTGCGTCCTCGCCCAATGGTCACGGAGACACGCCGCCTCGGTTCCCGCGCGTCGGTGCTTGCCGAGCCGGCCCCCGCCCACGAGCGTGTCGCCCGTGGCGGCGGACCCCGTGTCGGTGACGGACGCGTCCCAGCCGGCCGGCCGGAGGCCGGAGGCGGAGACGCGCCAGACAGCAGAGCCTTCGGAGCTGCCGCCGGAGTTCGCCTCCGCGCTCGCGGGGTTCCGGCGCTTCCTCGACGTCGAGCGTGGACGCTCGAGGCACACCGTGCGGGCGTACTGCGCGGACGTCGCACAGCTGCTGGCCCGCGCGGCGGCCGACGGCCTCTGCCGTCTCGACGAGGTGGACCTGACCCTCCTGCGCGGCTGGCTCGGCTCCATGAGCTCCGACGGCCTCGCGCGCTCCACGCTGGCCCGCAGGGCGTCGGCCGCCCGCACGTTCACGGCCTGGTCGGCGCGGAGCGGACTTCTGGCGGCCGACCCCGCGCTTCGGCTGGCAGCCCCGCGCGGGGACCGCCACCTGCCCACCGTCCTCCGACGTGACCAGGCCGCTGCCCTGCTGGACGTGGCGACCGTGCGCGCGGACGACGGCGATCCGCGCCACCTGCGCGACCGAGCCGCCCTGGAGCTTCTCTACGGCACCGGCATCCGGGTCGCTGAGCTCGTCGGCCTCGACGTGGACGACGTCGACCTCGACCGGTGCACGGTGCGGGTGCTGGGCAAGGGCGCGAAGGAGCGGGTGGTTCCCTTCGGGGTGCCGGCGCAGCGTGCCGTACGGGACTACCTGTCCAGGGGACGGCGGAGGCTGGCGACGAGCGCCAGCGGGCCCGCTCTGCTGCTCGGCGCACGCGGCGGCCGCTGGAACCAGCGACAGGTGCGGGACGTCGTCCACCGCTTGCTCGCCCTGAGCGAGACGGGCGTGGACGGCGGACCGCACGCCCTGCGGCACTCCGCCGCGACCCATCTGCTCGACGGGGGCGCCGACCTGCGCGCGGTCCAGGAGATCCTGGGCCACGCTAGTCTCGCCACGACGCAGGTCTACACACACGTGTCCGTGGAGCGGCTGCGCGCGAGCTACCAGCAGGCGCACCCGCGGGCCTGATCGGGGGAGGGGGAGCATTTGCCGGACAACTCGGGGACCGGCAGGGGCACGCGGCGCGGGGGATCCTCCGCCAAGGATGTGTTGGTCGACGACGCGCAGCCCGACGACGGGCGGGCCGACGACGGGAAGGTCGAGAGCGAGCAGGCAGAGAGCCAGCCAGTCGAGAGCCAGCAGGTCGAGAGCCAGCAGGTCGAGTGCCAGCAGGTCGAGAGCCAGGCCGACGCTGCGGCGGACACAGAGCAGGTCGATGACGAGGCCGCCCGCAACGAGGCGCTGCTCCGCCAGATGTGGGTGGACTTCAAGGAGACCGGGGACACCGGGACCCGCGAGAAGCTGATCCTGCACTACTCGCCGCTGGTGAAGTTCGTCGCCGGACGCGTCGGCGTCGGCCTGCCGCCCAACATCGAGCAGGCGGACCTGGTCTCGTACGGCATCTTCGGACTCATCGACGCGATCGAGAAGTTCGACCTGGAACGTGCCATCAAGTTCGAGACGTACGCGATCTCACGTATCCGCGGCGCGATCATCGACGAGCTCAGGGCCCTGGACTGGATCCCGCGGTCGGTGCGGAGCAAGGCCCGCGAGGTCGAGAAGGCGTACGCCCAGCTGGAGTCGGAGCTGCACCGCGCCCCCACCGAGGACGAGGTGGCCGAGCGCATGGGGATCGCGCGGAGCGACCTGCACCAGATCTTCAGCCAGGTCAGCAACGTGAACGTCCTCGCGCTCGACGAGCTGCTCTCACCGGGGGGAGAGAAGGGCGAGAGTGTGTCGCTCGGTGACACGCTGACCGACCCGAAGGCGGAGGACCCGGTGCTCGCCTTCGAGGGCGAGGAGACGAGGTTCCTGCTCGCCCGCGCGATCGACCAGCTCTCCGAGCGAGAGAAGATCGTCGTGACCCTCTACTACTACGAAGGCCTCACCCTCGCCGAGATCGGCCGCGTGCTCGGGGTGACCGAGTCGCGGATCTGCCAGATGCACACCAAGGCCGTGCAGCAGCTCCGGACCCGGCTGACCGCGGCGTCCTGAGCCTCGGAGGGCGTGGCTGCGCTCGTTCTCGGGTTGCGGCCGGGGGAGGCCGGCTGGGCCGCGCGTGCGGGGGGTCGTTCGACGAGCCCCGACTAGCCCCAAGGCCGTGCAGTTAAGGGTCGCGGGTTGGTGTCACGGCGACGCGCCGGTGATGATGTCGACACGGAAGGTGGCTTTGTAGCTGGCCCGGTCGGGATGGGGCCCTCGGGCCTGATACTTGGAGATCGCTCGTTTGACGATGCG
>JBKHWX010000030.1:0-7923 GCA_046566325.1 Actinomycetes bacterium | reverse complement strand
AACGCGGACGTCGCCGTCCCCGGTGTCTCGGACGCGCTCGCCCGGGTGCTCGGGCTGCAGCACCTTCGACCGCTCGCGCCCGACCCCGGCGACCCCCGGGACAAGCTCGTGGTGTTCGTGCCCGTCGACGCCGCCCACGCCGTGCTCGACGCGATGGCGAGTGCCGGCGCCGGCGTGATCGGCGAGTACGAGCGGTGCGCCTGGACGACGACCGGCACCGGCACGTTCGTCCCGTCCGACCGCGCCCGGCCGCAGGTGGGCGAGCCCGGCCGCCGCGAGGAGCTGGCGGAGACACGGGTGGAGGTCGCGGTGCCGCGAGCCCTGCGCCAGCGCGTCGTCGCCGTCATGCGGCAGGCGCACCCCTACGAGGAGCCGGCGTTCGACGTGTACGAGCTGGCGGGCGAGCGCGGCCCGCGAGGGATCGGCCGGGTGGGCGAGCTCGCGGCGCCGACGACCCTCGAGCGCTTCGCCGAGCACGTCGCGCGCGTCCTTCCGGGCACCGCCCAGGGGGTGCGGGTGGCGGGGGACCCGGCGGCGACCGTCCGCACGGTCGCCGTCTGCGGCGGCAGCGGCGACTCGCTCTTCGCGGAGGTCAGAGCCAGCGGAGCCGACGTCTACGTGACCGCGGACCTACGCCACCACCCGGCCTCCGAGGCGCGTGAGCACGCCGCGGGCGGCCGCCCCTACCTCGTGGACGTCGCGCACTGGGCGAGCGAGTGGCCCTGGCTGCACGGCTGCGTGGACCGGCTCGTCGCCGCGCTCGAGTCGCGCGGCACTACGGTGGAGGTCGAGGTGAGCAGGATGCGCACCGACCCGTGGACGTTCCGCCTTCCGAGCCCTGGAGGTCTGGTCCGGTGACCACTGCCAACGCACTGGACCAGGTGCGGCTGCTCGACGTGCAAGCCCTCGACACGCGGCTCGCCCAGATCGCCCACCGCCGTCGGACCCTTCCCGAGCACGCCCGGCTCGAGCAGCTGCGTTCCCGTGCCGGCAGCCTGCACGACGAGCTCGTCACGGCGGAGACCGCGGCGCAGGACCTCTCGCGCGAGGTGGCGAAGGCCGAGCAGGACGTCGCGCTGGTCCGTCAGCGTGCCGAGCGCGACCGGGCGCGCCTGGACGCCGGGACCGGGACGGCGAAGGACCTGCAGGCGCTGCAGCACGAGCTCGTGTCGCTGTCGAACCGCCAGAGCGACCTCGAGGACGTCGAGCTCGAGGTGATGGAGCGCCTCGAGGAGGCACAGGCAGTCGTGGCGCGCGTCGAGTCCGAGCGCCTCGACGTGGAGTCGCAGATCACCGAGGTCGAAGCCGGCCTCCGCTCCGCCCTGGAGGAGCTCGACGCGGAGGCGGAGAAGGTGGCAGGCGAGCGTGCGGCTGTCGTCGACGGCCTGGACGCCGGCCTCGTGGCCCTGTACGAGAAGGTCCGGCAGGCGAGCAGCGGGCTCGGCGCTGCCGCCCTCAAGGGCCGCCGCAGCGAGGGCTGCCGGCTGGAGCTCACGCCCGTCGAGCTCGGCCGGATCCGCTCGGCGGCGCCGGATGAGGTCCTGCGCTGCGAGGAGTGCGGGCGCATCCTCGTCCGCACCGCCGACTCGGGCCTGTGACGGGCAGGCGGCTCGTCGTCGAGGCTGACGGCGGCTCCCGCGGCAACCCGGGGCCGGCGGGCTACGGGGCCGTCGTCCGGGACGGGTTGTCCGGAGAGGTGCTCGTCGAGGTCGCCGAGGCCCTCGGCCGGGCGACGAACAACGTCGCCGAGTACAGCGGGCTCCTCGCCGGCCTGCGCGCGGCCGCGGCCATCGACCCGGACGCGGTCGTCGAGGTGCGGATGGACTCCAAGCTCGTCGTCGAGCAGATGTCCGGCCGGTGGAAGCTCAAGCACGACGACATGCGGCGCCTCGCGCTCGAGGCCCGCTCGGTGCTGCCCCCGCAGAACGTCTCGTACACCTGGGTGCCGCGCATTGAGACCGCTCACGCCGACCGGCTCGCGAACGAGGCCATGGACGCCGCCGCGCGCGGTGAGACGTGGACGCGGCGGGAGACGCGGGAGGAGACGCGACAGGACGAGTGCAGGCGGGACGACGGCGACGCGGCGGGGACCGGTGACCTGCCCGTCGTCGTCTCCGCGGCGGACGGGTACGCCGGGGGCTGTGCCACTGCGGAGGACGTTGTGGCGCCAGTCCCCCGGCCGGCAGACGGGTACGCCGGGGATATAGAGCCCCGCGAGGCGTACCGGCTGCTCGGGACCGAGCCGAGCGCCGTCCTCGTGGACTGCCGTACGCAGCCGGAGTGGGCGTACGTGGGCGTCCCCGACCTGTCCGGGCTCGGCAAGCAGGCCGTGCTGCTGGAGTGGCTGCGGTACCCGGAGGGGTCGGTGAACCAGCACTTCGTCGACGAGCTGCGCCGGGCCGGTTTTGACGAGGGGAGGCCGCTCGTGTTCCTGTGCCGGTCGGGGGTGCGCTCGGTCGCGGCGGCGAGGGCGGCGACGGCCGCTGGTCTCGGCCCTGCCTACAACGTCCTCGAGGGGTTCGAGGGCGGGCTCGACGAGCAGGGTCACCGCGGGCGCGACGGGTGGCGGGCACGCGGCCTGCCCTGGCGTCAGTCGTGACCGCGGAGAGGCAGGGCGGCGGCACCGCGGGCCGTGGTCTGCGTCCCGACACGATCGCCGTCCGCGGGGGGCTCGAACGGTCGGACTTCGACGAGACGTGCGAGGCGCTGTTCCTGACCTCCGGGTACGTCTACTCGTCCGCGGCGGAGGCCGAGGCGGCGTTCGCCGGCGAGGTGGACCGGTACGTCTACTCGCGGTACGGCAACCCGACCGTCTCGACCTTCGCCGAGCGCCTGCGCCTGATCGAGGGAGCCGAGGCGTGCTTCGCGACCGCGAGCGGCATGGCCGCCGTGTTCACCGCGCTCGCGGCGCTGCTCAAGGCCGGGGACCGGGTGGTGGCGGCGCGCAGCCTGTTCGGGTCGTGCTTCGTGATCCTCGACGAGCTGCTGCCGCGCTGGGGCGTCAGGACCGACTTCGTCGACGGGTACGACCTGGAGCAGTGGGAGCGTGCCCTGTCGAGCCCCGCCACTGCCGTCTTCTTCGAGTCGCCGTCCAACCCGATGCAGGAGCTCGTCGACATCCGGGCGGTCTGCGACCTCTCGCACGCGGCGGGGGCGCAGGTGGTCGTGGACAACGTGTTCGCGACCCCCGTGCTGCAGCGCTCGTTCGACCTCGGCGCCGACGTCGTCGTCTACTCGGCGACCAAGCACATGGACGGCCAGGGCCGCGTGCTCGGCGGGGCGATCCTGGGCTCGAAGGAGTACGTCGACGGGCCGGTACGGAACCTGATGCGGCACACGGGTCCGTCCCTCAGCCCGTTCAACGCATGGGTGCTGGCGAAGGGGCTCGAGACGATGGGCATGCGCGTGCGTCATGCGAGCGCGTCGGCGCTGAGGATCGCGTCCTGGCTGGAGCGGCAGCGCGGCGTGCGGCGCGTCACCTACCCCTACCTCGAGTCGCACCCGCAGCACGCTCTCGCGCGTCGGCAGATGGAGGCGGGCGGAACGGTCGTGACCTTCGAGCTGGACGGCGGCAAGGACGTCGCGTTCCGCGTGCTCGACGCGCTGCGCCTCGTCGACATCTCGAACAACCTCGGCGACTCGAAGTCGCTGATCACCCACCCGGCGACGACGACGCACCGCCGGCTCGGCCCGGAGGGTCGGGCTCGGGTGGGGATCACCGACGGGCTGGTGCGGCTCTCGGTCGGTCTCGAGGACGTCGACGACCTGCTGGAGGACCTGGAGCAGGCGCTGTGCTCCCTCGGCTGATCGTCGCTGTGACGGACGGGATGGTCAGGTGACGGACACGACGGTGTCCGAGGTGTTGGCGGAGCTCGCCGCGCTGGAGGACCCGAAGCTGCGCGAGGTCAACACCAGGCACGGTGACGATCACGGCGTGAACCTCAGCAAGCTCCGCGCGCTCGCGAAGCGGCTGAAGACGCAGCCGGAGCTCGCGCGCCGGCTCTGGGAGACGGGTGACACGGCGGCCAGACTCCTGGCGCTCCTCGATCTGCCGCCCGAAGGCTTTCGAGCCGAACGAGCTGGACGACATGGTGCGCGACGCCCGCACGCCCAAGGTGCACGACTGGCTCGTCGGCTACGTGGTGAAGAAGAACCCCCACCCCGAGCGGCTGCGCCTGGCCTGGTCCGCCGACCCGGACCCCGTGGTCGCGAGTGCCGGGTGGGCGCTGACCACCGACCGGGTCGCCAAGAAGCCGGAGGGCCTCGACCTCCGAGGACTGCTGGACGTCATCGAGGCCGAGATGAAGGAGGCCCCTGCCCGCCTGCAGTGGGCGATGAACCACTGCCTGGCCCTGGTCGGGCTCGAGCACGCCGAGCACCGGGCGCGCGCCATCGACATCGGCGAGCGCCTGCAGGTGCTCGAGGACTACCCGACCCCACCGAACTGCACGTCCCCGTTCGCGCCCGTCTGGATCAGGGAGATGGTCGGCAGGCAGGCAGGCGACAAGAGGCCTGTTCGCCGATAAGAGCTGTATTCGGTGGTGCAGGCAGGGGTGATGACGGAGGTTGGGTCACGGCCCCTTGCTGCCTGCCGTGCGCGCCTCAGTCGTTGATCGCCTCGATGCCAAGCCGCTTGAGCTCCTCGAGGTGGTCCCGCATGTTCTGGAGCACGTCGGGGGAGTGTCCTTCCCAGTCCGTGACCTCGCCGACGACTCGCAGTGAGTGGCGGGTGCGGTACGACCTCGTCGGGTTGCCCGGGAACCTCTTGTCCGTCAGGTTGGGGTCGTTCTCGAGCGGACCCGTCGGCTCGACACGGTAGATCCTTCCGCGTCCCTCACCGACCGCCAGCTCGGCTCCCCAGATGGCCGCGTCGAGAGTCGCCGTGAGGTAGACGTAGTTCGCCTTCCTGCGTTCGCCGTAGTTCGAGCTGTAGCCGGGAGCCAGCACGTCCCCGGAACTCAGGTCCGCCTTGGTGCCGTGGTAGAAGGGTCCGAAATCCTCGATTCCGAACGTCATCCGTTCCACCTCCCTACGCACAGCCCGTCGACATCGGCTCTGAACCCTACGTCAGGAGCTCCCGGCACCGGCGGCGGGCGAGCGGATGGAGAGGCTGAGGCGCATATCGCTGCCTACGCTGTGGCGGTGTCACCGACCCGGATGAGACTGTCTCGAGCGGCGGCCGCGGCCGAGGAGGCAGCGGGTGACGCGGTGGTCGACGGGTCGGTGCTGAAGGACGCGCTGCGGGCGGTCCGGGTGGAGCTGGACGTCCCGGACGGGTTCGCCGCCGACGTCCTAGCCGACGCGCGGCGCGCCGTCCGCGACCCGCACCTGCCCGCCACCGACTGGACCGACGTCGACTTCGTCACCATCGACCCACCCGGTGCGCGGGACCTCGACCAGGCCATGCACCTCGAGCGCCGCGGCCGCGGCTACCGCGTGCGGTACGCGATCGCCGACGTCCCGGCGTTCGTGAGCCCGGGCTCTCCCGTCGACGACGAGGCGCGCCGTCGCGGCCAGACCCTCTACGTGCCGGACCGCCGCGTCCCGCTCCACCCGCCGGTGATCAGCGAGGACGCCGCGAGCCTGCTGGCCGGGCAGGTGCGGCCGGCCTTCGTGTGGGTGCTCGACCTGGACGACGACGCGGTCACGGCGGAGGTGGACGTCGTCCGGGCCATGGTGCGCAGCCGCGCCCAGCTCGAGTACGAAGGCGTCCAGAGGGACATCGACGCCGGCCGCGCGCCGGCGTCGCTGCAGCTGCTGCCCGAGGTCGGGAAGAAGCGCATCGAGCTCGAGCGCGAGCGAGGGGGTTCGAGCCTTGCCACCCCGGACCAGGAGGTCGTCGTCCACCCGGACGGGTTCGTGCTGCGCCTGCGCCCGCCGGTGCCGGTCGAGGACTGGAACGCCCAGATCTCCCTGATGACCGGGATGGCCGCGGCCCAGATGATGATCGAGGGTCGCGTCGGGATCCTGCGCACGCTGCCACCGCCGGACGACGAGACGCTGCGCCGCTTCCGACGCCAGGCGGCGGCGCTGGGGGCGCAGTGGCCCGAGGGGATGGCGTACGGCGAGTTCCTGCGCAGCCTCGACCCCCGCGACCCGCAGGAGCTGGCGCTGCTGCACGAGTCGGCCTCGCTGTTTCGTGGCGCGGCGTACACCCCGGTGCTCGGGACGGTCCCGGAGCAAGCAGTGCAGGCTGCGGTCGCGGCGCCCTACGCACACGTGACGGCCCCGCTGCGGCGGCTCGTCGACCGCTTCGGTCTGGTGGCGTGCGAGGCCTTGTGCCGCGGCGTGGACGTCCCGGGCTGGGTGCTCGAGGCGCTGCCCACGCTGCCGCATCTGATGAGCGAGTCGGACCGGCGTGCCGGTGCCCTCGAGCGGGCCAGCATCGACGCGGCCGAGGCGGCCGTGCTGGCCGACCGGGTCGGCGAGACCTTCCCGGCGGTCGTCGTGGACGTCGGACGCGAGCGCGCGCTCGTCCAGGTCACCTCCCCGCCCGTCCTCGGCCAGTGCGACGGCGACCTGCGGCTGGGAGCTCGTGTCGAGGTCCGGCTCGTCGAAGCCGACCCGGTGAAGCGGACCGTGCGCTTCACATGCGCCTCGTGAGCTGCGGGGTCAGGAGGGCGCGGCCTGGCGGTCGGCGTTGGCGTGGATTGCCTCCCGCACGTACTGCGCGAGCCCAGGCGCGACGTCCTCGTACGTCTTCGTGAAGCGGGGGTCCGCGACGTACATGTCGCCGAGGCACCTGTGTGCCTCGGGGGTGAGGTCGTAGAACCGGGTGGAGATGTGCAGCCTGGCCTGCTCTGCGGCGTCCATCGCACGTTCGCTCGTCGGGGGGTCGCCCGCGCGCATCGCGTCCACGAACGCCTTCGTGCTCGCCTCCGCCTCGGCCTTGATCTGGACCCAGTCCTCCTTCGTGTACCGCGCGGTGCGTGTCTGCGACTGCTTCCACGCATCCGTGTCGCCCCACCTCTGCTCGGCCTCGGCGGCGTACTCGTCGGAGAACCCGTCCCCGAACAGTTCCCGCTGCTCTTCCTTCGTCAGCTTGATGCCTGACATCTCTACCTCCAGTGCGTGGTCGATGGCTCGGACGAGATCCCTCATCGCGTCGATGCGCGACGTCACGGCGTCCCGCTGCCGACGCAGGTGCGCCGCGACGTCCGCCTGGGGGTCGTCGAGGAGCACCACGATCTCCTCGAGGGTGAACCCCAGACGCCGGTAGACGACGACGTGCTGCAGCCGGGTGACGTCGTCCGGCGAGTAGAGCCGGTACCCCGCGGAGGTGCGCGAGCTCGGCCGCAGCAGGCCGATCTCGTCGTAGTGGTGCAGCGTCCGGACCGTCATGCCGAACATCTCCGCGCACTGACCCACGGTCAGCGCCTGCTCCACCTCGCTCCTCCTGGGCATGCACCTACCGTGACGCCTTCCGCCGCGTGAGGGTCAAGTCGAGTGTCCGCGCCCGGGTCTGAGCCCGAGGCCGTCGATGTTCGCTGATGGATTGGCTGTTGAAGGGCCACACTTCCGGCGCCTCAGCAGCCACTTCATCAGCGAGGTTGCGGTTAAACTAGGCGGTGCGGACGAGCCGGCCGGGCGGCCGCGTCGGGTCACGCGAGTGGCTCGCCGAGGAACGTCCGGGCTCCGCAGGGCAGGGTGGTGGGTAACACCCACCCGGGGTGACCCGCGGGACAGTGCCACAGAAAGCAGACCGCCAGGACGACGCCCTCCGACTCGGAGGGCTGGCCTCCTGGTAAGGGTGAAAGGGTGGTGTAAGAGACCACCAGCGTGCCGGGTGACCGGCACGGCTCGGTAAACCCCACCCGGAGCAAGGCCAGACAGGGGACGTTCGAGGGCGGCCCGCCCGAGTCCCCGGGTAGGCCGCTGGAGGCGTGCGGCAACGCACGTCCGAGATGGATGGCCGCCCATCGG
>JBKHWX010000029.1:0-7841 GCA_046566325.1 Actinomycetes bacterium | reverse complement strand
GATCTCTGTGATGCCCCGGTCGGTTCCCTGCTCGCGCGCGGTCCCCACGTGGTGGAAGACGAAGTTGAGGAACGCGGCGACGAAGGCGCCCATCGCGACACCGCTGCCGAGGAGGATGCGGACGTTGGCCGGGAACTGGTCGTAGAAGCCAGGGATGAGGATCGGCAGCAGCCCGACGGCGAAGGCGACCGCCGCGATGACCATGTTGGACTGCTCGTGGAAGTCGACCTTCCGGAGCAGCTGGACGCCCAGCACCATCACGATCGCGTACACGACGAGGGCCGTGCCTCCGACGACGGGAGCGGGGATCACTGTGATCACGCGACCGATCGGAGCGACGACGCCGATGACGACGAGCATCAGGCCGGCGGCGATCGTCACGAAGCGGCTTCGGATGCCGGTCACGCGGACGATCCCGATGTTCTCGCCGCTGGTGACCATGAGCGGGGTACCGAACAGGCCGCCACGAACGAGGTGATGGCGTCACCGCGGATCGTGCGGCTGACCTGGCGCTTGACGTCGATCTCCTTGCCCGGGACCCTGATCAGGTTCACCCCGATGATGACGATCATCGTGCGGATCACCACGGTCGGGAAGTACTTCAGCAGCCGCGCGAACAGCGGGAGCGCGACGAAGTAGAAGACGGCCGCGAGGACGACGGCACCGACCGCCGTCCGGATGTCGTACTCCTTCGCGATGCCGAGGAACAGCACGATCGGCGCGCCGCCGGGGAGCATCACGAACGGGAGCCGGGCGCCGATCTTCCACGGGCCCCAGGACTGAAGGATCGTCCCGAGCCCGGACAGGATGAAGGTGGCGCTGACCAGGTTGACCGTGAGTGCGGGGACAGGGAAAGGGTCTGGCTGACGAGGAAGACGGCCGAGATGGGGGAGGCCGTCATCACGACCACGTGCTGGAGGCCGAGGGGGATGAGCCGCCGCAGCGGCAGCACCTCGTCCATGGCGTGCGGTGCGATCGTCGTCTGAGGCATGTCAGCACCTTGACGAGGACGGGGACGGGGCGAGCGGGCGAGCGGGCGAGCGGAACGCCCAAATCGATTTAGGCAAGAAGAGTGAACCGTTCGCTCGGCGGTGTCAAGAGGTTCGCCTGCCGTCGTTCTGCCGGTCACCGCGGCGACACGTCCCCCTACGCTCGACTCATGCATCAGGGGGAGCAGCACGACCGCCACGAACCGCACGACCACCACGGTCACGGCGACGGGCACGGGCACCAGCACCCCGACGAGACCGGGCTGGCAGACCTGCTGGACCTTGACGCCGAGGTGCTCGGGTCGTACCTGGGGGAGGCTCTCGAGTGGGCGGCGCGCTGCTTGCCGCAGCCGCCGCGGACCGTCGTCGACGTCGGCGCGGGGACCGGCAGCGGGAGCCTGGCTCTCGCCCGGCACTTCGGCTCGGCCGAGGTGGTGGCGGTCGACAGGTCGGCGGAGATGCTGGAGCGCCTGGACGCGAAGGCGCGGAGGGACGGGCTCAGGAGCCGCCTCCGGCTCGTCGAGGCCGACCTCGAGACCGCGTGGCCTTCGGTGGACGACGTCGACCTCGTCTGGGCGTCCTCGTCGCTGCACGAGGTGGCCGACCCCGACCGGCTGCTCCGCGACGTCCACTCGGCGCTGAGGCCGGACGGACTGCTGGTGGTCGTCGAGGCCGGCTTCCCGCTGCTTCTGCCGGCCGACGACGAGCTGGGTCGCCCCGGCTGGGAGGCGCGGTGCCACGAGGCTCTGGCCGAGGCGGGCTGGAACGGGTACCCGGACTGGACGTCCTCTCTGGAGGGGGCCGGTTTCGAGCTGGTGGAGCGCCGCACGTTCAGTGAGGCCGCAGACGCGACACTCCCCGCGACGAGGACGTACGCCTACGCCTCCCTGCGCCACATGCGAACCGGTCTGGAAGGACGGCTGCCTCCCGAGGACCTCGAGGTCGTCGACCTCCTCCTGGACGCGGAGGACCGGCGCGGCGTCCTTCGTCGTCAGGACCTGTCCGTGCGCAGGACCCGCACCGCCTGGGCGGCGTCGCCGAGCTGAGAATGAGCCCGCCGCTCCGGTGGAGACCTGGCTCGTCATGACCGGGAGCGGAAGGAGCGGGCCGGTGGACGTCCACCGGCCCGCTCACGTCCCTCGTGCCCATGCGACGTCGGGTCAGGGCAGGAACACCTTCCCCGAGTTCATCATCTGCACGCCCGCCTGGCCGTCACCGTCGAACCCGGTGACCGGGCTGTTCGCGCCGAGGCACCCGTCGTCGTCCTTCTGGTCGGCGAACCAGAAGCCGACGGAGTTCAGCTCCTTCCGGGCGCCGGTCTCGTTGTTGAAGGCGAAGGCCTCCTCGACGATCAGCGTGAACGTGTTCTCGGCCCGGCCCCACGTGTCGGTGGTGAAGTCGCCGATGTACTCGGCCGCGCCGAAGGGCGCTCCGGCCTTCTCCAGCAGGAACACCGTGTAGTCGGTCTTCGGGCGAAGACCGCTGGCCTCGATCTTGAACACGTCCTTTCCGATGCTGTCGGTGAGCAGGGCGACCGTCACCTTCGCCTTAGCGTGAGGGAAGCACTTGGCGAGGGCGGGGCTCGACGGCTGGAGCTCCAGCGTCGCCTGCTGCACCTTGGCCGCCGCGGTGTTCGCGTCGCCGGCCAACGCCTGGCTGACCGTTCCGGCGGTGATCGCGAGCGAGCCCGCAACCGCGAGCGTGAGTGCTGCTTTCCGTGCGCGCATCCGAACATCTCCTTCGCGTGTTCCGAGGCGGCTTGTCCGCCTCGGTCTCCTCGAAGGTGCCGGGTGCGGCACCCCACCGGCATCGGGGAAATCCCTCACATCCGGTCGCGTCACCCGCAGAGGGCCGCGAGCGGCTCCGCGGACCACCGGGCGGCGACCGCGGACCGGCGGCTCACCCCGAGCTTCAGCAGGATGTGCCCCACGTGCCTCTCCACCGTCTTCTCGCTGAGGAACAACGCGGCGGCGATCTCGCGGTTCGTCATCCCGCGCGCCACGAGGGCCGCCACCTCCGCCTCCCGCTCGGTCAGCCCGCCCTGCTCCCGTCCCGTCCCCGTGCCTCGCCGGACGGCTACCCGTCGGCCGAGCTGTCGAAGCTCGCGGGCGGCCTGGTCCCGGAGCAGGACGGCTCCGCAGTCCCGGAACACCTGCTCGCACTCGGTGAGCACGTCCACCGCCCCTCGCCGATCGCCGCGGCCCGCGAGAGCGCGGCCGAGCAGCAGGCGTGCGCGCGCGGCGTCCAGCGGGTTCTCGGCCTTCGACAGCAGCTCTGCCGCCTCGGCCGCGCAGCTGGCGGCGGTCGCCGCGTCGGCCGTGAACAGCGCGACCTCGGCCTCCGCCAGCAGGGTGAACGCGACCGCGCTCGGCAGCCGGCAGGCACCGCTGCTCACGCAGTCCCAGGCCCGGCTCGCCCAGTCCTTGGCGGACGTCGCGTCCCCCGCGGCCACCGCGGCCCTGGCGAGCAGGTGGTACCAGTCGGGGCGGGAGAACAGGTCCAGGCGTGGCAGGTCCGGACCTCCTCCGGCCGTGAGGACGGCGTCCCGGCACGTCCGCGCGTCCCCTGCCTCCAGGCGCGCCTGGGCGAGGACGACGGGAGCGAGCGCGCCGAACCAGTCGTCCCGAAGGCCCACGCTCTCGACGGCCTGCCCGCCCAGCCGCTCGGCCTCGTCCGGGTTCCCCAGCCACGTGTGGGCCCGGCAGAGCATCGTCAGAGCCATGGTCAGCAGCGACTGGCTGCCGGTGAGCAGCGCGACCTCACGCGCCTCCTCGAAGCAGCGCAGCGCCTCCGGCAGCTCGCCGCGCCACTTGTGCGTGCTGCCCTGACCGACGAGCAGGTGGGTCATCAGGTGCGAGAGGCCGCGGCCTCTCGCGAGGTCGGCCGCGCGCCGCTGGTGCCGCAGCGCGGCTCGGTAACGGCCGAGGAAGGACTCGGCCCAGCCGAGCCACATCCCGGCCCCCAGGCTCGTCGCCAGCTCGGCGTCGGCGAGCCCGTCGACGAGGAGGGCGGCCTCGTCCGCTGCCGCCTCGGCGCCGTCCACGTCTCCGGAGGTGTACGCGGTGAGGGCGATCATGGCGGTCGCGGTCGCGGCGAGGGCCCCGTCGGCGGTGCCGGGAGCGTGCAGGGCCTGGTCCGCGCAGCGACGGCCGTCGTCCCACCGGCCCTGCATCAGGTACGCGGCGGCGAGCTCGACCCGTAGACGCCGCACGCCGGGGTCACCGTGACCGCTCCGTTCCCGCAGCTCCCGCTCGAGCAGCGCCGCGGACTCGTGGTGCTGCCCGAGCAGGTGGTCGGTGGTGGCGGCGACGCCGATGGCTCGCTCGCGCGTCGGGCTGCCCGTGGAGAGCACCGGGAGGACGGCGTGCAGCCGGGCCCGCGCCTCGGACAACCGCCCCGACAGGGCGAGCGCCTTCGCGGCCGCCACCGAGAGGCGCTGGCGGCGCTCGCCGTCCTGGCCGTGGGGGAGCGACAGGGCGGCGTCGAGCCACTCCACGGCCGCCCTCGGCGCCTGCCAGACGACCTCGGTCGCCGCGCGTTCCAGCAGGTCCGCGGCGCCGTCGTCCGCCGCGGGGCCGGCCCTGCACACGTGGTGCGCGACCGCGGCGAGCGGTGCGCCGGCGTCGTCCAGCACCGCTGCGGCCTGCGCGTGCGCGCGCTGCCGCCACGCGGGCCCGGCGTCCTCGTACACCGCGGAGGCGACCAGGGGGTGCCGGAAGGTGAGTCCGTGGCCGGGCTCGTGCCGCAGCAGGTCGTGCCGGGAGAGCCGGTCGAGCCCTTCGAGGACGACGCCCTCGTCGAGCCCGCAGACCGCTGCGACCGCACGAGCGGAGATCGGCTCGCCGAGGACGGCGGCCGCCCGGGCCACCGTCCTGGCGTCGCTGCCCACGGCGGACAGCTCCGACGCGACGCGTTGCCGGAGGGCGTCGGCCGGCGACGTGGGTCTGGCGACGCCGTCCCGGCCTGCACGGGAGGACGCCAGCGTGAGCAGGTAGAGCGGGTTGCCTCCGCTGGCCGAGCAGAGGTCGCGCGCGTCGTCGTCCGACACCGTCCCCGCCAGCGCTCTGGCTGCCGTGTCCGAGAGGGGAGCCAGCTCGAGCACCGTGCGGTCGACCGGCTCCTCGAGGGCGACGCCGAGCGCGGGGGGGAGCTGACGGGGGCGGTACGCCAGCACCAGCAGCACCGGCTGCGTCGTCTCGCGCCGCAGCAGCTGCCCGATCGCCTCGCACGACGCGTCGTCGGCCCAGTGGACGTCGTCCAGGCAGAGCACCGGCCGGCCGCCAGCCGCCATGTGCTCCAGCGCGTGCCGGAGCGCCTCGCCCCGCTGGTACCGGCTCCCGAGCGCGCCGTCCGCGTGCGCCGCGGGCTGCAGTACCTGGCCCAGCAGCCCGAGCGGCAGCGCCGGCGCCAGCTCGGTCGCCCGTGCCTCCACGACCTGCTCTCCTCGGCCGCTGGCCCGGGACACGACCTCCCTCAGCAGGCGGGTCTTGCCGATGCCCGGCTCGCCCACGATCTCGACGACCCGCAGCCCGCTGGGATGCGCACGCGTCAGAGATGCCTCGAGCTGCTGGACCTCCGCATCGCGTCCGACCAGGGCGGGGCGAGTAGTTGCCCACCCGGCGACCTCACTGAGCCTCACGAGGAGAGGAGGAGGCGGTCTCCAGTTTGATAGCCCCCTCCGCGCATGGGGGTACAGTGGGGGTATGCCCAAGGTCAGCGTCTACCTGTCCGACGACCTCTACCGGCGAGCTCGTGACGAGGGGGTCTCAATCTCCGCCGTCGCCCAGTCAGCGATCGAGGCCGCACTCAGCCGGGCGAGCACGCGGCGCTGGGCTGAACAGGTCCGGGAGCGCAAACCCCGAGTGAGCACGACGATCGACGTCCCCGCTGTCCTTCGCCAGGTCCGAGACGAGTTCGCTCGGTGATCGTCCTCGATGCCTCAGCCCTCGTCGACGTACTGCTGGACCAGCCGGAACGGGGATGGGTGCTGGACCAGGTCGCCGGCGAGGAGATCTTCGCACCGGCACATCAGCTTCCGGAGGTGCTGTCAGCGCTGGCCCGGCTCGCCCGGGCAGGCGTTCTCAGTCATGTTCAGCAGGAAGAGGCGCTCGAGGAGGCGCTCGGGCTCCCCCAGGAGCACGTCGTGTCGACTGCTGCGCACCTTCACCGTGCCCTGGCGCTCCAGGATCGCTTGCCCGTGCTCGACGGCCTCTACGTCGCCCTGTCTGAGGAACGAGGGTGCGCCCTCGTCACGACCGACAGGAGGCTGGGCCGCGCCCCGACGAGCTGTGAGGTGAGAGCCCCCGACAGCCGCGGGTGAGAAGGCGGCCTTGCTCCGACGCACGTTCCGCGACCGGCCGATCGCGTCTGCGGAACCGCCCATGCTTCGAACCAACTTTCGGCCGACCGGGCGACCGCACGGGCGGCATCAACAAAGTTTTCGCCAACCCTCAAGCCATGCAGACCGCGGACCGATTCCTTCTCCAGGAGGCAGCAACGAGTGCTGCCCGCGGACGGCACGAAGCGTGCCCACGCGTTGGAAGGAAGGTCGACGTGGCTGGACGAACCGCCATCGGTCTCGACATCGGGACCTCCGGCGTACGCGCCGCCGAGCTGACGTTCGGCAAGGACGGCGTGACGCTCGAGAAGTTCGGGCAGGTCGCCGTCCCCGACGGAGCCGTTCTCGACGGCGAGGTGATCGACGCCGACGCGGTGAGCGCGGCCATCAAGCAGCTCTGGTCCGCCACGCGGTTCGGGAGCAAGAAGGTCGTCCTCGGTGTCGCGAACCAGCGGGTGATCGTCCGCCAGGTCGAGCTGCCCCAGATGCCCGCCGCGGACCTGAAGAAGGCTCTTCCGTTCCAGGTCCAGGACCTGCTCCCGATGCCGGTCGAGCAGGCCGTCCTCGACTTCCACCCGCTCGAGGCCGTGCCGCGCGAGGGCGTCCCGATGCTCAGGGGGCTCCTGGTCGCCGCCTCCCGCGACATGGTGCTCGCGAACGTGCGCTGCGTGCAGAAGGCCGGGCTGACCCCGACCGTCGTCGACCTCACGTCGTTCGCGGTCCTGCGGGCCGTGGGACGGCGCGGCGACCTCGACGTCGAGACCGAGGCGCTCGTGGACGTCGGCGCGCGCGTGACGAACATCATCATCCACTCGTCGGGCGTGCCGCGGTTCGTCCGCATCCTGCTGATGGGTGGGCAGGACATCACCGACGCGGTGTCCGAGCGGCTGGGCGTGCCCGGTGAGGAAGCCGAGGGCCTGAAGCAGGAGCTCGGGCTGCTGGGCGGCCCGACGGACCTGGCCGCGGCCGCGCGTGCCGTCGAGGTCACGGCGCAGGGCTTCGTCGAGGAGGTGCGCGGCTCCCTCGACTACTACTCGGCGTCCAACCCGGGCCAGCGCGTCGACCGGGTGGTCCTCTCGGGCGGCGGCTCGCAGCTGCCCGGGCTCGCCGACCGTCTCAGCGAGGCCACCCGCCTCGAGGTCACCGCCGGCGACCCGCTGGCGCCGCTGCGCATCGGCAAGACCGGCCTCGACGCCGACCAGCTGTCCCTCGTCCAGCCACTGTCCGCCGTCCCGGTCGGCCTGGCACTCGGAGCCCTGGCATGAGCATCCAGACAGATCCCGACACCGAGCTGCAGCACGGCGTCGTCACGTACACGCTGCCGCGCGTCAACCTGCTGCCGCCGGAGATCCACGAGGCGCGCAAGCTGCGCCGCACCCAGCTGGCCCTCACCGGCTGCGTCGCCGCCGTCGCCGCGGCGCTCGGGGTCGGCTACGTGCTGGCGACGAGCTCCGCCGACGCGGCTCAGGAGCAGCTGCTCGCCGAGCAGGCGCAGACCTCCGTCCTGCAGACCG
>JBKHWX010000028.1:0-6846 GCA_046566325.1 Actinomycetes bacterium | reverse complement strand
GGCCGCGAGCTCCTCCGGCACCCGCACGGCCTCGGTGCCCCCGCCCACCTGCTGCCGCAGGTCGTCCGCCGAGCACGTCGACGTGCCCTCGCGCCCGGTGACCACCTCGGCAGCCGCCTGGGCCAGCGCGGCGGCTCTCGTCGTCCCCAGCCCGCTCGCGAGCGCCAGGGCGAGGGTTGCCGTGTACGAGTCCCCGGCCCCGCAGGCGCCGGTGGTCGCACCAGGGCGCGCCCACGTCCGGTAGGGCGCGCGCCCGCGCTCGCAGACGACCGCGCCGTCGGCGTCCAGGGTCACGGCGGCGATCCGCGACCCGGTCGCCTCGAGGATGTGCCGAGCCTCGGCCGCGACGCCGGCGGCCCGCTCCCCGCCCTGCGCGGGCTGCCCGCTCATCAGCGGCAGCGCCTCGCCGTAGTTGGGCTTGACGGCGGTTGCGCCGACCTCCCGGTACCGGGCGAGGTCGTGGGCGTCGACGACGAGGACGGCGCTGTGCCGGCGCTGCAGGACGGCCAGCCGTTCGACGATCCGGTCGCTCACCGCCCGGTAGCCGTAGTCGGACACGACGACGGCGTCCGCGGTCGGGTACGCGGCGTCGAGGCGGCGGAGCAGCTCGTCCTCGGCCTGGCCGGACAGGTCGACGGGGTCGCCGTCGTCCACCCGGAGCAGCAGCTGGCCGTCCGCGACGACGCGGCGCTTCGCGAGCGTCGTCCTGCCGGGCTCGGTCAGCACGTCGCCGTCCGGCACGCCCCTCGCCACCAGCGCCTCCCGGAGCAGGTGGCCGTCCCGGTCGTCCCCCACCACGGACAGGAACGCGACGCGGGCGCCGAGGGCCGCGGCGTTCGCCGCGACGTTGCCGGCGCCGCCTGGCTCGCGGCGGCGACGGTTCACGTGGACGACGGGAGCCGGCCCCTCCCGGCAGATCCGCACGGCCGAGCCCAGGACGTACTCGTCGAGCATGGCGTCGCCCACGACGAGAACGGCCCGGCCCTGCAGATCGTCGACGACGTCGTCCAACCCGTCCACCTGACCTCCTCAGCCCGCTCCTGCAGCTCCGTGCGCGGTTGATCGACTTTCGGTCTTCCCCGAAGTCGCAGTCTTCATGCTTTCACCGTGCGGGCATAGCCTCGCCCCCAGCGGCAAGGCCGCGTCTCCCGCCCGTCGAAGGAGGATCGTGCCGCCGTCCCAGACCCCGCTGCTCCAGCCGCTCGGTGCCCGCGTGCCGGACGTGGAGCGGATCGCCGTGCTCCGGAGCAACGGCATCGGCGACTTCGTCGTCGCGCTGCCCGCGCTGGACGCGCTGCGCGCGGCCTACGCCGAGGCCGAGATCACGTATCTGGGGACCACGTGGCACCCGGAGCTGCTGGAGGCCAGACCCGGCCCGTGGGACCGCGTCGTCGTCGTCCCGCCGTACCCCGGCGTGCGTGGGGACGAGGGACGCCGGGACGCACCGGAGGTGCTGGACTTCCTGGCCGAGCAGCGCCGGCACCGGTACGACCTGGCGCTCCAGCTGCACGGCGGCGGTGGCAACTCCAACCCGTTCGTCACCGCTCTCGGCGCTCGCGTCACTGCCGGGTCACGCGACGTGGGCGCGCCTCCTCTCGACCGTTGGATGCGGTACTCGTACTACCAGCACGAGGTGCACCGCTTTCTCGAGGTCGTCAGCCTCGTCGGCGCCGTGCCCGTCTCGCTCGAGCCGCGGCTGGAGGTGACACCGGCGGACCGGGCCGCGGCCGACGTCGTCCTGCAGGGTCTGCCGCAGCCGATCGTGGGCATCCACCCGGGGGCGACGGACCCGCGCCGCCGCTGGCCGGCGGAGCGGTTCGCGGAGGTCGCGCGAGAGGTGGGACGCCTCGGCGCCTCGGTGGTCGTCGTGGGACACGGCCCGGACGACGAGCGGTCGGCGCGGGTGATCGCCTCTGGCTCGGGCGTCCCCGTCCTCGACCTGGTGGGCCGGCTCACGATGGGCGGGATGGTCGGCGTCCTCGAGCGCTGCCGGGTCGTCGTCGGCAACGACTCCGGGCCCCGCCACCTCGCCGCGGCCGTCGGCACGGCGACGGTCGGCGTCTACTGGTGCGGCAACATGATCAACGCCGGGCCGCTGACCCGGGCGCGGCACCGCGCCGGCGTGTCGTTCCGAAGCTCGTGCCCGGAGTGCGGCGCGGACCAGGGGCGCGGCCGCTGCGCCCACGACCCCTCCTTCGTGGCCGACGTCCCGCTGGAGGAGGTCGTCGAGGCCGTGACCGAGCTGTACGAGAACGAGGAGACCGACCGAGCCGCGTGAGGGTGGATGTCTGCGACGCCCCCCTGCCGGCCGCTCGGCGACCCCGAGCTCAGCTCGACCGGCCCCCCGACCGCTCCGACCGCTCCGACTGCTCCGGCCGCTCCCCCGAGGTCACGTCGATCTGCTGCCCGCTCTGACCGCGCTGCACCTGGATCTTCCGCGGCTGCGCCGACTGGGCCACAGGGATGGTGAGCAGCAGCACGCCGTTGTCGTAGCGCGCGTCGACCTTGGACGTGTCCAGGGCGTCGCCCACCTGCAGCTGTCGGGTGAACGTGCCCTGCGGTCGCTCGGCGACGACGACGTTCTGCGCCTGGCCGTACTCGGCCCTTCGCTCGGCGCGGATCGTGAGCATGTTCCGCTCGCAGGTGATGTCGACGGTGCTCGGGTCGACTCCCGGCAGGTCGAGCGCGACGTGGTAGCCGTCGTCCGCCTGCCATACGTCCATCGGCATCCCCATCGGCGTGCGCGTGCCGGAGAGGAGCTGGCTCGTGAGGCGGTCCATCTGCCGGAACGGGTCGCCGAACGGGTCGAATCGCATGACGCTCATAGGATCCTCCGGGTTCGCTCGGGTGGTGTCGCCGGTCGCCTTGGTGAGGCGCGCCGCGTGCCCGGTGTGGTTTTCCCCTCCGCCCTCCCGTCATGCGTCCCCCTCGGGCCGTCGGGCCGGCTCACTGGGCTTGTGGACGCGAGGGGGTTGGGTAGGGAGACGCCGTGGGGACCCGGCGGTGACACATCTGCTCGTGCTGGCGGGCGGCGTCGTCCTGCTGTTGCTGGTGTTCTACGACGCACTGGCGATGACGCTGCACGTCGGCTCCGGAGGCGGTCCCGTGACCGGACGGGCCGCGGCCTGGGTCTGGCGCGGGCTCGTCCGCCTCCACCACCGCGACCGGGACTCGACGGTGCTGAGCGGCGCGGGAGGCGCTCTGATCCTCGGCGTCGTGCTCTGCTGGGTCGTCGGCCTGTGGACGGCGTGGACGCTCGTCCTGCTCGGCAGTGACGGCGGCGTCGTCAGCGCGAGGACGCGTGAGCCGGTCGGTGTCGTCGACACGGCCTACTTCGCGGGGATCACGCTGTTGACACTGGGCACGGGGGACGTCGTGGCGGCGTCCCCGTGGTGGCGCCTCGTCACCTCGGTCGCCAGCTTCACCGGACTGTCGCTGATCACCTTGGCGATCACCTACCTGCTCTCCGTCGTCTCGGCCGTCGTGGCCCGACGCAGCCTCGCCGTGCGGATCAACGACCTGGGCGAGAGCGCAGAGGAGATCGTCGCCCGCGGATGGACGGGCGACGCGTTCAGCAGCGCCTTCGTCCAGCAGCTCGTGGCGCTCACGGGCGAGGTCGCGACGTCCGCCGAGCAGCACGTCGCCTACCCGACCCTGCACTACTTCCACGCGCGTCAGCGGGACACGTCGGCCCCGGTCGCGATCGCCCAGCTGGACGACGCGCTGCTCCTGCTCAGCGCGGGCGTCGCCCCGTCCGCCCGTCCCGACGACAGCGGCGTCAGGCCTCTGCAAGGCGCGATCTCCCGGTACCTCACCACGGTCAGCGCCACGTCCCGGCTGCGCCGCCGGCCCGACGTCACGGCTCCTCCGCCGCCGAGACTCGACCTGCTCGCGGCACGGGGCATCCCCGTGGTGCCGGACGACGGGTTCGCCTCGTCCGTTGAGAGCCAGGCCGAGCGTCGGGGGCGCCTGCTCCAGCTGGTGCACGCGGACGGGTGGTCGTGGGTGCCGAAACCTGCCCCTCCGGGCGACGTTCGCTGACGAAGCTGCCCCTCCGGGCGACGTTCGCTGACGAAGTGGTGGTTCAAACTCCGCATCTCGGGCGAGATCACGACCACTTCGTCAGCGAGGCGGGGGCCCGGCGGGTGCCGCCACAGACTCTCGCGAGATGAACTCGGTCGCCATCACATCCAGCCGTGGTGGCTCTGCGCCTCCGCGCATCCGGGAGATCAGCATCTCGGCCGCCCTGTGGCCGAGGGCGTGTGTGGGCTGGGCGACGACGCTGATCGCCGGCGTCACGACGCTGGTCCAGTCGGCGTCGTCGAACGCCACCATGGAGATGTCGTCGGGCATCGTGACGCCGGCCGTGCGGATCGCCTTCAGGACGCCGAGAGCGACCTTGCTGTCCGACGCGAACACCGCTGTCGGCGGCGAGGGGAGCCGAAGAAGGTCGCTCATCAGGGAGCAGGCCTGCTCGGGCGTGTGGGCGCTGGTTCGCAGGTACCTCTTGAGCTGTCTGGCCCCCGCGCGGCGCAGGGCGTCGAGGTAGGCGTCGACACGGTCCTGACCCGTCGACACCGCCGGGCGGTCCCGGCGCGGCCTGTCTCCGGAGCTCGTGCCGCCGGTGACCATGCCGATCCTGCGGTGACCGGCCGCTGCCAGCCGCTCTACGACGTCACGGGTGGCGGCGTAGTTGTCGACGAGGACGGTGTCCATCTCCAGGTCCGGCACCCGGCGGTCGAGCAGCACGACCGGACAGCCGGACCTCTGTGCGGCCAGGAGGTGACCCGGCTCTCGGGACGTCGGCGCCACGATGATCCCGTCCACGCGCTTCGCGAGCAGCACCCGCAATGCGGCCAGCTCCATCTCAGGGTCCTCATCCGTGTTGGTCAGGACCACCTCGTAGCCTCCGGCGCGGGCTGCGTCCGTGACCCCACGCACGGCGCCCGCGAAGAACGCGTTCTCGATGTCGGCGATGACCACGCCGATCGTGTTGGTCCGGCCGGTGATCATCGCCCGGGCGAGGTCGTTGCGTCGGTAGCCCAACTCCGTTGCCGCAGTCACGACACGGTCCCGCGTGTCGTGGCTGACCGGTCCGTACCCGCCGAGAGCGCGGGCAGCGGTGGCGGTGGACACCCCCGCAGCCTGGGCCACCTGGGGGATGGTCGGCCTGCTTCTCGACCCCCGCACCATGACCCTCCAACTTTTTCCCGCGAGTCCGTTGACGACGACCCGACGTAGTGAGAACGTTATCACTGCTCGGGTGAGAACGTTCTCACTGCGTCATTGCCACTCCTTCCAGGCGGCTACCTAGGGGGTACGGTCACTCCGCCGCGCTGTCGGACGCGTCGCGGCGGGAGGTATCCCGGCTCACGGCGGCCCCCGCCGTCGCCGGTGAGGCGTGGTGACCGGTTTGGACGCCGAGATCGCGGTCGTCGGGCTCGGCGCGCTCGGTTCCTCCGCCCTCTGGCGACTCGCCGTCCGAGGGCGCGACGTCATCGGAATCGAGCAGTACCGGCCCGGCCATCCGCACGGCTCCACGCACGGTCTCACGCGGCTCTTCCGCACCCTGTGCTTCGAGCACCCGGGCCTGGTACCAGTCGCCTGCAGGTCCCTCGGGCTGTGGCGCGAGCTCGAGGAGGAGTCCGGCAACGAGCTGCTACGGCTGAGCGGTGGCCTGATGATCGGAGCGCGGGACTCGCGGGTCGTAGCCGGCGTCCTCGAGGCCGCGCGCGCCGGGGCACAGGACGTGGACGTCCTGTCGGCGCGGCGCCTGCGCGGGACGTTTCCTCAGCACGGCGACGTGCGGGACGACGACGTCGCGGTGTGGGACCCCGAGGCCGGGGTCGGGCGCCCGGAGGCGGCGGTGGTCTCCGCCGTCGCGGCCGCTCGCGCTCGTGGAGCCCGCGTCGTCGAACAGGTCGGCGTGCAGGCCGTCGAGCCGGTGGACGACGGAGTGCGGGTGCGGACGTCGGCGCGGGACTTCGTCGTCCGTCAGGCCGTCGTGACGCCGGGCCCGTGGCTCAGCCGGTTGGTACCCGCCCTCCCTATGCGGCCTCTCCGCACGCCGCTGACGTGGTTCTCGCCGTCCGGAGACCCTGCCGAGTACGAGCTCGGGCGTTTCCCGGTCTTCATCCGGCAGCTGCACGACGGCGCCGCGCTCTGGGGACACGGGTCCACCGGTGACCACGGCGTCAAGATCGGCCCGGACGACGACGGGAACTACCACCATGTCGACCCCGACAGGGTGGACCGCTCCATCGGCCCGGGCGACTACGCGCTCATCAGCCGGCTCGTCGGCCGCGTTCTGCCGGGCCTGGACCGCAATGCCGCGTAGCCTAAGTTGATCACGCGGCGCGGGGGGTCAGGGCGTGTAGGTGGATTGTGGCCGGGCGGGGGTGGCGGGTGCTGGCCGGCTCGTCGGGTTTCTTGACTCGGTAGCTGTTGTGTCGGGCGCGTTTGACGGCGCGGGGGCAGGTGCGTTCGCGGCGGCGGGGGATCAGCAGGGCGCCGATCAGGGTCAGGTGCTGCGGCAGGGCGTCAGCCCAGTCCTGAGGGGGGAATGTCCGCCGTCCCGGTGGCGGTTCGGCGGATCAGGCGCAGCGCCTTGGTGAAGGAGATCTGGTCGGGGTCGAGGTCGGCGGCCGCGGATGCCTTGGCGATCAGGGCGGTGATCGCGTGGTGGACGATCAGGTAGGCCCAGATCTCCTGGTAGACCAGGTCCGGCAGCCGGGAGCGCAGCACCCTGCCCGGGCCGCGCAGGTGGGTCTTGAGCTGGTCGTTGCCGGTCTCTTCTTCCCACCGCTGGTGGTAGGCGCCGGCCAGCTCGTCGGCGCGGGCATCGGC
>JBKHWX010000027.1:0-6236 GCA_046566325.1 Actinomycetes bacterium | reverse complement strand
GCCAAGAACTTCGTCTCGAAGGCGATGGTGGCCAGCCTGTTGGGGGAGACGCCGAGCAAGCTCACGAACGTCCCCGACATCCGTGACGTCTCCGTGGTGAACGGGCTGCTGGAGCTGCACGGTGTGAACGTGTCGGAGGGCCGGTCCGACGGCTCTCTGCTGCTGGACCCGAGCAACGTCGACAAGGCCCACGTCGCCGACATCGACGCGCACGCCGGAGCCAGCCGCATCCCCATCCTGTTCTGCGGCCCGCTGGTCCACCGGCTGGGAGAGGCGTTCATCCCCGACCTCGGTGGGTGCCGCATCGGCGACCGGCCGATCAACTTCCACCTGGACGTCCTGCGGCAGTTCGGTGCTCTCGTCGAGAAGCGTGAGCAGGGGATCCGCATCACGGCGCCGCAGCGTCTTCGCGGCACGAAGCTCTCGCTGCCATACCCCAGCGTCGGCACCACCGAGCAGGTGCTGCTCACCGCCGTCCGCGCGGAGGGACTCACCGAGCTCCGCAACGCCGCCGTCGAGCCCGAGATCCTCGACCTCATCGCCGTGCTGCAGAAGATGGGCGCGATCATCAGCGTCGACACCGACCGCGTGATCCGCATCGAGGGCGTCGACACGCTGACCGGCTACACACACCGCGCACTGTCCGACCGGATCGAGGCCGCCTCGTGGGCCTGCGCCGCCCTCGCGACCCGCGGCGACGTGTACGTGCGCGGGGCAAGCCAGCCCGAGATGATGACCTTCCTCAACACCTTCCGGAAGGTGGGCGGGGCGTTCGACATCGACGACGAGGGCATCCGCTTCTACCACCCGGGTGGGGAGCTGCGCGCCATCGCGCTGGAGACCGACGTCCACCCGGGGTTCATGACCGACTGGCAGCAGCCCCTCGTCGTCGCTCTGACGCAGGCGAGCGGGCTGTCGATCGTGCACGAGACCGTGTACGAGAACAGGTTCGGCTTCATCGACGCGCTGAACCGGATGGGTGCGCGAATCCAGACCTACCGCGAGTGCCTCGGGTCGACCCCCTGCCGCTTCGGCCAGCGGAACTTCCGGCACTCCGCGGCGATCTCGGGTCCGACCCCGTTGCACGGCACCGACATCGTGGTCCCCGACCTGCGGGGCGGGTTCAGCCACCTGATCGCCGCACTCGCCGCGCAGGGCCAGTCGACGGTGCACGGCGTCGAGCTCATCGACCGGGGCTACGAGCACTTCTCGGAGAAGCTGGCCGCCCTGGGTGCGAACTGCCGCTGGAACGAGCTGGTCGCCGTCCCGTAGGCCTTCGAAGCGGTGGGACGGTGCGGGTCAGTCCGCGCTGATCCCGTTGATGCGGACCGCCGTCACCTGGCCGGGGTCGCCCGCGACGGCGTCGCACGTGACGCGCTGCCCGGGCCGCAGATGCCGCAGCCCGCTGCCCTCGAGCGCGTCCGGCGCGAGGTCGAGCTGCGTCCCGCCGTCCGTCACGACCGTGCCCTTCCTGGTCGCGGGGTCGAACGTGAGAACCGTCGTCTGCACACGGTCGAGAGTAGCCGCCGTCCGTGGCCCGACCCCGAGCTCGACCGCGTCGCGCAGCGTCCCGAGGGTGTCGACGTCCCGCCGGAGCCTCGGCAGCTCGACCTCGAGGGCGACAGCGCCGCTTCGAGCATGCGCCGACGCCGAACGGGTTCCGAAGCGGGGGCTCACGAGCTCAGGACGGCGCGCCGCGAGCAGCACGGTCCCCTCGCCGTCCGCATCGGGCACGAACACCGAGCGGACCGGCGGCGCGAGCGCCGTCTCGGCCGCGTCCAGTGCATCTTCCAGGTCTCCGGGAGTGAGGCACGGCAGGTCCGCGAGCAGCACCGCCGTCCTGCCGTCCGCGACCGCCAGACCGTCCCGCACGGCACCGTTCAGCCCGTGGTCGGGACGCGACTGCCCGACGACGAGAGCACCGGCGGCCCGCGCCACCGTCCGGCTCGCGGCGTCGTCCGTGACGACGAGGGCGCGGCGCACGGCCGGTGTCGCGAGGACGGCGTCCAGGCAGTCGGAGGCCATCGCCAGAGCGAGCCTGGCGGCCTGCTCCCCGAGGCGCGTGCGGCTCTTCGCGCCGGCTCCGCCCTTCACGGGCAGGACGACGTCCCAGCCGTTGTCCGCGCGCACGTTCCCATCGTTTCACCCGTCCGTCCCCACCCCCCTGGTGCGGTCGACAGGTGTCCTGCGAGGCGACAGGATGAAGTGGCGTCGGCGATGGCCGGGCACCCGCCCGGATGCGGGGGAGGAGCGGAGGTGGATGTGCGTCGACGCGAGATGACCCCCAGCTATCGGTTCGCCGCCGGTCTGCTACGCCCGTTGATGCGCACCATCACCCGCCAGGACTGGGACGGCGCGCAGAACCTTCCACGCAGCGGCGGCTTCGTGGTCTGCCCCAACCACATCTCGTACGCCGACCCCCTCACGGTCGCGCACTTCCTCTTCGACAACGGGCAGCTGCCCCGCTTCCTCATCAAGGACACGCTCTTCCAGATCCCCGTGCTGCGAAGCATCTTCCGGGGGGCGGGCCAGATTCCCGTCTACAGGGGGACGCGCGACGCACAGCGGGCATACTCCGCCGCAGTCGACGCCGTCCGGGCCGGAGAGTGCGTGGTCGTCTATCCGGAGGCCACGTTGACGAGGGACCCGGGTCTCTGGCCGATGCGCGGCAAGACCGGGGCGGCGCGGGTGGCGCTCGAGACCGGCTGCCCCGTCATCCCCGTGGCGCAGTGGGGAGCGCAGCACGTGCTCGCCCCCTACGGCAAGGTCCCGCACCTGCTGCCGCCGAGGCGGGTCACCGTGCATGCCGGCAAGCCTGTCGACCTCACCCGGTTCTCGGGACGACGGCTGGACGGCGTGCTGTTGCAGGAGGCGACCGGCGTGATCCTCGACGACCTGACGAGGATGCTCGCCGAGATCCGTTCCGAGAGTCCCCCTGCGACCCGCTGGAACCCGAGGCTGCACGGCCAGCCGGCCACCGGAAACCCGAAGGGACGGAACAGGTGAAGCGATCCGTGGCGGTCCTCGGCGCCGGCAGCTGGGGGACCACGTTCGCCATGGTGCTCGCGGACGCCGGCTGCGGTGTCCGGATGTGGGGACGGCGCGCGGACGCGTGCGCGGAGATAAACGAGCGGCACCAGAACTCGGAGTACCTGCCGGGGATCGAGCTGCCGGCGTCCATCACCGCGTCCCCCGACGCCGCGTCCGTGCTGGACGGCGGGCAGATCGTCGTGCTCGCCGTGCCGTCGCAGTCGCTGCGCGACAACCTCACGAGCTGGCGGGACGCCATCCCCCCGGACGCGCTGCTCGTCAGCCTGATGAAGGGCGTGGAGCTCGGCAGCCACCTGCGGATGAGCGAGGTGATCGCGGAGGTCACGGGCGCGGACGACGCGCGCGTCGCCGTCGTGTCCGGGCCGAACCTTGCCAAGGAGATCGCCGTCCGGCAGCCGACCGCCACCGTCGTCGCGTCCGCGGACCTGGACTCGGCCGAATTGGTCGCCCAGTCCTGCTCGACGCCGTACTTCCGCCCCTACACCAACACCGACGTCGTCGGGGTCGAGCTCGGCGGCGCGGTGAAGAACGTGATTGCACTCGCTGTCGGGATCGCCGAGGGGCTCGGGTACGGCGACAACAGCAAGGCGTCGCTCATCACGCGAGGGCTGGCCGAGACCAGCCGGCTCGGCATGGCGCTGGGGGCCGAGCCCATCACGATGGCCGGGCTCGCCGGTCTCGGGGACCTCGTGGCGACCTGTGCCTCGCCGCTGTCCCGCAACCGGACCTTCGGCGTCAACCTCGGGTCCGGGATGACGGTCGACCAGGTCGTCGCCGTCACCCGCCAGACCGCCGAGGGCGTGAAGTCCTGCCGCTCGATCCAGCAGCTCGCCGAGTCGGTCGGGGTCGACATGCCGATCGTCGACCACGTCGTCCAGGTCGTGGACAAGGGGATGGCGGTCACGGAGATGGCGGGGTCCCTGCTCGGCCGCCCCCGCAAGCACGAGCTGGAGTAGGCCCTCTGCCGGTGCGTGCGGGGGTTCGAAGCGCCAGTCGTCTCAGAGCGTCGAGCGCAGCGCCTGGTCGAGGTCGGACCAGAGGTCCTCGACGTCCTCCACCCCGACGGAGAGCCGCAGCAGGCTCTCCGGCACGCTCGACGGCTCGTTCGCGTGCCGCCGCCTGCGCTCCAGCGTCGACTCCACGCCGCCCAGGCTGGTCGCCGGCACCCAGAGCCGGACCGTGTCGGCCACGGCGTCCGCCGCCTCCGCTCCGCCGGCGCACTCGATGCTCACGATCGCCCCGAAGCCGCGCATCTGACCGCTCGCGCGGTCGTGCCCCGGGTCGCCCGGCAGGGACGGGTGCCGCACGCGGGCCACGGCGGGATGTGTCGACAGCCGGCGCGCCAGCTCGGCCGCGTTCTGCTGGGCGCGGTCGACGCGCAGGTGCAGCGTCCGGATCCCGCGAAGGGCGAGCCACGCCTCCCACGGGCCGGGGATGGCGCCGTGCACCGTTCGGTACCGCGCCAGCCGTTCGCGCAGGGTCGCCGAGCGCGTGACCGCTGCCCCCAGGACGACGTCCGAGTGGCCCGCGAGGTACTTCGTCACCGAGTGGACGACGACGTCCGCGCCGAGGTCGAGCGGCCGCTGCACGAGTGGTGTCGCGAAGGTGTTGTCGACGACCACCAGGGCGCCGGCCGAACGGCCGGCGGCGCTGCATGCCGGGAGGTCGGCGACGTCCAGCAGCGGGTTGGTGGGCGACTCGAGCCAGAGGACGGCGGCACCGGGGACCGCGCCGCGCACCGCTTCCGTGTCCGCGACGTCGACCCGGCGGACCGCGACCCGGCCCGTCTCCGCGAGCTCGTCGAGCAGGGTGAGGGTCGTGTTGTACGCCGTGACGGGTGCGACGACGAGCCCGCCGGGGGGTGCCTGGGCGAGCACCGCGTCGATCGCCGCCATGCCCGACGCGAAGAGCAGCGCGCCGTCCGCCGGAGCTCCCTCGAGGGCGGCGACGGCTGCCTCGCAGTCCTGCCAGGTCGGGTTCGCCATCCGGCCGTAGACGCGGGCGGGCGCGTCCGGGTCGGCGACGGCGACGTACGTCGAGCTGAGGACGACCGGCGGGCTCAGCGGGGCGTCGGGCACCGCCTCGGGCCGCCCCGCCACGACGGCGAGGGTGGACGGCGACCACCGGCCGGGCGGCGGCGACATGTCTGCCACGGGTTGGCAGCCTAACGACGGGCGCCCGCTAGGGTCGGTCGGCGATGGACGACACCGGTTCCACGCCCCTGACGGACGCTTCCGCAGCCGCCGCCTCTCCGACAGACGCGCAGAAGCCCCGCGTCGCCGTCGTCTTCGGCGGCCGCTCGAGCGAGCACGCGATCAGCTGCGTCACCGCAGCCGGAGTGCTGCAGGCCATCGACCGACGGCGGTACGACGTCGTCCCGGTCGGCGTGACGCAGTCGGGGCGGTGGGTGCTCGCCCCGGACGACCCGAGCGCGTACCGGCTGACCGGGGACGAGCTCCCCTCGGTGCCCGCGGACTCGGCCGCCGGGGTGCTCGTGCCGCAGTCGACGGAGTCGCGCGAGCTCGCCGTCCTCGAGCCCGGGCAGGTGCCGAAGCTGCTCGGGACCGTGGACGTCGTGTTCCCGCTCCTGCACGGCCCCTACGGGGAGGACGGCACCGTCCAGGGGATGCTCGAGCTGACCGACACCCGCTACGTCGGCGCTGGGGTGCTGTCGTCTGCGCTCGGCATGGACAAGCACTACATGAAGCTGGTGCTCGCCGGCCAGGGCATCCCGATCGGCCCGTACGTCGTCGTCCTGCCGCGGGAGTGGGCGAGCGACCCGGCAGCGGTGGCCAACTCCGTGGAGGCCCTGGGATGGCCGGTGTTCGTCAAGCCGGCGCGGGCGGGGTCCTCGATCGGGATCACCAAGGTCGAGCGACCAGAGGACCTCGAACGGGCGATCACGACCGCCCAGCGCCACGACCCCAAGGTGCTGGTCGAGGCGGCCGTCGTCGGGCGCGAGATCGAGTGCGGCGTCCTCGAGTCGCTGGACGGCGGCCCGCCCGAGTCCTCGTTGCCGGGCGAGATCCGCGTCGTCGGCGGGCACGACTTCTACGATTTCGAGGCGAAGTACCTCGACGAGGGCAACGTCCAGCTCGTCTGCCCCGCGGAGCTCTCGGAGGACCAGACCGCTGCCGTCCGGAGGCTCGCGGCGAGGACGTTCGACGCGCTCGGCTGCGAGGGCC
>JBKHWX010000026.1:0-7053 GCA_046566325.1 Actinomycetes bacterium | reverse complement strand
CCTCGAGCCGGTCCGGCCCGAGGTTCTTGATCCGGCCGTCGTCGTCGGTGCTTCCGTCGGCGACCGGTTCCCACCCCGACGACCCCGATCGTTCGAGCCGGACGGCGACACCTGCGGCCGGGCGGCCACGTGCGGCATCGAGGACGTGGGTGGTGACGTGGCTGACGCTGGCTGGGCTCATGCGTCGAGAAGTCCTTCCAGTCGGAGAAGGGCGATCTCACGAAGCTGCTCGGCGACCACCTGCAGCTCGGTCTCGTCGTCGTTCTGGAGCCGCTGTTCCAGCTGGGCGAGGATCTGCGAGGCGTCCCGGCCCGCGGCGCGGATCAGGAAGACCCGGTCGAACCTCTGCTCGTAGGCCTGGTTGCCCGCGCGCAGCCGCTCGACGACCTCGGAGTCCGCCGGGTCCACACCGGACTGCTCGGACTGCGACATCCTCGACTCCGCGTCCGCCCCGGAAGGACGCTCCCCGATGCGAGGGTGGCGCGAGAGGGCGAGGTCGATCTCGTCCGCGGTAAACGGGTCGGCCGCCTTCTGCGCGGCGGTGAGGACGTCGTCCCGGTTCTCGTACGGACGACCCCCGACCATCTCCTCGACCCAGCGGGGGATGTTGAGGCAGGTGCGAAGGCTCTCGCGAGCCTCGGCGTCCGGTCCCGAGTTCAGACGTTCTAGAGCTGTGGCCATCTAGCTGCGACTCCAGTTCCGAGATACGAAAGTGCGCTTCCGTATGGAGAGAGTGAAGCGGCTCACGCGAGCGCTGTCAATACTTTTGAGAGATTCCAATTCATGCACTTCTCCGGGGGTGACCGGCCTCGGGCATGCGCGGACGCGGCTCGGGTAGGTAGCCGCCGCCGCTCGGCTGCACCGCCACCCCGGCCGGACGTCGAGGGGGCGGGCGGGCACGCCGTCCCGCAGCTACCGAGAGGGAGACGCATGCAGCACCTCCAGCCGATCCGGGCATGGCTGCGGCAGATCTGGGCCAGCTACGAGGAGGGCGCGGACCAGGCGGGTGGCGAGCGTCCGCTGCGCGGGTACAGCGCCCTCCTGGCCGGCTACACAGGGATGTGCGCGGCCGGCGGCCTCGCCGTCCGTGCTCGCGGCGGCGCGCCGGAGCGACCCAGCGCGGCCGACCTGGCCCTGCTGTCCGTCGCCACGTTCCGGCTGAGCCGGGTGCTCACGAAGGACGCCGTCGCGGCTCCGATCCGCGCCCCCTTCACCACCTACCAGGGCACCGGCGGCCCGGGAGAGGTGATGGAGGCGCCCCGTCCCGGACCCACACGCCACGCCGTCGGCGAGCTGGTGATCTGCCCGTTCTGCGTGTCCCAGTGGGTCGGGACGGCCGGGCTGTTCGCGCTCGCGCTGTTCCCGCGCACGACACGCTGGGCGATGAGCGGGCTGTCCGCCATCGCCGTCGCCGACGCCCTGCACTTCGGGTACGCCCGCCTGCAGCAGGCGGAGGAGCAGGCCGAGGGGTAGGACGGCGCGCCGTCGTCCCTGCCTGCCGCCGCGGTGTGCAGCCCCTCGTCGGCACACCTGCGCATCTCGGCCTCGAGCTACTGCGCCTCCCCTCGTGCCCGGCCGGCCTCCAGCCGCGCGACAGGCACGCGGAAGGGTGAGCACGAGACGTAGTCCAGGCCCACCGACTCGAAGAAGTGCACGGAGTCGGGGTCGCCGCCGTGCTCGCCGCAGACCCCGAGCTTGAGGCCCGGCCGTGTCCGGCGGCCCTTCTCGGCGCCGATGCGCACGAGCTCCCCGACCCCCTGGGGGTCCAGGGACTCGAACGGCGAGACACCGAAGATGCCCTTCTCGAGGTAGTGCGAGAAGAACGCGGCCTCGACGTCGTCCCGGCTGAAGCCCCACGTCGTCTGCGTGAGGTCATTGGTGCCGAAGGAGAAGAACTCGGCCGACTCCGCGATCTGGTCGGCGGTGAGGGCCGCGCGCGGAAGCTCGATCATCGTCCCCACGAGGAACTCGAGGTGGACGCCTGTCTTCGCGCGCACCTCGCGCGCGACCTCGACGATCTCCGCCTTCACCGACTCGAACTCCTGCACCGCGCCGACGAGCGGGACCATGATCTCGACGCGGGGCACACCTCCGGCGCGCAGGCGCGCGGCGGCCGCCTCCAGGATCGCGCGGGCCTGCATGGCGAACAGGCCGGGCACGACGAGGCCGAGCCGCACACCCCGCAGGCCGAGCATCGGGTTCTGCTCGTGCAGCCGGTGGACCGCCTGCAGCAGCCGCAGGTCGCCCTCGTGCGGCTCGCCGCGCGCCTCCGCCACGGCGACGCGCACCGACAGCTGCGTGATGTCGGGCAGGAACTCGTGGAGCGGAGGGTCGAGCAGGCGGATCGTCACGGGCAGGCCGTCCATCGCCTCGAGGATCTCGGTGAAGTCCTGGCGCTGGAGCGGCAGCAGCGCCTCGAGGGCCGCCGCCTGCTCCTGCTCGTCGTCGGCGAGTATCAGCCTCTCGACCATGGGGCGCCGATCGCCGAGGAACATGTGCTCGGTCCGGCACAGCCCGATGCCCTCCGCTCCGAACCGGCGTGCCCGCGCCGCGTCCTCGGCGGTGTCGGCGTTCGCCCGCACGGCCATCCTGCGGGCGCCGTCCGCGACCCGCAGGATGCGGTCCACGGCCTTGACGAGGTCGTCCGCCTCGTCCGACTCGGGCGACAGGTCGCCCTCGAAGTACCGGACGACGGGCGAGTCGACGACGGGGACCTCGCCGAGAAAGACCTCCCCGGTCGTGCCGTCGATCGAGATCTCGGTCCCCTCCTCGTAGACCGTGCCGTCGGGGCCCGTGAACCGGCGCGCCTTGGTGTCTACCGCCAGCTCTTCCGCCCCGCAGACACAGGTCTTGCCCATCCCGCGCGCGACGACCGCGGCGTGCGAGGTCTTGCCGCCTCGGCTGGTGAGGATGCCCCGTGCCGCGATCATCCCGTTCAGGTCGTCGGGGTTGGTCTCGCGGCGGACGAGGATCACCTTCTCGCCCGAGCGCGACCACTTGATGGCGGTGTACGAGTCGAAGACGGCCTTGCCGACGGCGGCGCCGGGGGACGCGCTCATGCCCGTGGTGATCCGCTTGCGGGTCGTCGACTCGTCGAAGCGGGGGAACATGAGGTGCGCGAGCTGAGTCCCGGTGACCCGCTGCAGGGCCTCCGCGTCGTCGATGAGGCCCTCGTCGACCAGCTGCGTCGCGATGCGGAAGGCGGCGGCTGCCGTCCGCTTGCCCACGCGCGTCTGCAGCATCCAGAGCTTGCCGCGCTCGATCGTGAACTCGATGTCGCACAGGTCGCGGTAGTGCCGCTCGAGCTTCTCCATGATCGACAGAAGCTCGTCGTAGCTCTTCTTGTCGAGCTCCTCCAGCTCGGCGAGCGAGAGGGTGTTGCGGATTCCGGCGACGACGTCCTCGCCCTGCGCGTTCGGCAGGTAGTCGCCGTAGACCCCCTGCGCACCGGTGGCGGGGTTGCGGGTGAAGGCGACACCGGTGCCCGAGTCGGAGGACGCGTTGCCGAAGACCATGGAGCAGACGTTGACGGCTGTGCCGAGGTCTCCCGGGATGCGCTCCTGACGTCGGTAGACGACGGCGCGGTCGGCGTTCCAGGAGGCGAACACGGCCTCGATCGCGAGGTCCATCTGCTCGCGCGGGTCCTGGGGGAACTCGCGGCCGCCGTGCTCGGCGACGACCTGCTTGAACCTGGCGACGAGGTCCCGCAGGTCGTCGGCGTCGAGGTCCAGGTCGCTCTGGGCGCCCTTCGCGTCCTTCGCCTCGTCGAGGGCAGCCTCGAAGTGCTCGCCGTCGATGCCGAGCACGGTCTTGCCGAACATCTGGATCAGGCGGCGGTAGGAGTCGAGCGCGAACCGCTCGTTGCCGGACTGCTCCGCGAGGCCCCGCACGGACTCGTCGGTGATGCCGATGTTGAGGACCGTCTCCATCATCCCCGGCATCGAGAACTTGGCGCCCGACCGGACGGAGACGAGGAGCGGGTCGTCCGGCTGGCCGAGGCGTCGTCCTCGCGTCTGCTCGAGCGCAGCCAGGTGCTCGTCGACCTCCTCGCGCAGGCCGTGCGGCTCCTTGCCGGTCGCCAGGAACTCCTTGCACGCCTCGGTCGTGATCGTGAAGCCCGGTGGCACCGGCATAGCCAGCCGCGTCATCTCCGCCAGGTTGGCGCCCTTGCCGCCCAGCAGGTCCTTGAGGTCCTTGTTCCCCTCGCCGAAGCCGTAGACGTACTTGGTCATGAGCGGCTACGACGGGTCGTCCGAGGTGCCGATCGCGTCGTCCACCTCGGTCTCACCGACCGTGCGCGGGTGGTCGTCGACAGACTGCGGTGCGGGCGTGGTGCCGGCCTCGTGCTCGGTGGGGTGCTCGCTCATCTCGCTCTCCGTTCGGCTCGGCTGCTGCCCAGTCTGCGCCGCTCCCGGGCCTGCCGCACCGCGGCGGCGTCGCGGGGGCGAATGTCGGTGGCTCGCAATACCGTCGCTGCCATGACTGCTTCGAACAACAGCACGGCCTCGAACAGCAGCAGCGATCCCCAGCAGAACCCGGAGAAGGACCCCGAGGACTGGACGACCGGCGACGAGCCGATGACCGGCCCCCAGCGCAGCTACCTGTCCACCCTTGCGCGTGAGGCCGGCGAGGACGTCCCGGACGACCTGACGAAGGCCCAGGCGTCGGAGATGATCGACCGGCTGCAGGAGAAGACGGGCCGCGGCACCTGAGCAGCGGATGGGTGGCGAGCGTGGACGACGTGTGGTTCGCGTCCGCTGCCGTGCTCGCCGGGATGCTTCGGCGCCGCGAGCTCAGTGCGCGGGAGCTGCTCGACGTCCACCTGCGTCGCATCGAGCAGGTGAATCCCGCGATCAACGCGATCGTCACGCTCGACGAGGACGGCGCCCGGCGCCGTGCCGAGGAGGTGGACGACCGGCTGGCCCGGGGCGAGGACGTCGGCCCGCTGGCCGGGCTGCCTGCCGCACACAAGGACACGCACGAGACGGCTGGCATGCGGACGACGTGGGGCTCGCCGCTGAAGAGCCGGTTCGTCCCGCGGCGCGACGAGCTCGTCGTGGCGCGGATGCGGGAGGCCGGGGCGGTCCGGGTCGGCAAGACGAACGTCCCCGAGTTCGCAGCGGGGTCGCACACGTTCAACCCGGTCTTCGGCGTCACCCGCAACCCCTACCGGCTCGACCGCAGCGCCGGCGGTTCGAGCGGAGGGGCCGCCGCTGCGCTCGCCGCCGGGCTGGTCCCGGTGGCGGAGGGCAGCGACATGGGCGGCTCGCTGCGCAACCCGGCGGCCTTCTGCAACGTCGTCGGTCTTCGTCCCACGCCGGGGCGCGTGCCGATGTTCCCGACACGGCTGGCCTGGTCGACGCTGAACGTCCAGGGCCCGCTGGGCAGGACGGTCGAGGACGTCGCGCTTCTGCTCTCCGTGCTCGCCGGGCCTGACCACCGGGTCCCGATCTCCCTGCAGGACGACGGCAGCGTGTTTCTGGGTCCGCTCCGGCAGGACCTCGTCGGCGTCCGCGTCGCCTGGGCTCCGACGCTCGGCGGCCAGGTGCCCGTGGACGCCGAGGTGCTGGACGCGCTGGCGCCGAACGTCGGGGTGCTTCAGGGCCTCGGGGCGGCGGTCGAGGAGGCATGCCCCGACCTGCGGGACGCGGACGAGGTGTTCGGCGTGCTGCGGGCGTGGGAGTTCGCGGTCTCCCTCGGCGACGTCGCCGCCCGCTACCCGGACAAGGTCAAGGCCTCGATCCGCTGGAACGTGGATCAGGGACGCCGGCTCAGCGGGGCCGACCTCGGCCGGGCAGAGCTGCTGCACACCCGCCTGTACCGGCGGGTCGTGGAGTTCTTCGACCGCTACGACGTACTGATGACACCGACCACCCAGGTGGTCGCGTTCGACGTCGACCTGGAGTACCCGAGCGAGGTGGGTGGTCAGCACCAGGACAGCTACCTCGACTGGATGCGCTCGGTGTCCATGATCTCCGCGACCGGCTGCCCCGCGCTCTCCGTCCCCGGGGGCTTCACCCCGGAGGGACTGCCCGTCGGCCTGCAGGTGATCGGCCCTCCGCGCGGCGACCGGCTCGTCCTGGACGTCGGCCACGCCTTCGAGCAGGCGACCCAGTTCGGGCGGCGCCGCCCGCGGTTCGAGGCCTGAGCCTTCTTCGTCGAAACGGCCTCACCACGTCATCACTGATCACGCCGTCTGGCCCCACAACGCCTCGGTATCGCGACCTCATAACGACGGACGGGGAAGCGTGAGCGCGACGAAATCAGCCACGCCGCAACCAACACACTGGGCGAGCCGGGAACGATTGCTTCATTCATGAGCGGTGACCCGCTCTTCGTCGGTAGCGCTGCAGCGCCCTCAATGCAGAGGCGAGGAGGACTAGGGACAAGTAGCCTCCGGCAGAAACAAGGAAGCTGCGAATGGCGATCAGGCCTGGGTCGGCTTGAGTCCCCATTTTCCGAAGCGCGAAGCCAACCGCAAATCCGATTCCTACCCCCATCCACCCTAGCACTAGTGTCGGGATCGAAAGGCCAGCCGCTGCTGGCCTTCCAGCCAATTCTCCGGTGAACCTGCTGAGCCAGCCACTGACGCCCCGCCTGCCGTGCCGGGTTCGGCAGCCGCGTTTCTCCAGCTCCCTCACTCGCCGCTCACCAGCCCATTATTTGTCCGACAGCTGCAGACTTTGTGCGCGCAGAGCGCTTTGGCCGACTGGAAAAAGAAGATGCAATCGAATTTTCACGCTTCTCCATCCGCCTGCGGCGCTCAAGATCCAGGAATCGCCTCCTGTATAAAATTGTGGCAAGAAGCGGTACGAGACTGGAGGCAATTATCGGAAGCGCGAGATCAAAGGTGTACCGATGCTGCGGAAGTAGCCAAGCGAGATGCGAGTAACGCAGCTCTATCTCACCACCTACGCCCCTTCGTGGTGACAACCCGCCGATGAGGGTTATTCAGGCGGTGCTTGCAGGGTTGCAGTTAACTCCGCGCGAATTAGAGTGTGATCGTCCCAGCGCGCCTCGATGAAGGACGCCCGCTTCTCTGAAGAATTGGGC
>JBKHWX010000025.1:0-5285 GCA_046566325.1 Actinomycetes bacterium | reverse complement strand
GATGTCGCGAAGGCCGCGGCTTCGGCGGCCGTGCCGGTCTTCCTCGGCGCGTTCACCCCGACGGAGGTCGCGCACGCCGTCGACCTCGGGTCCGAGGCAGTCAAGATCTTCCCCGCCGGACAGCTCGGCCCGAAGTACCTGAAGGACCTCCACGGCCCCTACCCGGACGTCGACCTGCTGCCTTCCGGCGGCATCGACGCCGACAACGCCTCCTCGTTCCTCGCCGCCGGGGCGCTCGCCGTCTGCGCCGGGACGAGCGTCGTCCCACCGGCCGGTGTCGCCAGGGGCGAGTGGAACGACATCACCCGCCGCGCGCGCGAGTTCACGGCCGCCCTCCGCGCCTGACCCGACCACCTGTCAGCACGACGTAGGCCCACACCGCACGAGGGTCTGTCACAGCCTCTTCCCACCCCCGCGTCAGACCGACGTAGGCCCAGGCCGCACCAGGGTCTGACAACCCGTCCCCCACCCACCGCTGTCAGACCCCCGTAGGCCCAGGCCGCACCAGGGTCTGACACATCGCCGGGAACGGGTCAGGGGTGCTCGAGCAGGTGCCGGAACGCCTCGAGGTTGCGCGTCGACTCGCCCCGCGACACTCGCCAGGCCCACTCCTTGCGCATCGAGCTGAGAAACCCCTGGACGAGCAGCTCGTCGAACGAGCTGTCGGCGGTGTGAGCGACGACGCCCATGAGCTGGTCGACGGTCTCGGGCGTCACGCCCTCGAGCGGGATGCGCCCGACGAGGTAGACGTCGCCGTCCCGGTCGACCGCGAAGGCAAGACCTTGGAGGCGGAGGTTCCGCTCCAGCAGCCACCGGTGCACGCCGTCCGCGTTCTCGTCGGGGCGGCGGATCACGAACGCCGACACCGACAGGGAGCGGTCCCCGACGAGCACGGACACCGTGGTCTTCAGCTTGTGCTCGCCGGGCAGCTGCAGCACGAACTCGCCGGGTCGGTTGCCGGGCTCGTACGCCACGCCGTCCGTGGCGTCGAGCCCGGACAGCCAGGCGAGCAGCGCTCTCTCCGCCCGGTTCCGCAGGCCCTCGTCGCTCACGGCGCCACCTGCACGGCCCCGGCGGGCACGGCCGGGACCACGCCGTTCGACGTCGCGGGCTCACCCACCTGCGCGAGCCTCGCCAGCCGCTCCCGCGCCGACGCCCGGTAGACCCGCAGGGTGGCGTCGACCGTCGCCTCCCAGCCGAAGCGGGCGGCGTGCGCCGCGGCCCCGGTGCCGAGCAGGCGGAGGCGAGCGGGGTCGGCGAGCAGCTCGCCGATCGCCTGGGCCCAGTCCCGCGGGTCGTGCGAGTCGAGCAGCACGCCCGACACGCCGTCCGCGACCGAGGTGGCGAGGCCACCCACCCTGGCCGCGAGCACCGGCGTCCCGCAGGCCTGCGCCTCGATCGCGACCAGCCCGAACGACTCGGTGTACGACGGGACGGCGACCAGGTCGGCCGCCCGGTACCAGTCGCCCAGGCGTTCGCGCGACACGGGCGGGTACAGCTGGACGACGTCCGCCACGCCCGGCACCCCGAGCAGGCCGAGGCCCGCCGCGAGCTGCTCCAGCTCCTCGGGCCGCCGGAGGCCTGACCCGCTCGGACCGCCCACCACCGCGACCACCAGCCTCGAGCGCAGCCCGGGGACGGCGCGCAGCAGGTGGGCGGTCGCCCGCAGCAGCACGTCGGGGGCCTTGAGGGGCTGGATCCGGCCGGCGAAGAGGACGACCTGGGCGTCGTCCGGCAGGCCCAGCACGGCCCGGGCCCGGCGCCGTCCCTCGGGTCCCTGGTCGTCGAACAGGTCGAGGTCCACGCCGGGAGGGACCACCTCGACGACGTCGGGCGAGGCTCCGTAGAGGGTGACCAGCTCCTGCGCCTCGGCCTCCGTGTTCGCGATGAGCCGGTCGGCGGCGGCCACCACCTGCTCCTCGCCGATCTCGCGACCCGACGGCTCCGGGGTGTCGCCCTGGGCGAGGTGGGCGTTCTTCACCTTCGCCATCGTGTGCATGCTGTGGACGAGGGGGACGTTCCAGCGGTCCGCGGCCAGCCAGCCGACCTGTCCCGACAGCCAGTAGTGCGAGTGGACGACGTCGTACCAGCCGGCCGCGTGCCTCGCCTCCGTGCGCATCACACCGGCGGCGAACGCGCAGAGCTGGCCGGGCAGGTCCTCCTTGCGCAGCCCCTCGAACGGCCCGGCCGTGATGTGCCGGACCAGCACGCCGGGCCGCATCTCGACGGTCGGAGGCAGCTCGGACGACGTCGCGCGCGTGAAGATCTCGACCGCGGTGCCGCGTGCCGCGAGCCGCTTGGCGAGCTCGACGACGTAGACGTTCATGCCGCCGGCGTCCCCGGTCCCCGGCTGCTCGAGCGGGGACGTGTGCACCGACAACAGAGCGACCCGCCTCACTCTGCCGCCACCGCCGCTCGCGTCCGCAGGCACGGCTGGCAGGGCGACCACACCGGGGGACGCTAGCCGACCCGGCCGGAGAGGCGCACGACGGGCCGGTGTCGCTCGTGGCGCCGCACGCGGGCGGCCGTCGACCAGGACGACGCGTCGCGCCGTCCCTGTCTACGCTGCGCAACGACGTGCGTCGACCCGACGCGCACTCATCGGAAGCACGAGGTGGTGGCTGATGACGGGAAACGAGACGGCGAAGCACGTCAGCGCCACGCTCGCCAAGGCGGAGGGCGACGGCGCCGCGCCCGCCGAGCTCGCCGCCCTGCGACGGCGGCTCGAGCAGCTGTCCAGCCCCGGGGCCGGGCTGCTGCCCAGCAGCGACCTGGAGCCGCTCGACGACCTGCCGCGGCTGGACGACCTGGAACAGCCCAACGCGCAGCGCGGCCGTGAGGTGCTCGACCGGCTCGCCGTCGTCAAGCTGAACGGCGGCCTGGGGACGAGCATGGGCCTGTCGGGGCCGAAGTCCCTGCTGGAGGTCAAGACCGGCCAGAGCTTCCTCGACATCCTGGCGATGCAGGTGCTGTCGCTGAGGGAGCAGTACGCCGCCCGCCTGCCCCTGCTGCTGATGAACTCGTTCGCGACGAGGGAACCGTCGCTGCCGGCGCTGCGTCGGCACGCAGGCCTGCGCGACCAGGGGCAGTCGATGCCGTTGGACTTCCTCCAGGGGCGCGAGCCCAAGCTCCGCGAGGACGACTGGCTGCCGGTGGAGTGGCCGCAAGACCCCGAGCTCGAGTGGTGCCCTCCGGGGCACGGAGACCTCTACACCGCACTGGCCGCCACCGGCACGCTCGAGACCTTGCTCGACGCAGGGGTGCGCTGGTGCTTCGTCTCCAACTCCGACAACCTCGGAGCTCTCGCCGACCCGCGCATCGCCGCATGGATGGCCGAGCAGGAGATCCCGTTCCTGATGGAGGCGGTGCGTGGCACGGCGGCCGACCGCAAGGGCGGCCACCTGGCGCGGTACCAGGGTCGGACCGTCCTGAGGGAGACCGCCCAGGTGCCGGACGGCGACTCCTCGTTCACGGACGTCGACCGCTGGCGCTACTACAACACCAACAACCTCTGGATCGACCTGGTCGCCCTGCGCGACCTGCAGGCCGACGAGCCGGGCGGGCCGGTCCTCCCCCTCATCGTCAACCGGAAGACCGTCGACCCCAAGGACGCCTCCTCGCCGAAGGTGGTCCAGCTCGAGACCGCGATGGGCGCGGCGATCGGCTCCATCCCGGGCGCGAGGGCGGTCGAGGTGCCCCGGCAGCGGTTCGCGCCGGTCAAGACGACCGACGACCTGCTGGTGGTGCGCTCGGACGCCTACGACCTCGCGCCCGACGGCCGCCTGGTGCCGACCTTCTCCGGTCCCGGCCCGGTCGTGACCCTCGACCCTGACCACTACCGGCTGCTGCCCCACTTCGACGAGCACTTCCCGGCCGGCGCGCCGTCCCTGCGCCGGTGCACGAGCCTCGACGTCTCCGGCCCGGTGACCTTCGGCGCCGACGTGGTGGTCCAAGGTGCGGTGCGGCTGACCGGCCCCCGGCAGATCCCCGACGGCGAGCACCTGTCGTGAGGCTGCGGGTGACGTGCCGGGCCCGTGAGGGTTCGCCGGCCGGTCGCGGCGGCTGCGCTCGGGACGACGACCGGCGACAGCCGTGAGCGACCTGCACGAGCGGGCGCGGCGCGTCAGCGGCGTCTTCGCGTCGGTGTTCGGGGACACGGCGGCCGACGGCTGCTGGTGGGCTCCCGGCCGGGTCAACCTCATCGGCGAGCACACGGACTACAACGACGGGTTCGTCCTCCCGCTGGCGCTGCCGCAGGGGGTCGCCGCCGCGGCCCGCGCTCGGCCGGACGAAGACCTGCGCGTGCACTCGGTGCAGGAGGACGCGACCGCCGAGGTGGCGGCGAGCGACATCGCGCCAGGCTCGGTCCAGGGCTGGGTAGCCTACGTGGCCGGCGTCGCCTGGGCGCTCGGCCGGCGTGGACTGCACGTGCCGGGGCTGGACGTGGTCGTGGACGGCGACGTCCCGGTCGGGGCCGGCCTGTCGTCGTCCGCCGCGCTCGCCTGCGCCGTCGCGGTCGCCTGGAACGACCTCGCCGACCTCAGCCTGAGCCGTAATGAGCTCGCCGCCGCGGCACGCAGCGGCGAGAACGAGGTGGTCGGCACGCCGACCGGGGTGATGGACCAGATGGCCTCGCTGCACGGCCGGGCCGGGCACCTGATGTTCCTCGACACGCGGTCGCTCGAGATCGAGCAGGTGCCGTTCGACCCGGCCGCCCACGGCCTCGCGCTGCTCGTGGTCGACAGCCGCGCCCCGCACGCGCTGGTCGACGGTGAGTACGCCGAGCGGCACGCGTCGTGCGCGCGCGGCGCCGAGGCGCTCGGCGTCCGCGCGCTGCGCGACGTGTCGGTCGCCGACCTGGAGGACGCCCTGACCCGGCTGGACGACGAGACGCTGCGGCGGCGCGTCCGCCACGTCGTCACCGAGGACGCCCGCGTGCTCGACGTGGTGCAGCTGCTCCGGTCCGGTGCGGATCCGCGTGGGATCGGGCCTTCGCTCACCGCCTCGCACGCCTCGATGCGCGACGACTTCGAGATCACCGTGCCGCAGGTGGACACGGCCGTGAACGCCGCGCTCGCGGCCGGTGCCTACGGCGCCCGCATGACCGGTGGCGGTTTCGGCGGCTGCGTCCTCGCCCTCGTCGACGCCGACGCGGTCACGCAGACCGAGCAGTCCGTCGTCCGGGCCTATGCGGACGCGGGTTTCGAGCCGCCGGTCTCCTTCACCACCTCCCCGGCGGACGGCGCCCGCCGGCTCTGCTGACCGGCGGCCTGCTCCCTTTCAGC
>JBKHWX010000024.1:0-11056 GCA_046566325.1 Actinomycetes bacterium | reverse complement strand
CAGGCACGTGTCTTCTGCACCCGCCTCGACAGCGAGGAGCAGTCGACCGCACTTGCCGCGGCCCTCGGGGACGGCGTCCCTGACGTCTGGGCCCTCGCCGATGACGATCGGGCCGCCGACGATTCGGCCGGTGACGACCGGACGGGAGTCGTGGTGCTCGTCGGCGGAGGTCCGGGCGACCCGGACCTGATCACGGTGCGAGGCAGACAGGCGCTCGCCGCGGCCGACGTCGTCGTCGTCGACCACCTCGCCCCGCAGTCGCTGCTGGCCTCGCTGCGCACCGACGTCGAGGTCGTCGACGCCTCGAAGCTGCCCCGTGGGCGCGCGATGGCACAAGAGGCGATCAACGCCCTGCTGGTGTCGCACGCGCGCGCCGGCAAGCGGGTCGTCCGCCTCAAGGGCGGTGACCCCTTCGTGTTCGGCCGAGGGATGGAGGAGGTCGAGTACTGCGCGGCGGCCGGGGTGCCGGTCGAGGTCGTCCCGGGCGTCACCAGTGCCATCGGCGTACCCGCGGTCGCCGGCATCCCGGTGACCCACCGCGGCCTGACCCAGGAGTTCGTGGTCGTCTCGGGGCACGTGCCGCCGGGCCATCCCCAGTCCCTGGTGGACTGGGCTGCGATCGGACGGCTCACCGGAACCGTCGTCGTCCTCATGGGGGTCGAGACAGCGCCCGTGATCGCCGCCGCCCTGATCCACCACGGTCGCCGGCCGGACACCCCGGTGGCGGTCGTGACGGACGGGACGACCTCGAGAGAGCGAACGGTGCGGACCACGCTCGAGCACCTCGGCACGGCGATCGACGACGAGGGCATCCGTCCGCCCGCCGTGTGGGTCGTCGGCGACGTCGTCCGGTTCACGCCTACGCGCTGTCCCACTGGAAGACGCGGGTCGCGACGGCCGTGATCACGAGGGTGAACCCGGCCAGGACCGCGCACGGCAGCCAGATCGCCCCCAGGCCCTCGCCGCGCACGAGCACGTCGAGCATGCCGTCGTTCATCCAGCGCAGCGGGAAGACCCTGCTCACCGCCTGCATCCACCCCGGCGCGTCGGACATGTCGAAGAACGTCCCGGACAGGAACGCCATCGGCAGGACGACGAAGTTCGCGAGCGCGCTCGCCGCCTCCTCGGTCTTGGCGACCGCGCCGACGAAGAGCCCGACGGCGAGGAACGACAGGGTGCCGAGGAGGAGGAGCGGCACGCACAGCCACCACGTGCCCGCCAGCTGCAGGCCGAACGGCGGCGCGAGTGCCACGCCGATGAACAGGGCGGCCTGGACGACCGCGACGAGCAGCGACACCGCCACGCGCGCACCGACGATGCTCCAGACCGGCGCGGGGGCGAGACGCAGCCGGCGCAGCACCTGCCGCTTGCGCCAGGAGACGAGGGTCAGCGCGGCGCCGAAGGTCGCGGACGTCGCGACACCCCACGACAGGATGCCCGGGGTGAGGTACTGGATCGGCTGGAACTGCTCGGACTCGACCTGCCGCGCGTCCAGGGCGTACAGCGGCGGCTGGCCCGTCGCCGCGAGGTTCGCGTGGTCCACGACCGACGCCACGACGCCCTGCAAGGTGCCCGCCTTCACCTGGTCGCTCGCCGCGAAGTAGAGCGTCACGTTGTTGCCCGACTCGACCAGCGCGCCCGGAAGGTCGCCGCTCTTCACCGCCTCGATCGCCTCGTCCGCGGAGTAGAACTCGACCGGCTCGACGACGTGCTCCGGCAGGGCCGAGATCACGGGACCGGCGCCGACCACGGCGAGCTCGGTCCGGCTCTCGCCGCCGCTGCGGAAGACGAGCCCGAAGACGACGAGGAACATCAGCGGGAAGAGGAACGTGAAGAACAGGGACGTCCGGTCGCGGAAGAACCCCCGCAGCATCGCCCGGGAGAGGGACCTCAGCTGTCCGACCGCCGACGGCCTCACCTCGACGGCGCCTCGCCCGGCCGGCGTCCTTCGAGCCGACACCGCCCGGGTCGACGTCTGGCTCATGCCCGGTACTCCCGTCCGGTCAACGTGAGGAAGACGTCCTCGAGGGTCGCGGTGCGCACGCTGACGCCGTCGAGGGCGTCGCGCTCGGCGAGAGCCGCCACGAGCACGGCGGGCGAGCGTGTCGAGACGACGACGTCGCCGTCGTCCTCGAGCACGTCGTCCGCCCCGGGCAGGCTGCGCGCGGTCGCGAGGTCCAGCACACCCGGGGGCAGCGCCACCCGGGTCGGAGCGTCGAGACCCCGCACCAGCGACGCGGGCGTGTCGAGCGCCAGGACGCGGCCGCGGTCGAGGATCGCCACGCGGTCGCAGAGCGTCTCGGCCTCGTCGAGGTAGTGGGTGGTGTACACGACGGTGGTGCCGCGCTTCTGGATGTCTCGGAGCACGTCCCAGAGGTTGCGCCTCGCCTGCGGGTCGAGGGCCGCGGTGGGCTCGTCGAGGAAGACAATCTCCGGGTCGTGCACGAGCGCGCAGGCGATCGACAGACGCTGCCGCTGCCCGCCGGACAGGCGGTCCTCACGGACGTCGGCCTTCTCGCTCAGGCCGACGAGCTCGAGCATCTCCCCCACGCGCGCCCGGGAGACCCCGTAGAGGTCGCCGAACGTCTGCAGCTGCTCGCGGGCGGTCAGCTTCTCGAAGAACGCGCTGGCCTGCAGCTGGACCCCGATCCGGGGCAGCAGCCCAGGGTTGCGCGGCCACGGCCGCTCCCCGAGCAGCCGCACGTCACCGGCGTCGGGCTCGCGGATCCCCTCGACGATCTCCAGCGTGGTGGTCTTTCCTGCTCCGTTCGGGCCGAGGATGCCGAAGAACTCGCCCTCCGCCACCTCGAACGACACGCCGTCCACCGCGACCAGGTCGCCGTACCGCTTGGTGAGCCCGGTCACCTCGATGGCGGCCGCCTGGACCGCGCTGTGTGGACGTCCCCCGACGTTGATCGTGTTCAACACGCTCCCCACTCTAAGGAGGGCCTCCGACAGCCACTCCCGCCGCCGTCACCTGTTCGCCGGTGACATCGCTCACGAGCCTGTCGGCGGCCGCATACGGGTCGAGCTCGCCCGCCACGACGCGCTGCGCGAGCTCGTCGAGCCCGCTGCCGGAGCGCACGTCGCCCATCCGCTCGCGCAGCGCGGTGAGCGCCAGCGCCTCCACCTCCCCGGACGCCCGGCGCAGCCGCCGCCGGCCCAGCTCTCCCGTCTCGGCCAGCCAGGCGCGGTGCTTGTCGAGCTCCTCGACGAGCTCGTCGACGCCCTCGCTCCGGGAGGCGACCGTCTTCACGACCGGGGGCCGCCAGTCGCCCGGCTGCCGCCGCTCGCCGAGCGAGATCATGTTCCGCAGGTCACGGACCGTCGCCTGCGCGCCCTCGCGGTCGGCCTTGTTGACGACGAAGAGGTCGCCGATCTCGAGCACGCCCGCCTTCGCCGCCTGGACGCCGTCCCCCATGCCGGGCGCGAGCAGCACGAGCGTCGTGTCGGCGAGCGACGCCACCTCCACCTCGCTCTGGCCGACCCCCACGGTCTCGACGAGGACGACGTCGCAGCCCGCGGCGTCCAGCACGCGTACCGCCTGGGGCGTGGCCCACGAGAGGCCCCCGAGGTGACCGCGGCTCGCCATCGACCGGATGTAGACGCCCGGGTCGAGGGCGTGGTCCTGCATCCGGATGCGGTCCCCGAGCAGGGCGCCGCCCGAGAAGGGGGACGAGGGGTCCACGGCCAGGACGCCGACCCTTAGGTCCCGCCGGCGCAACGCGGCGACCAGCGCGTTCGTCGAGGTCGACTTGCCGACACCCGGCGAGCCGGTGATCCCGACCACCCAGGCCTCTCCCGTGTCCGGCGCCAGCGCGGCCATCACGTCGCGAAGGGCCGGCGAGGCGTTCTCGACCAGGGAGATCAGGCGTGCGACGGCACGAGGTGAACCGTCCCGGGCACGGCTGACCAGATCGGCTACGTCGACGGCGGAGCGAGCCGGCACAGCACCGGATGCCATCGCGCGGCCCGTCAGCGTCCCGGGCCCTGCGCCGTCCGCATCACGCCTGCGGCACCCGCACGATGAGCGCGTCGCCCTGGCCGCCGCCGCCGCACAGCGCGGCGGCGCCGACACCTCCGCCGCGACGCCTCAGCTCGAGCGCGAGGTGCAGCACGATCCTCGCGCCGGACATCCCGATCGGGTGGCCCAGGGCGATCGCGCCGCCGTTGGGGTTGACCTTGTCGAGGTCGATGCCGAGGGACTTCGCGCTAGCCAGCGCCACGGCGGCGAACGCCTCGTTCAGCTCCACGAGGTCGAGGTCGCCGGGCTTGATGCCCTCCTTCGCGCACGCCTTCTCGATGGCGCGGGCGGGTTGGTCCTGCAGGGTGGAGTCCGGTCCGGCGACGACGCCGTGCGCGCCGATCTCGGCGAGCCAGGTCAGGCCCAGCTCGGTCGCCTTCTCCTTGCTCATCACGACGACCGCGGCTGCGCCGTCCGAGATCTGGGACGCCGACCCGGCAGTGATCGTGCCGTCCTCGCGGAAGGCGGGGGGCAGCTTGGCAAGCGTCTGGACGGTCGTGTCCGGACGGATGCCCTCGTCCTCCTTGAACTGCAGCGGCTCACCCCTCCGCTGCGGGATCTCGACGGGCACGACCTCCTCGTCGAAGATGCCGTTCTTCCAGCCCTCGGCCGCGAGCTGGTGGCTGCGGGCGGAGTAGGCGTCCTGCTCCTCCCGGCTGAACTGCCGGTCGCCGGTGTTCGCCGCGTCCGTGAGCCCGCCCATCGCCTGGTCGGTGAAGGCGTCCCAGAGCCCGTCGTAGGCCATGTGGTCGCGCACGGTGACGTCGCCGTACTTGTAGCCGGAGCGGGACTTCTCCATCAGGTGCGGCGCCTGGGTCATCGACTCCATGCCGCCGGCGACGACGATGTCGAACTCGCCCGCACGGATCAGCTGGTCGGCGAGGGCGACCGCCTCGATGCCGGAGAGGCAGACCTTGTTGACGCCAAGCGCGGGCACGTCCATCGGGATGCCGGCCTTGGCCGCGGCCTGCCGGTAGGGCGCCTGCCCGCAGCCTGCGGACAGCACCTGACCCATGATCACGTACTCGACCTGCTCGGGGCTGACACCGGCCTTGTCGAGGGCGCCCTTGATAGCGACTCCCCCGAGGTCCTGCGCGGAGAAGTCCTTCAGGGAACCGAGCAGCCGGCCCATCGGGGTACGTGCCCCGGCGACGAGCACGGACGTACGGGAGTTGGACATGCTTCCTCCTCGAAGGCTCCTCGAAGGCGTCGTCCCTCGGTTCCCTCACACTACCCAGCACGCCAGACGGCGGACGGAGCGCGTGGCGGACGTCACGACGGCACTCACGCCGCTGGGTTCAGGAGGGGACTCGGTGGGACGATAGGGCGAGCGAGACCACCGGACGGGCCGGTGCCCGTCCCCGAGAGAGAGCGCGACGATGACGACAGCTCGGGGTGCACACGCGGCTCGCGGTTCGGCCGTGGCGCGCGATGACGCCGACGACCTGGTTGACGACGGGCCGGTGGACGACGGGCCGGTGGACGACGGGCCGGTGGACGACGGGCCGGTGGACGACGGACTGCTGGACGACGGACTGCTGGACGACGGGCCGGTGGACGACGGACTGCTGGACGACGGACTGCTGGACGACGGGGCAGGCCGCGGCGTCGCCGGGCGGTCCCTGCCCTGGCTGCTCCTGGTCGGCGGCGCCCTCGGCTTCTTCGCGTCCTTCGACCTCGTGGTCGAGCGCATCCAGCTGCTGATCGACCCCTCCTACCGACCCAGCTGCAGCATCAACCCGCTCCTCAGCTGCGGCTCGGTGATGCAGACCGGCCAGGCGAACGTCTTCGGGTTCTCCAACCCCCTGCTCGGGGTCGCCGGGTTCCCGGTCGTCGTCGCGATCGGGGCCGCGCTGCTCGCGGGTGCCCGGTTCCGGCCGTGGTTCTGGTGGGGGCTGGTCGCCGGTGAGGTCCTCGCCGCGGTGTTCGTGCACTGGCTGGCGTTCGAGAGCGTCTTCCGCATCGGCGCGCTCTGCCCGTACTGCATGGTCGTCTGGGTCGTGACCCTGCCGATCCTGCTCTACACGGTGCTGCACGCGGGCTCGGCCGGGCACCTCGGCCTCTCGCCGCGCGCCAGGGCGCGCGTCGCCGCCGTTGGTGACTACCACGTCGTGCTGCTCGTCGCCTGGTACGGGATTTTCGTCGTCGTCATCGCCCTGGCCTTCTGGGACCAGTGGCTTGCGATGTTCGGCCTCTGACGCCCGGCGGAGGCTCCCCTTCGCCTCGGACGGACGTTCGCCCGAGACGGACGTCGGCTCGAGACGGGTTCGCTCGAAGTGGACCGGATGGCTTGAGACCGGCGGTCAGCGCTCATACAGTCTGCGCTGCGTGGTTGCCCCAGACCCCGGCGACTCGGCGATCGTTCAGCAGCGAGCGACACAGGGGTACGCCATGACCAAGCAGCGGCCGGCTACGGGCGCGCCGGAGGCAGCAACGCGGCAGGCAGCAACCGGCAGATCGCCAGGCACCCACCCTCTCGGGGAGGCCGCGCTGACACTGGTCCAGCCGTGCAGCGATGTCGTCGTCCTCCGTGCCGCGGGGAACTGGAGCCAGGTCACGAGCACCTTGGCCCTGGAGGCCGAGGTCGCCTTGGGAGAAGCACCCCGCGCCGTCGTCGTGGACCTCTCCGCCGCCCAGGGGCCGGTGACCGAGGCGGACCTCGACCGTCTGATAGCCCTCGGCGAACGCGTCCGCGACTGGCCCGGCACGTCGTTCGCCGTCACCTCGCCGGACGCCCGCGTCCGCTCGCTGCTGCGCAGCCACCCGATGAGCCTGTTCGTCCACGTCGCCCCGGGGGTGGACCGGGCGGTGACGGCGGTCGCCGCCGACGACGTGGTCCAGCGCGTGTCGCTGAGGCTGGAGCCCCAAGCGCGCGCTGCGCGGGAGGCCCGGCACCTGGTCTCACGGACCTGCCTCGACTGGCGTCTCGCCGCCGCCATCCCGCCCGCGTGCCTGATCGTCAACGAGCTCGTGACCAACGCAGTCGTCCACGCCGGGACGAGCTTGGAGGTGACGCTCGCGCGGATCGACAGCTGGTTACGGCTCGCGGTGCGGGACGGCAGCGCCACACCTCCAAGCCCCCAGCCGTCGAGCGACTACCGGAGAGCAGGCCGCGGACTCCTCATCGTCGACCGGCTGGCCTATGCGTGGGGCCACGTTCCCAGCGCGGACGGCGGCAAGATCCTCTGGGCCGTCCTCGCCGTTCACACGCCCTGACGTCGTGTTCCCGGGGCTGCCCCTTCGTCGAGGGAGTCGACGTCCATCCGGCCGTCCACGATGTCACGTGACATCTCCGACAGAGGGCGCCTCGCTCGTCGTGCCGACGCCCGCAGCAGGGAGAAGGCGTCGTCGATGTCCCGGCCCGTCCTACCCGCGACAAGCCCTGTGGCCCGCTCGATGGCCACCCGGCTGTCCAGCGCGTGCTGCAGCTGCGCGGCCACCTCCTCCTGTTCCTGGGCGCGACGGGCCTGGACCATGCTGACCGTCGCGAGGTCCGCCAGTGCCTGCGCCAACCTGACGTGCTCGGCCGTGATCCCCCCGGGTCGTCGGCAGAACAGGTTCAACGCGCCCAGCGCGTCCCCGTGGAGCCGGAGCGGCAGGGCGTTGACGGAGCGGAAGCCCGCCTCGACGGCCTTCCTGAAGAACGACGGCCACCGTTGCTCGGCCGTCAGCAGGTCGGCCTCCTCCACCTGTCGGCCCGAGCTGTAGCAGTCGATGGCCGGTCCCTCGTCCTGGTGCAGCTGCAGGAGCTCGACGAACGTTGCCTGCACGGTGGTGGACGCGACGAACCGGAGCACCCCGTCGGTATCCGCGAGGACGAGCCCCGCGGCGTCGGCCCCCACCAGCTCGGCGCAGCGCGTGGTGAGCTCGTGCAGCAGGTCGACGACGTCGAACTGGTCCACCAGGGTGTCCGCGAGGACGACGATCGCCTCCGCGAACCGCTCGCTGTCGATCTCCACCTCCGCACCCTAGGGCGGTTCGTCACGACCTGCGTCCTGGCGTCGCTGGCGCTCGTAGCCTTGCGGTCATGGACGCGAGCCAGCAGACCGCCGGGGACGAGCCCCTGTTCACCGCCATCGACCACGTCGGGGTCGCCGTCCCCGACCTCGACGAGGCGATCGAGTTCTACCGCCGCGCTTTCGGGATGGCGCTCCTGCACACCGAGACGAACGCCGAGCAAGGCGTACGGGAGGCGATGATGGGCGTGGGCCCCGCCGACGCGCCCCACTCCTGCGTCCAGCTGCTGGCGCCGCTGACACCCGAGTCGACGATCGCGAAGTTCCTCGACCGCTCCGGGCCGGGCGTGCAGCAGGTCGCCTACCGGGTCGCCGACATCGAGTCGGTCAGCCGCACGCTGCGCGGACGCGGGCTGCGCCTGCTGTACGACCAGCCGCGCCGGGGGACGTCGGACAGCCGCGTCAACTTCGTCCACCCGAAGGACGCCGGCGGCGTCCTCGTCGAGCTGGTCCAGGCCGCCTCCGGCGCCTCTTCGTGACATGAGCGGAGTCCCGACCCGAGTGCAGGCGGCTGACCCGAGCGGACGACGCCGGGCTCCGTGACGGGCGTCACGAACGGGATGTATCGTCCCGGTAGGCAACTGGGCAGTAACGTCCCCCGCACATCCCCCGCCCCGCCGACGCGTGGAGGCCCGCGTGCAGCACATCCTCGACCTGATCCCGCCGGACGGGCCCAAGGGCCCCGACCCCGACGCCGTGGCCAGCGCCGAGGTGCCCGACCACTACCAGGGCATCACCGTCCGCAAGGACGAGGTGGGCCTGTTCGCCGGCATGAAGTCCGCCGACAAGGACCCGCGACGCAGCCTGCACCTGGACGACGTCCCCACCCCCGAGGTGGGGCCGGGCGAGGCACTCGTCGCCGTGATGGCGAGCGCCGTCAACTACAACACGGTCTGGACGTCGATCTTCGAGCCGATGTCGACCTTCGGGTTCCTCGAGCGGTACGGGCGGACGTCGGAGCTGAACTCGCGCCACGACCTGCCGTACCACGTCGTGGGCTCAGACCTCGCGGGCGTCGTCCTGCGCACGGGCCCCGGCGTGAACGCGTGGCACCCGGGCGACGAGGTGGTGGCGCACTGCCTCTCGGTCGAGCTCGAGCACCCGGACGGCCACGCGGACACGATGCTCGACCCCGAGCAGCGCATCTGGGGCTTCGAGACCAACTTCGGCGGCCTGGCGCAGCTCGCGCTCGTGAAGTCCAACCAGCTGATGCCGAAGCCGGACCACCTGACGTGGGAGGAGGCCGCCTGCCCCGGCCTCGTGAACTCCACCGCGTACCGGCAGCTCATCTCCAAGAACGGCGCGGCCCTGAAGCTCGGCGACACCGTGCTGATCTGGGGCGCCTCCGGGGGGCTCGGCTCGTACGCGACGCAGATGGCGCTCGCCGCCGGGGCGACGCCGGTCTGCGTGGTGTCGAGCCCCGACAAGGCGGCGATCTGCCACTCCCTCGGCGCGGAGCTGGTGATCGACCGCCGCGCGGAGGGCTTCCGGTTCTGGAAGGACGAGACGACCCAGGACCCCAAGGAGTGGAAGCGGTTCGGCAACCGCATCCGCGAGCTCACCGGCGGGCGGGACGTGGACATCGTCTTCGAGCACCCGGGGCGCGAGACCTTCGGCGCCAGCGTCTACGTCGCGCGGCGCGGAGGCACGGTCGTGACCTGCGCGTCCACGTCGGGGTTCCTCCACGAGTACGACAACCGCTACCTGTGGATGCACCTGAAGCGCATCGTCGGCTCCCACTTCGCCAACTACCGGGAGGCGTGGGAGGCCAACGACCTGATCAACCGGGGCCTGATCCACCCGACCCTGTCGAAGACGTACCCACTGGCCAAGACCGGTCAGGCGGCGTACGACGTCCACTGCAACGCGCACCAGGGCAAGGTGGGCGTGCTCTGCCTGGCACCGCAGGAGGGTCTCGGCGTGCGCAACCCCGACAAGCGGGAGCGGTTCCTGCCGAGGATCAACCGGTTCCGCAACGTCTGAGTGGGTTTTGCAGGCTGACTCTGGTGCTGCGGGCTGGGCGGTAGCTCCTAACGAAGGCTCTGCTCCTCGACCGGCACGGTCATCGCCCCGGTCATGATCGCCACCGCGTCCTGCATGGTGTGCGTCTTCGGGCTGATCACCCCTGCGCTGCCGCCGAGCCGCTGGACGTGGATGCGGTCGGCGACGTCGAAGACGTTCGGCATGTTGTGGCTGATCAGGATGATCCCCAGGCCCTTGGCCTTCAGGTCCTCGACCAGCCGCAGCACCTGCGCCGTCTCGCGGACGCCGAGCGCGGCGGTCGGCTCGTCGAGGATGACGACCTTGCTGCCGAACGCGCCGGTGCGTGCCACGGCGACCACCTGCCGCTGACCGCCGGACAGCGTCTCGACCGCCTGGTCGATGTTCTGCAGCGTCGTGATCCCGAGACTCTTGATGTGCTCGCTGGCATGCTGCTTCATCGCCCCGGTGTCGAGCATCCGCAGCACGCTGCCGGCGAAGCCCTTCCGCCGGATCTCGCGCGCCAGGTACAGGTTGCTGGCGATGTCGAGCGCCGGCGCGACCGCGAGCGTCTGGTAGACGGTCTCGATCCCCGCCTCCCGCGCGTCCTGGGTGGCCTTGAAGTGCACCTCCCGGCCGTCCACCCTCAAGGTGCCCTGGTCCGGGATCAGGGCCCCGGAGAGGCACTTGATCAGCGTCGACTTCCCTGCACCGTTGTCACCGATGACGGCGAGGATCTCGCCGGGGAACAGCCTGAGGTCGACTCCCCGCAGCCCGACGACCCGGCCGAACAGCTTGACGAGCCCCGTGGCCTCGAGCACCGGGGTCTCGCCCGCCGACGCCCGCGAGGCCGATGCCGTCGCGCCGGATGTCGTCGTCATGCCTTCACCCTTCTGATCCACTGGTCGACCGAGACGGCGAGGATGACCAGGATGCCGGTGGCGAGCACCTGGTAGTTGGGGTCGACGCCGGCGAGGGCGAGGCCGCTGTTGAAGACCTGCACGATGAGCGCACCCAGCAGGCTTCCCACGAGCAG
>JBKHWX010000023.1:0-4681 GCA_046566325.1 Actinomycetes bacterium | reverse complement strand
CGCGATGAGCACGCGGCGCTGCTGTCCTCCTGACAGCTCCGCCAGCGACGAGCGCTTGCGCCCGCCGAGACCGACCTGGTCGATCGCCTCGTCCACCGCGGATCGGTCGGCCTTGCTCAGCCGGCCGGTGAGGCCCGCACGCGGCAGCCGGCCGCTGCTCACCACCTCCCAGACGGTGGCGGGCACGGTCCCACCGGCGGTCTGCCGCTGCGGGACGTACCCGATGCGGGCCCGGTCGCGGAACCGCTCCGCCGGCACGCCGAACAGCTCGAGCGACCCGGCCTGCAGCTGGGCCAGGCCGAGGACGCCGCGAACGAGCGTCGACTTGCCGGAGCCGTTCGCCCCGAGGACGGCGACCACCTCGCCGCCGTGCAGCTCGAAGTCCAGGTCGCGAACCACCGGACTGCCGCCGTAGCCGATCGAGGCGCTCCGCAGCCGGATCACCGGCTCCCGCTCCGGCACAGCGCTCCCCACGGCACGGTCGCTGTGCCGTCGGGCTCCTTCGTCGCTGTGCCGTCGGGCTCCTTCGTCGCTGTGCCCGCTCATGCGCACGACTGCCCCTTCCGGAGGGTCTCGAGGTTGGCCCGCATCACCTGCAGGTAGTCCTTGCCGGCCGACTGGTCGGTCAGTCCCTCGAGGGGGTCGAGGACCGCGGTGCCGGCGCCGGTCTCCCGGGCGACGGTCCGCGCGACGACCGGGCTGACCAGCGTCTCGTAGTAGATGGTCGAGACGTGATGCGCCTGGACGAAGCGCGCGACCTCCGCGAGGTCCTGTGGCCGAGGCTCGCCCTCCGGGTTCAGCCCTTCGATGCCGACCTGCTCGAGCCCGTACCGGCGGGCAAGGTAGCCGAAGGCGCTGTGGCTCGTGACGAGGTCGGTGCTGCGGCAGTCTGCGAGGCCCTGTCGAAGCTCGTCGTCCAGGGTCTGCAGGTCGACCCGGAGAGCATGGGCGTTCTCTCGGTAGGCCGTCGCCGAGGACGGGTCGATCTTTGCGAGCCGGGACGCGGTGGCGTCCGCCACGTCCGCCAGCCGCGTCGGGTCCAGCCAGAAGTGCGGGTCCAAAGCACCGCGTGCCGAGCCGTTGCCGCCATGTGCAGCCGTCTGCTGCTGGTTGTCCGCGGGCGGCGCGACCGGCTCCAGGTGCGCGACCTCGCCGACGTCGAAGCCGCGGTCGGCCGCCTGCGCCGTGACGGCGTCGTCCACGGCTGGTTGGAAGCCTCGCAGGTAGAGCACGAGGTCGGCCTCGTCGACCGCCGCGACGTCCCGGGGCGAGAGCTCGAGGTCGTGAGGCTCTGCGCCCGCCTTCGTCAGGTTGGTGACGGAGACATGCTCGCCGCCCACACGCTCTGCGACGAACTGCAGGGGGTAGAAGCTCGCGACGACGCGTAGCCGGCCGTCCGAGCGACCCTGACCCGTCGCCCCGCACCCCGCCAGCAGCCCGAGCAGGGCCACGAGAGCGACGAGGCGAAACATAGAACCATTCTCATTTCCAGAACGGCCCTCGTCAAGGCGCCCTTCCGCGCGCTAGCTCGCCGAACGCATGAGCTCCACGGCGGCGTGCCGGTCCGGCACGCCCACCCGACGGACGGCGCTTGCGAGGTAGCCACGCACGGTCGCCTCGCCGATGCCCAGCTGCAGCGCCACCTCGGCCGTGCTCAGCCCCTCGGCCAGCCCGCTGAGGACCTCGAACTCGCGCCGCGACAGGTGTACCCGGGAACCGTCCGGCCGCACGAGCCGACGCGACGTCGTCCCTCGCATCTCCTCCAGCAGGTCGGCCATCAGGCGGCGGGGGATCGAGGCCTCGCCGATAGCGACGCCCCTCAGGGCCTTCACCAGCTGGTCCGCGCCGATGTGGAGCGGAAGCCATCCGTCCGCTCCGGCCGACAGGGCGTTGAGCACCTCGGCGGCCGGCGCGTCGTCCGCGCTGAGGATGACGACACGTGTCCGGGGGGAGGCGGCGACCACGCTCTCGATGAGCCGCAGGGAGCCCGACCCGAGCGGGGCGACCAGGATGCAGAGGTCGGCCTGGCGCTGGCGGACGACGTCCTGCGGCTTCTCGTCGGGCCGCACCACGGCAGTCAGGGTGATCGCGGGCTGGAGCTGGTGCTTCAGGCTGGTGGACAGGATCGGCAGGCCGCAGACGACCACCGCGCTCACCGGCTGGTCGTTCGCACCCGTGTCGTACCGGTACGTGCCTGCTTCCGCCGCTCTCATCCGCCGTGACCCCCCGCTGTGCTGTCCGTTCTCGATAGCCCGGAGGCTAGGAGTGGCAGCCAGCCCATCGGCCGGTTTAGGCCAACTTTCACCTACCTGGCTGTGTCTCGCCCGGATGGCGGAGCCGGACCGGATGCACCCGGACGGCGTGCCGGCGTCAGCAGCCGGGAAGCCGCGACGCCAGGTACTCGGTCACCTTGTCCAGGGACACCCGCTGCTGAGCCATCGAGTCGCGCTCCCGCACGGTCACGGCCTGGTCGGTGAGGGTGTCGAAGTCGACGGTGAGGCAGAACGGGGTGCCGATCTCGTCCTGACGGCGGTAGCGCCGTCCGATCGCGCCGGCGTCGTCGAACTCGACGTTCCAGACTCGCCGCAGCCGAACGGCCAGGTCGCGGGCCTTGGGGGAGAGGTCCTCGTTGCGGGACAGCGGCAGGACCGCCGCCTTCACCGGAGCCAGCCGGGGGTCGAGGCGCAGCAGCACGCGCTTGTCGACGCCACCCTTGGTGTTCGGTGCCTCGTCCTCCCCGTAGGCGTCGATGAGGAACGCCATGAGCGAACGGGTCAGCCCCGCAGCCGGCTCGATGACGTACGGCACCCACCGCTCGTTCTTCAGCTGGTCGAAGTAGCTGAGGTCGACCCCGGAGTGCTCGGTGTGGGTGCTGAGGTCGAAGTCGGTGCGGTTCGCGATGCCCTCGAGCTCCCCCCACTCGGAGCCCGTGAAGCCGAACCGGTACTCGATGTCGACGGTCCGCTTCGCGTAGTGCGACAGCTTCTCCTTGGGGTGCTCGAAGTGTCGCAGGTTCTCGCGGGCGATCCCGAGGTCCACGTACCAGTCGGTGCGCTCGGCGATCCAGTACTCGTGCCACTCCTCGTCGGTGCCCGGCTCGACGAAGTACTCCATCTCCATCTGCTCGAACTCGCGCGTCCTGAAGATGAAGTTGCCGGGCGTGATCTCGTTGCGGAAGGACTTGCCGATCTGCCCGATCCCGAACGGCGGCTTCTTGCGCGCGGCGCCCATCACGTTGAGGAAGTTGACGAAGATGCCCTGCGCCGTCTCCGGCCGCAGGTAGTGCAGCCCCGACTCGTCCTCCACCGGCCCGAGGTACGTCTTCAGCATCATATTGAAGTCGCGCGGCTCGGTCCATGCTCCACGGGTGCCGCAGTTCGGGCAGGCGATGTCGGCGAGACCGTTCTCGGGCGGCCGGCCCTTCTTCGCCTCGTACTCGTCCTCGAGCTGGTCCGCGCGGAAGCGCTTGTGACAGGACTGGCACTCTGTCAGCGGGTCGCTGAAGGCGCTGAGGTGGCCCGACGCGACCCACGTCTGGCGCGGCAGGATCACGGACGAGTCGATGCCGACGATGTCGTCCCGCCCGGTGACGACCGAACGCCACCACTGCCTCTTGATGTTCTCCTTCAGCTCGACGCCCAGCGGCCCGTAGTCCCAGGCCGAGCGCGTCCCCCCGTAGATCTCGCCCGAGGGGAACACGAACCCTCGCCGTTTGCAGAGGCTGACGACGGTGTCGATGGTGCTGGCGGGTGCGGCCACGGACGATCACTCCATCCGGCTGGGTGTCGGCGGAAAACGGAGGTCAAAGGCTATCGGCAGCCAGGTCGCTGCCGAACCGCGCGACCCCCTCCGGGCTCTGGCGGACCAGTACCTCGAACACCGCCGGCTCGTCGACTGCGAGGTGCATCAAGGGGGCCAGGGCCACGCGGACGTCGTACGAGGACAAGGCCCGGCGGTAGGTCCCTACGGACTCCCACTCGGTGACGAGCAGCCACAGGGAGGCGTCCTCCGTGCTGCGTCCGCACCAGCCCGAGCGGAAGCCGGCCCGGTCGGCCAGCGCCGCGAGGACCTGGGCGGCCAGTCCCTCCACGTCCGGGAGCGTCCCCGCCGGAGGCCGGTACCTGCTCACGACCAGCACGTCGTCCTCCTCTGTCACGCCCAGCCACGGTCACGCACGGTCACGGCCCGGTCCGGACCTGTCGCTCCCACGCGTCCCCCGTTCGGGGGCCCGCTCCGGCACCGTACCGGTCCGCTCCGTGCGTGCTCGGCGGCCCTGAACGACCTCCCCGTCGGGTTGGGCAGCGACCCTCCACGCGCGCGCCGGCCCCTCTCCGGAACCCTGGGCTAGCCGGACCGGCCGACTCGGCGTGGGAGCAGACCCACGTGAAAGTGGTCCTCCTCGGCCTTGCCCGTGGCAGGACCTTCGACCCGAGACTGCGTCCTGGCCGGCGTCCGCCGGTCTGTCTACGGGCGCGGGCTGCCGCGCAAGGGGGTTTGCGGACGGATGTCCGAAAGCGAAAAGCGAACTGCGGTGGGCCTGACGGCCCGTCGCCTGCTGGCGTGGATCGTGACCCTTGCCGTCGGGACGACGGTGGGCGCGATCCAACCGGTCGCAGCGATCGCGGACGACGGGTGTTCACCCATGTCGCCGCTCGCCTGCGAGCAGGTACCTGTGACCGGG
>JBKHWX010000022.1:0-7757 GCA_046566325.1 Actinomycetes bacterium | reverse complement strand
CGGCTGATCGTCTCGTCGAGGTGAATTGGGCCGTTCTCGCTCATGGAGAGGTCCTGCAGGTTGATGTTCGTCGTCGTCGCGGTCGACAGCTCCTTCTTGGCCTGCTCCGCGGCGTCACGAAGGCGCTGCATGGCGATCTTGTCCTTGGACAGGTCGACGCCCGAGGAGTTCTTCACGGTCGTCACCAGGTGGTCGACGATCCGCTGGTCCCAGTCGTCACCGCCGAGGTGGTTGTCACCGCTCGTCGCGCGGACCTGGATGGTGGAGAAGTTGTCCTCCGGGTCCTTGCCGACCTCCAGCAGGGACACGTCGAACGTCCCGCCGCCGAGGTCGAAGACGAGGATGAGCTCGTCCTCCTTGCCCTTGTCGAGGCCGTAGGCGAGGGCGGCGGCTGTGGGCTCGTTGATGATGCGCAGGACGTTCAGGCCCGCGATCTCGCCGGCCTCCTTCGTGGCCTGGCGCTGAGCGTCGTTGAAGTACGCGGGGGTGGTGATGACCGCGTCGGTGACGGGTTCGCCCAGGTACTCCTCGGCGTCCCTCTTGAGCTTCTGCAGCACGCGGGCTGAGATCTCCTGCGCCGTGTACTTCTTGCCGTCGATCGTCACCGACCAGTCGGTGCCCATGTGCCGCTTGACCGAGCGGATGGTGCGGTCGACGTTCGTCACCGCCTGCCGCTTGGCGATCTCACCGACGAGCGGCTCGCCGGACTTGGCGAACGCGACGACGGAAGGCGTCGTGCGCCCACCCTCGGCGTTCGCGATGACAGTGGGCTCGCCGCCCTCGAGGACGGAGACCACCGAGTTGGTGGTGCCCAGGTCGATACCGACCGCACGTGTCATGTTCGGTTCCTCCAGTGGAAGGGATCGGGAAGTTCTGCTTGAGTTGCTAACACTCAAGTTCCCGCAAGCATCGGTAGCTTGTCAACTCGACGCTGATGAAACTTGAGTCTGTTGTACTCAACCACCTGCCCGCGTGCGATGTTCCCGCCCGGGCGCTCGACTCCTCCTCCGGTGCGCCTGCAGCAGAGCGGAGCAACGCGATCGCTGATCGGCTATCATGTGTCGATGGTGACGATGGGTCCCACACGGCAGCGGTACAGCGAACGATGGGCGGGGAACCTGCTGCGCATGGTGCGCGCGAAACGCGGCTGGACCCAGCGGCAGCTTGCTGACGCGGCCGGAGTGCCACAGTCGACGATCGGGCGTATCGAGTCGGGCGCGATGCAGCCGACGCTGCCGCTGCTTGATCGCATCGTGGTCTCCGCCGACCTGGAGCTGCGCACACGGCTGGAGTCCTACGACGATCACGACGACGTGCTGGATTCGCTCAACGCCGGGTTGAGCACTGAGGACCGGAGAGCCGCGGACGAAGCAACCACCAAGTTGGCAACAGCATTGCGTACGGCTCCGGTCGCGGGCCAGTGACCGCACCACAACTACGGCCCGAACTACGGCCCGGTCACATGTTGGCCGTGCTCGATCGCCATGGCGTCCACTATGTGCTGATCGGTGGTTACGCGGCCACCGTGCACGGAGCGCGTCGACCCACGCAAGACATCGACATCACGCCGGCGAGCACCGCGGAGAACCTGTTCAGGCTCATCGCGGCGCTGCGAGAGCTACGAGCGGGCATCCGCGTCGACAACGCGCCCGAAGGACTGCCGTTCGACACGTCCGTCGCGGCACTCCGCGGTGTTCGCGTGCTGAACCTGCGCACCCCGTACGGCGACATCGACCTGACCTTCGAGCCGGCCGGCACGCACGGGTTCGATGACCTCATGGCTCACGCCTTGATACGCGACGTCGACGGGGTAGTCGTCCACGTCGCCTCACTGGACGACGTGATCCGCTCCAAGGAAGCCGCCGGGCGGGCCAAGGATGACGACGCACTGCCCGAGCTGTATCGCCTCGCCCACAAGCAGCACCGCGCGCGAGCTGACGAGTAGGGCAAGGAAGCTCGCCCATGCGCGGACAGATCCCCAGTCGGGATGCCGTCGCCGGCAATGATGACCAGCGCGCTGAGGATTCCAGAACGGTGGTGAGATGCCGGCGTCTGCGTGCAGGTGCCGCCTCGCAGGCCAGGATGGTATGCGACAGGGGGGTTGCCTGAGACACCTCCACAATGTCCGCGGCCGGGCAGAACCGGACAGCGCGCGTCTGCCCACAGCCGCGCCTCATGACTCAAGGTGCTGTTCGAGCTCCCGGTCACAGGCGATCATGGCGTCCTCCCAGTCCGGTTCGCGCTCCTGACGTCCGGTGCTTACCGCGAGCAGCCGTCGACCGGCCTGCCGACGACGGGCCGCGTCCGGCAGGTAGCGGTAGTCGATCGCCTCCCGGATAACCGCGGCGACGCTTCGCCCACTCCGGCGTGCCTCCGCCTCCACAGCCGCGTACCGCTCGTCGTCCAGCCGCAGCTGAAGGCGGTGCTCCATCGCGGACATGTCCCTACATTGACATGTCCATGGCTCTCGATCGAGGGAGAATGAGGCGGCCTCGAGGCGAAGCCGCCCGCCGGGTGGGACCACTAGCAACTGGCTCGCCCGCCTCGGCCGGACCGGCGCAGCGGATGGGGCCGCCGCCAACAAGAGCACACGGGCACCGACAGCGGTAGACCGTCCGCTACGGCGCGAGCAGACCCTTGATGTCGTCGGCGGTGAGGGACGTCGAGAGCAGGCCGTCGTCGTCCAGCACGCGCGTGAACAGGTCCTGCTTGCGCGCCTTGAGCTCCATCACCTTCTCCTCGATGGTGCCGGCCGACACGAGCCGGTACACCATCACCGTCTTGGTCTGCCCGATGCGGTGGGCGCGGTCGACGGCCTGAGCCTCGGCCGCCGGGTTCCACCAGGGGTCCAGGACGAAGCAGTAGTCCGCCTCCGGAAGGTTCAGGCCGAACCCGCCGGCCTTGAGGCTGATGAGGAACAGCGGAACGTCGCCGTTCTTGAACTCCTCGATGCGGCTCGCCCGGTTCCTCGTGCGGCCGCCCAGGTAGCAGTACCGGATGCCCTCCTCGTCGAGACGCTCCCGGACCGTCCGGAGAAAGCCGGTGAACTGGCTGAAGACCAAGGCACGGTGGCCCTCCCCGACGACCTCGCGCACGTGGTCGAGCAGGGCGTCGACCTTGCTGGAGCGCACTCCGGCGTACTTCTCGTCCACGAGCGAGGGGTCGAGGCTGAGCTGGCGCAGCAGCGTCAGCGACCTGAAGATCGCGAACCGGTTCTTGTCCATGTCGTCGATGAGGCCGAGCACCTTCTGGCGCTCGCGCTGCAGGTGCGTCTGGTAGATCTTCTCGTGCCGCGGGTTGAGGGTGAGCTCGAGCACCTGCTCCTGCTTCGGCGGCAGCTCGGCGACCACCTGCTCCTTCGTCCTGCGCCGCATCAGCGGCCGGATCCGGCGGCGAAGGGTGGCCAGCAGCTCGGGATCGCTGCCCCGCTCGATCGGGGTCCGGTACAGCTCGGCGAATCTCTGGGGGCTCGGGAACAGGCCGGGCGCCACGATCGAGAGCAGCGCCCACAGGTCCATGAGGCTGTTCTCCAGCGGCGTCCCGGTGATCGCGAGCTTGACCGGCGCCTCGAGCCGCTTCGCGCACTGGTGGGTCTTGGCCTGGTGGTTCTTGACGAACTGCGCCTCGTCGAGCACCAACGCGCTCCACGGCAGCGCCTCGTACGCGTCGAAGTCGATGCGGAAGAGGGCATAGGAGGTCACGACGAGGTCGGCACCGGATACGCGTTCGCCGAGCAGAGCGTCGCTCTTCGCCTGCGTCTGCGTAACTGCCACCACCTCGAGCTGCGGCGCGAAGCGGGCGGCCTCGGCGGCCCAGGTGGACACCACGCTGGTGGGTGCGACGACGAGCACCGGGTGGGGCAGCTGGCCGGCCTCTCGGGCACGGCAGACCATGGCCAGGGTCTGGACGGTCTTACCGAGGCCCATGTCGTCGGCCAGGATCCCGCCGAGCTCGTGCTGCCACAGGAAGCTGAGCCACCGGTACCCGTCGAGCTGGTACGGCCTCAGCTCTGCGCAGAGGCTCGCCGGCACCGGCGGCGGCGCGATCTGGTCGAGCTCGAGGAGGCGTCCGACCGCGGCGGACCACCGGCTGCTCTGCGCCTCGACGACGCCGAGCTCCATGAGCTCTTCCCAGAGCCCGGCCTGGTACCTGCTGATCCGCAGCGTCTGCGACTGCCGGTCCTGCAGCGTTCGGGCCTCGTCGATCAGCCGGCGCAGCTGCTCGAGCTCGGGACGTTCGATGCTGAAGTAGGTCCCGCTGTCGAGCAGCAGCTGCTGTTCGCCGCGCGCGAGGGCGAGGAAGAGCTGCTGGAAAGGTACCTCCTCGTCGTCCAGCGAGATCCTGACGCCCAGGTCGAACCAGTGCGTGTCGCCGGCCGAGTCCGTCGTCGACAGGTGGACCACGGGGGCCGAGTCGACCTCGCGATACGGCGGTGGGTCGCCGCGCACCTCGACGACGAGGTCGTCGCGCTGCAGGAGCTCGGGAAGCGCGTCCTCCGTGAAGAACACGGCGTCCATGCCGCGCAGCTCGACCTGCTCGGCGAGCTCGCGCTCCGCCGTCCGGGCCCGCAGCTGCGGCAGCCTGCCGTCCGGCAGGTGGAGCCCCGAGAGCAGCGCCTGCTCCGCCTGCGGGTCCCGCACGACCTCGGCGGCGGCGTCAGCACCGAGACCCACGGGCCGTACGTGCCCGTCGACCTCGTAACGGAAGGACCAGGTGAGCCGGACCCGGTGGCCCGGCTCGTACTCGACGAGCAGACCGAGCGTGGGCGGCGCGATCTCGGGAATCCTGACCGTCCCGTCGGACGACGTGACGGCCACGAACTGACGCAGGCGCGGGTAGTACGTGGTCAGGAACCGGTCGACGTGGGCGTCGGGAACCCGCAGCGGCTCCCCGCCGGTCAGCAGCCGTGAGACCTCCGCGCTGACCCGCTCGGGGATGGGCGCGAGCAGCAGTCCCTGTCGTCCTGAGCTCCCGGCCGCGTCCGGCAGGGCCGAGGAGTCCGCGAACACGCCGTGCGCCGGCGTCCCCAGGAATGTCACCGCCGACGTCGGAAGCAGCCGCCCGCCGACGGTGACCACCGGCTCGAGCGTCGCCTCCGAGCCGGGCGCCGGCCGCCTGAGGTCGAGAGCCACGTGCGCGGGTTCCCGGCACAGGAGGGGTCCCGGCGACCCCTTGGCGGGGACGAGCGAGACGCCGACGTCCACGGCCTGCTGCAGCAGCGGCCAGAGGGCCGGGCCGAACTCGTCGAGATAGACGGCGCTGTCGCCGTACGAGTAGTAGTAGCTGCTGTCGGCCGGCTGATGGGAGTGGTAGAGGGCGGTCAGAGCCGACCGGTGGCGCGGGTCGCAGTCACGACGGCAGTAGCCCATGCCGAGGTCACGCCAGGAGATGCCGGTCCGGACCCAGCCACCGTTCTTGCCGGGGACGACGGGCCGGACCCGCAGCCGCCCGCGGCCTCCGGCGGGCGTCGGGGCGACCATCTCGAGCTGCAACGCGATCGGCTCGCCCTGGCGAGCCTGACCGCGCTCGCCGGCATGCAGCAGCTGCGTGATGGAGCGCTCCCACGCGTCGGCCGGTTCGCCGCCGTGACCGATACCGGCCGCCTCCCGCGCGGCGAACATCACCGCGGCGGCGTGCTTGCAGTCCATCCCCACCCGGCACGTGCAGTAGGCCGTCAGGATTCCCCCGAGGTCGCCGCCGCCGTCTTCCGGCAGCGTGACGTACGTGTGGTAGGCGTGGGACCTCTGCCCGCGGACCGTCGCGAACAGCACGCTCTGCTTGTGCGGCATCTTGATAGAGGAGACCCTCCCGTCCCGGGCGTAGGCAGCGCCTTGCCGGAACGCCTCGGTTCCGACGGCCAGGAGGATCGCCTCGTCGGTCAGCACGGTGGCCCACTCCGGATGCACGCAGCCAGGCTAGGGACGGCCACCGACATCGTCGTGGTGCCGTGCCGGCGACACGTCGAGCGACTGGGGAGGGGTGGCGGCTCCCAGCACGACGCCGGTCACCACTCCCACGAGGACGGCGACGCCGTGCGAGTCGAGCAGTGCGACAAGGGCGACGCCGACCGCGACGACGCCGACCGTGAGGGCCAGGCGTGGCCCGAGCAGGGAGTCGGCGCCAGGCCGGCCGGGCAGGGATTCACGCCTTCCCCTCGTCAGAGCGAGGCCGGCCAGCGACGCGGCGAGGCCGTACGTCAGACCCGAGTTCCCCGCGCCCGGCGACGGGAAGACCACGGACGTCCACAGCCCGAACCCGACCTGGACGACCGCGACGACGACCAGCATCCGCGCGCCGCCCCAGACGGTCCCGGCGACGACGGCGACCAGCGCGAGCAGGACGAGGTTCGAGACAGTGCCCGCGACGCCGCCGTCCTGGACGACGGTCGAGGTCGCCAGGCGCCACCACTGCCCTCGCATCACCAGGTCCGGGTCGCGCATCAGTGCGTCCAGCAGGGCGGGCACGACCAGCTGCACGAGCGAGGGGACGGCGACCACCAGCCACAGCGCGACGGCCGCCGGCCGCAGCGGAGGCCTGAACGCCGGCCCGCCGAGCATGCGGGCGAGGCCCAGCGCGAGGACCACCAGCACGAGGTAGAGAACCGTGTTGGCCGCACCCTGACCCGACGTGCTCATGCGCGTTCGCATCCCCCACCCGTCGCGTCCACGTCCAACTCGTCGCGGCACCGATGGCCGCATGGGCTCCTCGTCATGCTGCCGAGCGCCCTCTGGGCGTAACGTCGAAGAGCATCACCACGACGGTTGAGACCGACTGGGGAGCTGCGAAGGCGAGGGAGGAGCCGATGGGCATCTTCGGCAAGCACGGACACCGTGAGGCTGGCGCGGGCAAGGAGCACGAGGACCTGACCCAGTACGTCCACGACACCATCCGGCACATGCCGCACGACGACACGGGTGGGCGCCTCGGGGAGGAGGAGGGCGCCGGAGCCGAGATCATGGCCGAGGCCCTCGAAGGCTTCGAGGAGCACCTGCATCACCCCGACTGGCATCCGGGGAAGGCCACCGAGCCGCCGTCGCAGGCGGCGGAGGGCGAAGGTCGAGCCGACCCCTCCTGACCGCGCTGGTCAGCCTTCCGGGGCGGTCGTCGTCCGACCGCAGCAGTGCTTGTACTTGCGCCCGGAGCCGCACGGGCAGGGGGCCTTGCGAGCGACCGAGGCCGACCCAGCGCGGGCCACCTGTTCGTCCCAGTCGTCGTCGAGCTCGTCGTCGTCCCGGTCGCCGCTCCAGTCGGTGTCGTCCAGCTCGCCCAGGTCGTCCAGGTCGTCAAGGACGTCGACACCCAGGACCGACCGAAGGCTCTCCCACTCCAGCGCGAGCTCGTCGAACTCGTCCGGTGGGAAGCCGATGGCCTTGCGCACCCGCCACCGCGACTGGATCAGGACGCGTCCGACGGCGGTCTTCCCCTCGCGACCCCAACGCAGCACTCCCTTTGTGAACCAGCGGTTCGCCTCGTCGAGGAGGCCCGCCTCCTCGCAGTGCTCGCCCATGAACAGGAAGGCGGCCGGCTGCGAGAGCCTGGCGCGGCGCAGCTCCTGGTTCAGCTGCTCCGCCTCCTCGCGGTGCCCCAGCGTCAAGAGCGCCGAGAACACGAAGCAGCGCGCGTCAGGGACCACCTCCTCGCCCGTCTCCACCGCACCTCGGTACGCCGTCAACGCGCTCTCGTGGTCTCCCACCAGAGCCAGCTGCTGGCCGGCCTCGACCATCAGCTCGGCGCGGGTCACCTCGTCGTCCGGCTGC
>JBKHWX010000021.1:0-5172 GCA_046566325.1 Actinomycetes bacterium | reverse complement strand
CAGCAGGAAGCCCGGGCCGAGCGGGAAGGAGCGGGTGCGTCCCCGGCGGTCCTCCAGGGCCACCACGTGGAGCCCGCCGCTCCTCTCCACGCGGACGACGGCACCGCACCAGCCCGTCTCGACGTCCTCGACGACCAGGCCGGACGACGCGGGCACCTCCCGCTGCACCCGCCGGCGGGGCGGCGCACCGGCGAGGACGTCCCGCCCGTACCGGTCCCGAGCGCCGGCGCGAGGGGCGATGTCGGTCACCCGGCCGACATTAGGAGGCGCGGACCAGCGGGGGCGTGCTCCGACACGGCTTAGACTGGCACTCTAGGGGGCTGAGTGCCAGAGGCCGGACGGGCTGGGCGGCGCTCGACGAGAGGTCCGGGCTGGACGTTTGATTGACGCAACCGAGGCATCCGGGAGGTGGCGGCAGATGAGCGACGAGCGGCGGCACGCTGTGCTGCGCGCCATCGTCGAGGACTACGTCGCCACCCGGGAGCCGGTCGGGTCGAAGGTTCTCGTCGAGCGGCACAACCTCGGCGTCTCGCCGGCGACCATCCGCAACGACATGGCGGTGCTGGAGGAGGAGGGCCTGATCGCCCAGCCGCACACCAGCGCCGGACGGGTGCCGACGGACAAGGGGTACCGGCTGTTCGTCGACCGGTTGGCGAGCGTCAAGCCGTTGACGCCGGCGGAGCGGCGGGCGATCCAGACCCTGATCTCCGACGCGGTCGACCTCGACGACGTGCTCGACCGGACCGTCCGGGCGCTCGCGCAGCTGACGCGGCAGGTCGCCGTCGTCCAGTACCCGTCGCTCAGCCGGTCGCACGTGCGGCACCTCGAGCTCGTGCCGCTCGGCGGTTCCCGGCTGCTCGTCGTCCTCATCACGGACAGCGGCCGGATCGAGCAGCGGACCGTGGACGTGGACCTCCCGGTCCCGGACGCCCTGGTGCTCGAGCTGCGGGCGCACCTGAACGAGGTGGCGGCCGGCCAGCCGCTGGTGGCCGCCATCGACCGCCTCGACAGCCTGCCCGACGCGTTCCGGCCGGAGGACCGGGACGTCGTGCGCGCCGTCCTCGTGGCCGTCGAGGACTCGCTCACGGCGGGACGGGAGGACCGCGTCGTCCTCGCCGGTACCGCGAACCTCGCACGGTCGGGTCGGGACTTCGACTCGCTGTCGCCCGTCCTCGAGGCCATCGAGGAACAGGTGGTGCTGCTGCGGCTGTTGTCGGAGATGGCCGACGACCCGGCGAGCGGGGTGTCGGTCCGGATCGGGCACGAGAACGACCACGAGGGGCTGCTCGGCACGTCGGTGGTGTCGAGCGGCTACGGGTCCGGAGGCGAGGTGGTCGCACGGCTGGGCGTGCTCGGCCCCACGCGGATGGACTACCCGACCACGATGGCGGCGGTACGCGCCGTCGCCCGCTACGTGTCGAGGATCATCTCGGGGTAGCCCGATCATCAGCGGACTGCGCAGCAGCAGCTTCGCGCTGACAGCCGAGACGACCCTCCGACAGCAACCACTCTCTCGAGGAGCGACCACCACCGGTGAGCGACCACTACGCGGTGCTCGGCCTGAGCCGTGACGCATCGTCCGAGGACATCAAGAGGGCCTACCGCAGGCTCGCGCGGCAGCTGCACCCGGACGTGAACCCGGGGCCCGAGGCGGCCGAGCGGTTCAAGGAGGTGTCCCGGGCGTACGAGGTGCTGTCGAACCCGGACAAGCGCCGCGCCTACGACATCGGTGGCGACGAGGCGACCGGCCCGGGCGCCGGGTTCGGCGCCGGGTTCGGCTTCACGGACATCTTCGAGACGATCTTCGGCGGAGGCGCGGCGCAGCGGGGCCCGGTGTCACGTCAGCGGCCGGGGCAGAACGCCCTGATCCGGCTCGACATCGACCTGCGCGAAGCGGTGTTCGGCTCCGAGCGCGAGGTGCAGATAGACACGGCCGTGCTGTGCCCGACCTGCTCGGGGTCGTGCTGCCGGCCGGGGACGTCGCCGCGCACCTGTGACGTCTGCGGAGGCCGGGGGCAGGTGCAGCGGATGGCGCGGTCCCTGCTCGGGCAGGTCATGACGACGTCCGCGTGCCCCGCGTGCGGCGGCTACGGCACAGTGATCCCCGAGCCCTGCCTCGAGTGCTCCGGGGAGGGCCGGGTGCGCACGCGCCGGTCCCTGCGGATCAAGATCCCCGCGGGCGTGGACACCGGCACGAGGATCCAGCTCGCCGGCCAGGGCGAGGTCGGCCCCGCCGGCGGTCCCCCCGGCGACCTGTACGTCGAGATCGTCGAGCGCCTGGACGAGACGTTCACCCGCCGCGGCGACGACCTGCACTGCACGCTCGTCATCCCGATGACGTCGGCTGCCCTCGGCGCGACAGTCGAGCTGAAGACCCTCGACGGGACCGAGCGCCTCGACATCCGCCCCGGCGTCCAGTCCGGGGAGGTGCTGACACTGCGCAGCCTCGGTGTCGAGCACCTGCGCTCCGGCGGCCGGGGCGACCTGCTCGTGCACGTCGACGTACAGACCCCGACGCGCGTGGACGACGAGCAGGCCGACCTGCTGCGCCAGCTCGCCCGCCTGCGTGGCGAGGAGCAGCCCGAGGGCCAGCTCGCCGCCTCCCACGGGAGCGTGTTCTCCAAGCTCAAGGACATGCTGGGCGGGCGGTAGGGCGGCTGCGGAACCAGGCCGCCGCGACGGCGGGACCGAGCTGCGCCCTCTGCCCGCCGGGGTCCGTTCACGCCGGGATCGCGCGCTCACAGGACTGACTGCTACAGCAGCTGAACCGAGCAGCGGATCCCGGGCGCATGTGCGAGCCGAGCATCGGTCGTCAGCAGGGCGATAGCTCCCACCGCCTCTGCGACAGCGACGTACGTGGCGTCGTAGGCGCTCAGGCTGGACCGGAGCTCCCACATCCTGGCGAGCAGCGGTTCCGCGGGGTAGCGCCTCAGCTGCAAGCGGCGGAAGCCGTCCAGTGCTTGCAGTGCTTGGTCGTCGTGGAGGTGTGCCTGCCGGACGAGACGGCGAAGCACGTGTGTCACCTCGGTGTCGAGCAGGTGTGGTGCTGCGAGGTCGTCGTCGCCGAGCCGAGCAGGATCGAGGCCGCTTACGAGAAGCTCGATCACGACTCCGGCGTCGACGACCTTCACTCCGCTCGGCCCTCGTGCAGGGCGGTGAGGATCGTCGTCCGATCGACGCCGCCTTTGACCCGGGCCTGCGTCCCGCGGATGACGTCGGCGTTGTACCGGACCAGTTCCGCTCGCCGGGCGATGTGCTCGAGCTCGTCGAGCAGGTACCGCGTCAGCGAGACGCTCCTGGCCATACCCGAGTCCGGCGCACGCCCGACGTCACCTCACGGTGAAGTCCTTGGTGTCCGGGTACATCCGGGGCCCCTCCGGGCTCTCGCCGCCGGACTCGTCCGGCTGGTACACCTCGACCGTGTACTGCCCGGGCGGCAGGTCCGCGGCGAAAGAGAACGCGCCGTACGTCCCCATGCTCCCGCCGTGCGTGGAGCCGTTCGCGACCACGGCACCCGAGCCGTTCCGGACCTCCCAGAGGAAGGTCCCCTCGAACGCTGTTCCGTAGCCGCTGAAGGAGACCTCGCCGGCGGGGACGACCTCGCCCTGCGTGGGGGACAAGACCCACGTGGGGGCCTGCACCTCCGTCACCGGGGAGCGGCTCACGGGCTCGCCCACCCGGACGACGCCCCACGCGTCGTACGGGCCGCCGTCCACCGTGATCGTCACGCTGGAGGCCGGCGTCCCCGCGACGCTCGCGGCTCCGGTGGCCGTGTAGACGAGCTGCTGGATGGCGAGGGCCGCCACCTCGCTGCCCACCTGGTGGCTGGAGAACGCGTCCGCGGACAGGTCGACGGCGATGTCGCCACCGTGCTGGGTGACCTTGACGCTGGTCGCCGGCTCCCAGGGGTTCGAGTAGTCCGGGTCGAGAGGCTTGTCGCGGGTCATGGCGGCGACGGCGGACGCGACCAGGCCCCCGACGTCGGGGACGTCCCGGAACTCCCGGTACAGCCAGAAGCGGGTCTTCGACTGCCCGACCCAGTACACGGGGACGCCGGACAGCTCCTGCCCGTTGCCCGCCGTCCCGGAGGCTCGGCTCGTCTCACCGGGGCCGGGTTCCGCCGGTGCGGGAGCGGAGGGCTCGGCCGTGAGCGGGGCGCTCGTCGGCTGGGCGCCGTCCCCGCGTGAGCCCACGACCAGCGCGACCGCGACGAGGGCGATGATCACGGCCGCGACGACGCCGGAGGCGAGCGGAGCCAGGCTGCGGGCGCGGCTCGAGCCCTCCTCGGAGCCGTTCGCCGGCGGGTGCCTGCGGGTGTTGTCCGGGTCCAACGTCCCTCCCGAGAGCCAGGTCGCGCGGTCCGTCCGCGGACGCGTCGTACGTCGTCCCATCGTGGTCGAAACGTACGGACTGTCTGGCTAGGGTGCCGCAATGGCACCTGAAATGGCACCTGATCAGCCCCCGGACACGCCCACGTCACCCCCTCCGACCAACGCGCCACGCAACCCCGACTGCCTCTTCTGCAAGATTGTCGCCGGCGAGCTTCCCGCCGAGGTCGTCGCGACCACCGACCGGGTCCTGGCGTTCCGTGACGTCAACCCGCAGGCGCCGCTGCACGTGCTCGTCATCCCGCGCAGCCACCACGCGGACGTCGCGTCCCTGGCCCATGCGGACGGCGACACCCTCGCCGAGCTCGTGACCGTCGGCGCCCGCATCGCGGCCGACGAGCAGGACGGCGAGTTCCGGCTGGTGTTCAACACCGGTCCCCAGGCGGGGCAGACCGTGTTCCACACGCACGGACATGTGCTGGCCGGGCGCTCGATGGCCTGGCCTCCCGGCTGATCGCCAGGCCAGGCTCCGACCCTCGTGGCGCGGTGGCCGACGCCGGTCCGGCACGAGGGCGGGGCCGCCCGGTGACGCTGCGTGCCGAGCAGAGCGTGGAGCCGGACTGCGGTCGGCCGGTCCCGGTAGACTGGTCGTGTCCGCTACCGAGACGTCCCGAGGAGCAGGGCGACCGCCCGACCCATGTCCGATCCGACCGCTGGTCCGACCGACGCCGCTCGCGCCTCGAACTCGGCTGACCGGAACCCGGGCAACGACCCGGCCTCCGTCGCGCCGGCCGCCGCTCCTCGACAGACCCAGCACCGCATCGTCGTCCCCGGTGACGTCGCC
>JBKHWX010000020.1:0-9187 GCA_046566325.1 Actinomycetes bacterium | reverse complement strand
AGCCGGCCGACGTCCTCGCCCATCACGACCACCTTGGGCTCGGCGTCCATGGCCGCCCGAAGCCCGGCGTTCAGGGCCTTCGCGAGCGAGAGCTTCTGGGTGGTCACCGCGCGGCCACCTCCTCGGCGTCCTCGAAGGACGACTGGTAGTCGACCATCCACTGCCGCTCGGCGTCGATCTGCGGGTGCGGCTCGGAATAGACGTGGTCGAACATCGACAGGACCTCGGGGTCCGGCATCTCCTGGCACGCCTTGCGCACGTGCGCCGCGAGCTCGTCGCTCTCCGCGTCCACCGCCTTGAAGAACGAGGAGTCCGCGTGGCCGCCGCGGGACAGGTACGCCTTCAGCCGGGCGATCGGGTCCTTCAGCTTCCACTCCTCGACCTCCGCGGCGATCCGGTAGCGCGTCGGGTCGTCCGTCGTCGTGTGCGCGCCCATCCGGTAGGTGAAGGCCTCGACCAGGGTCGGTCCCTCACCACCGCGGGCACGGTCGAGGGCCACCTTGGTCACCGCCCAGACCGCGATCACGTCGTTGCCGTCGACCCGCACGCCGGGGAAGCCGAACCCCCGGGCCCGCTGGTACAGGGGGATCCTGGTCTGCCGCTCGTTGGGCTCGGAGATGGCCCACTGGTTGTTCTGGCAGAAGAACACGACGGGAGCGTTGAACACGCTGGCATAGACGAAGGACTCGTTGACGTCGCCCTGCGCGCTCGCGCCGTCCCCGAAGTAGGCGATCACCGCGGTGTCGCGGTCGGGGTCGCCGGTGCCGACCGCGCCGTCCCGCTGAACGCCCATCGCGTAGCCGGTGGCGTGCAGGGTCTGGGAGCCGATGACGATCGTGTAGAGGTGGAAGTGGTTTCTGTTCGGGTCCCAGCCGCCGTGGCTCGCACCGCGGTAGAGGCCCAGCAGGGTGACGGGGTCGACGTCCCGCGTCCAGGCCACGCCGTGCTCACGGTAGGTCGGGAAGACGTAGTCCTGCGAACGCGTCGCGCGGCCCGAGCCGATCTGGGCCACCTCCTGGCCGAGCAGGCTCGCCCAGATCCCCAGCTCGCCCTGGCGTTGCAGCGCCGTCGCCTCGGCGTCCACGCGGCGCACCAGGACCATGTCGCGGTACATGCGCTGCAGGTCCTCGGTGGTGAGCCCTGCCGCCACATCGGCGTACTCGGAGTGCCGCGGGTCGTGGACCCGCTCCCCCTCGGGGGTCAGCAGCTGCACCAGGTCGGGTCCGCCGTCGTGGCGGCTCCCGCTGGTGCCGACGGCGCTGTCGGTCACAGTGGTCTCCTTCGTCGTGCCAGGCGGGGGTCGCCCGCCGGGTGGCCTGAGGACGGCGGTCGGCGCCGGGTTGTGCCCCGCCCTGGGTCCGCACCCGCCGTGGACGAGCACGGACGCCGCTGACGTGGTGAGCCTCACATCTGCCGACACCGTATCCGAGCCTGCCGACTTCGGGCAGGTCGCGGACGGCGACCACCCTCGCGGGGGCGCGACCGCCAGGGAGAGGGGGCGCGGCGGCCACCCGCTGGCACGGATCCGCCGCTACCTGGCGGACCGGCTGCTGTCCGGCTGTCGGTGCCGGGTGCCAGAGTGCGAGGGTGGCTGTCTCCTCCTCCACGACCTCGGCTCCTGCCTCCTCCTCCCGCGCCTCCACGGGGACGGCCCGCTCCGGCGCCCTGACGCCCGGCGTCTGGGCGGCGCTCGCGGTCGTCTACGTCGTCTGGGGGTCGACGTACCTCGGCATGCGCGTCGTCGTGACCGAGGGACTGCCCCCCTACCTGTCCATGGGTGCGCGGTTTCTCGTCGCCGGAACGATCCTGGCGCTCGTGCTCGCCGCCCGCGGGGGCTGGCGGAGGCTGCGGGTCACCCGCCGCGAGCTGGCGAGCTGCGGCCTGGTCGGCCTGCTGTTGCTCGCGGGTGGCAACGGCCTCGTCGCCTTCGCCGAGCAGGACGTCCCGAGCGGGCTCGCGGCACTCCTGGTGGCGACCACGCCCCTGTGGCTCGTCGCGTTCCGGGCGGTGACCGGTGACCGCCCGCCGTGGGCGACCTGGGTGGGCACGGCCGTCGGCTTCGGGGGCGTCGCCGTGCTCGCGCGCCCCGGGGGCCACGAACAGGTACCGCTGCTCAGCACGCTGCTGGTGGTGGTCGCGACGTCCCTGTGGGCGAGCGGGACCTTTGCGGCCACGCGGCTACGGATGCCGGCGGACCCGTTCGTGCCGGCGGCGTTCGAGATGCTCCTCGCCGCCCCCGTGATGATCCTCGTCGGACTCGTCACCGGTGAGGGCGGGAGGCTGGCCGCGAGCGTGCGCGGAGGCCTGTCGTCCACGGGCCTGCTGGCGTGGGCGTACCTCGTCGTCTTCGGCTCCCTGGTCGCGTTCACCGCCTACTACTGGCTGCTGCGCCACGCGCCCATCTCGCTGGTCGCCACCTACGCCTACGTCAACCCGCTCGTCGCCGTGCTGCTCGGCTGGGCCCTGTTGTCCGAGCAGGTCACGGCCACGATCGTGCTCGGAGGCGCGCTCGCCGTGGTCGGCGTCCTGCTGGTCGTGAGTACTGAGAGGCGCGGGGCGTATCACCGCTCTCGCACCGACCTCTGACTGCCACTCCACGACGGTCGACCAGGAGCAGTCGAGAGGACGAGCATGCTCGAGCCCGTTGCCCGCCCCCACCTCGCCGCCGCAGCCGTGACGAGCTCACCCATCTCCCGGCGCACCCTCCTCGCCGCAGGACTGGCGACCGGGTCGGCGGTCGTGCTCGGGGCTGCGCCGTCCCGCGCCGCGTCGGTCACCGGCGTGCGGCTCCCAGCGGGCGTGTCGGCAGGCGTCACCTTCGCTGCGCCGTGGGTCGCCAGGCACGGGCTGGACTCGGCCGCCTACCAGGACGCCTTCAACGCCTACCAGCGCCAGGGCTACCGCCCGATCCACGTCGCGGGGTACGACACCTCGCAGGGAGCCCGGTATGCCGCCATCTGGGAGCAGACCTCGGGCCCGGCGTGGCAGGCCCGGCACGGGCTGACCGCCGAACAGCACCAGGCGACGTTCGACGCGCTGGTCGCGCAGGGGTACCGGCTCCGGAGCCTCAGCGGCTACACCGACGGCGGCCGGGCGCGGTTCGCCTCGGTCTGGGAGCGCTCCGGCGGCCCCGCCTTCCAGGCGAGGCACGGGCTGGACGGCGCCGCGTACCAGGTGACCTTCACGGACCTGGCCAACCGCGGCTACCGGCTGCGCTCGGTGAGCGGTTACACCGAGAACGGGGTGGTCCGCTACGCCGCGTTCTGGGAACAAGCCGCCGGGCCGGCCTGGCAGGCGCGGCACGGACAGACGACCGAGCAGCATCAGGCGTCGTTCGACCAGCTCACCGGCCAGGGCTACCGGCCCGTGTACGTCGCGGGGTATGCGACCCCCTCAGGTCCCCGGTTCGCGTCCATCTACGAGCAGAGCGACGGGCGGGGGTTCGACGCCCGGCACGGGCTCACCGGAACCACCTACCAGGAGGCCGTGGACGTCTGGGCGCTCTGGGGCCTGCGGCCGGCAACGGTCGGCGGCTACCAGGACGGCGCCTTCGTCCGGTACGCCACGATCTGGCTGGCAGACGGCCCTTCAAGCGGCAGCCTCCTCGGGCTGCAGGGGGTGGTCGACCGCTTCGTGAGCAGCCACGCCCTCACCGCCTCGCAGCTCGCGATCGCGAAGGACGGTCGTCTCCTCTACGCCCGCGCGTTCGGCACCGAGACCACGGCGTCGCCGTCGCCGGCCACCCGCCAGCACCGCTTCCGGATCGCCAGCGTCAGCAAGCCGATCACCTCGGCAGCGATCTTCGCTCTGGTGGACGCCGGTCGCCTCACGCTCGACCAGCATGTCTTCGGGCAAGGCGCCCTGCTCGGGACGACGTACGGGACGAAGCCGTACGGGGAGCACCTGCGCGCCATCACAGTCCGCCACCTGCTCACCCACAGCGTCGGGACATGGGCGAACGACGGCTCTGACCCGATGTTCCTCGACAAGAGCCTTCCGCAGACCCAGGTCATCACCCGCACGATCGACGACCGGCCGCCCACGTCGGCACCGGGGTCCGCGTACGCCTACTCCAACTTCGGCTACTGCCTCCTCGGCCGGGTGATCGAGGCGGCGAGCGGGCAGCCGTACGCGGACTACGTGCGTGCGCTGCTCGCCCGCACCGGAGTGACCCGGGCGGAGCTCGGCGGCAACACCCGCACGGAGCGTCTGCCCTTCGAGGTCGAGTACCAGGGCCGGGGCGGCGAGGACCCCTACGCGATGAACGTCCGGCGGATGGACGCGCACGGCGGGTGGATCGCCACCGCGTCCGACCTGGTCCGGTTCGCACTGGCGGTGGACGGTCGGCCGAGCCCGCCGGACGTCCTGACCGCCGCCTCGCAGGCCACCATGGACACCCCCTCGGCCGCGAACGCCCGCTACGCCCACGGCTGGTCGGTCACGGATGCGAACCGCTGGCACAACGGCTCCCTGCCCGGCACGACCTCCATCCTCGTCCGCACCGGCACCGCGATGACGTGGGCCGGTCTGCTCAACACGCGCGACGCCACCCTCGGCAACGATCTGGACGCGATGATGTGGGAGGCGGTCGGAAAGGTGTCGCGCTGGCCGTCCGGGGCTCTGTCCTGGCCGTGACCGTCCCTCCAGCCGGACGGCGCGCACAGGGCCGGGTGACGAGACGCGGGCTGCACGCGACACCCGTTCCGGGGCACGTCCGTCCCGCGAGTGGTCCACGATCGACCCATGCCGATCTCGAGGGCCGACGTCGTCACCCGCCGCGGCGACCAGTACGCCAAGGAGCTGGTGACAGCGCTGGCCCGGTCCGTGCCCGCCCAGCTGGACGGCGGCACGACCACCCTGGTGCTCCCGACGGGGCGGGGCATGGTCACCCCGTTCGACGGCTACCTGCGCCTCGAGGCCTCCGCCGACGACGCCGCCGGGCTCACCGAGGTCGAGGACGTGCTGACCGAGCACCTCCTCTCCCTCGGAGCCCCTCGCGAGCTCGCCGTCGAGTGGGTGCACCCGGGCGGCAGGGCGCGCCGGTTCGTCAGGGCACGAGGGCGGGTGCAGCCGGCGGGCCGCCACGACGGGGGTCACGGGCACAAGGCGGCCGTCCTGCCACGGCTCGCCCGTCTCCCCGCGTCGCTCTACCGGGCCGACCTCGGGTGGCTGCTCGGGCACAGGTTCCTGCTCCTGACGCACGTCGGGCGGCGCTCTGGCCGGCCCCACGACACCGTGCTGGAGGTGCTGCGCTACGACGCGACCACCCGCACAGCCGTCGTCATCTCGGGCCTCGGTCGCAGCAGCGACTGGTACCTCAACCTGCGGCACGGCCGCGCGCTCAGGGTGCGCATCGGCCGCGAGTCGTTCGCCCCCGTTCACCGCGAGCTCGGCCCGGACGAGGCGGTGGAGGTGCTGGCCGACTACGAGCGGCGGAACCGGTACGTCGGGTTCGTCGTCCGCGTCGTCCTCAGCACCCTGGTGGGCTGGAGGTACTACGGCACCGACGAGGACCGCCGGCGCCTGGTCGACCAGCTGCCTCTGGTCGCGTTCACGCCCGACCTGCCGGCTCCCCCCGACCCCGACAGACTTGCCCTGTCCCCATAGGGACGCTGCCCGTGAGCGCCCACCCGGGAACGCGCAAGGACACAGCAGCAGCCTCTCCACCGGAGGAGCACCCGTGCCCACTGGCTACGCCGACGTCAGCACGTCGAGTCCCCAGCGCTACGCGAGCGAGCTGATGCAGCAGCTCACCCGCTCGCAGCCGTCCGCTGTCGAGCCGCCCCGGCAGGTCGACGAGAACACCCGAGTCCTTCAGGTGGACCTCACGGAGGTGAGCGTCACCGTCGCGCCGGCGCTGATCTCGCTCCAGGTGCACGCACCGGACGACGAGTCCCTCGCACAGACCGAGGAGCTCGTCGCCGGGATCCTCGACGCGCTCGACGAGCCGTCCGAGCTCGTCGTCGAGTGGCACCGCGAGACGAGCTGACCGGTCGCCGTCCGCCCGTTCAGCCCCCGGCGCGTCCGGAGCGGAACGAGGCGCACACCTCGACCAGCCGGTCGTTCGCCTCCGTCTCCGCCACGGTGCAGCGCGCACCCTCCCCGGAGAACGGCCTGACCGAGAGCCCCGCCGCATCGCACACGGCCGCGAACTCGTCCGTCTCGTCCCCGAGGTCCAGCCACACGAAGTTCGCCTGCGTCTCGGGGACGTCCCAGCCCTGCTGGCGCAGCGCCCCCACCACACGAACCCGCTCCGCGACCAGCGCGTCCACGCGCTCGAGCAGCTCGTGCTCGGCGGCGAGGGACGCGACGGCCGCGTCCTGCGCGACGCTCGAGACGCCGAACGGCACCGCGGTCTTGCGGAGGGCGTCCGCGACGGAGGGGTGGGCGACGGCGTACCCGACGCGCAGCCCGGCGAGCCCGTACGCCTTAGAGAAGGTGCGCAGCACCGCGACGTTCGGGCGCCCGCGGTACACGTCCACGCCGTCCGGCGCGGCGTCGTCCCGCACGAACTCGCGGTACGCCTCGTCGATGACGACGAGCACGTGCGGCGGTATCCGGTCGAGGAAGGCGTCGAGCTCGTCGCGCTGCACGACCGTGCCCGTCGGGTTGTTCGGTGTGCACACGAGCACGAGGCTCGTCCGCTCGGTGACCGCGTCCGCCATCGAGTCGAGGTCGTGCCGGGCGTCGACCGTGAGCGGCACCTGGACGGACCGTGCACCCGAGATGGCCACGGCGATCGGGTACGCCTCGAACGAGCGCCACGCGTAGACGACCTCGTCGCCGTCTCCGCTCGTCGCCTGCAGAACCTGCCCGAGGACGCCGACGCTCCCCGTCCCCGCGACGACGTGCTCGGCCGGGACGTCCAGGTGCTCGCCGATCGCCTCGGTGAGCCGGCTCGAGAACATGTCGGGGTACCGGTTCATGTGGGCGGCGGCGTCCTCGACGACGTGCAGGACGCTGGGCAGCGGCGGGTACGGGGTCTCGTTGCTGGAGATCTTGTAGCTCTCGAGCCCGTCGCGAGCCGCCGGCGGCTTGCCCGGCTTGTACGACGGGACCGACTGAAGAGCGGTCCGGATCCGTGGCGTCAGGTCGGTCATGGACCTCGAGGGTACGTCGCGTCTCTGCCGGGCTCGGCCGGGCTCGGCCGGGCTCGGCCGCGCTCGGCCGCGCTCGGCCGCGCTCAGAGCGCGCGCCGGTGCCGACGGGAGGATGATCGACGCCGAGGTCGGGCACGCGGCCGGCCAGGATCGAGGAGAGGCACTGCTCTGAGCACACCCGCCCTGGCGCAGCACACCACCGGCAAGGCCGTACTCATCGCCGCGGTCGCCGCGATCGGCGGCTTCCTGTTCGGGTTCGACAGTGCGGTCATCAACGGTGCCGTGGACGCGATCCAGGGCCAGTTCACCCTGAGCGCGTTCATGACCGGGTTCGCCGTCGCCTGTGCGCTGCTCGGCTCGGCTGTGGGTGCCTGGTACGCCGGCCCGCTGGCGGACCGGATGGGACGCATCCGCATCATGGTGATCGCCGCCGTCCTGTTCGCGGTCAGCGCGATCGGGGCCGGCCTGGCGTTCGCCGTGTGGGACCTGATCCTCTGGCGCTTCCTGGCGGGTGTCGGCATCGGCGTGGCCTCCGTCATCGCCCCGGCCTACATCGCGGAGATCGCGCCGGCCCACATCAGAGGCCGCCTCGGTTCGCTGCAGCAGCTGGCGATCGTCCTCGGCATCTTCGTCGCCCTGCTGTCCGACGCCTTCCTGGCACGGTCCGCCGGAAGCGCCGGGAACCAGCTGTGGCTGGGCCAGGAGGCATGGCGCTGGATGTTCCTCGTGGGCCTGATCCCTGCGGTGATCTACGGGGTCCTGGCACTGACGATCCCCGAGTCCCCCCGGTACCTCGTCGGCAAGGGCGAGTACCGCCGTGCAGCGGACGTGTTGCGGCAGGTGCTCGGTGCTCACTCCGTCGAGGGCGTCGAGCGGAAGGTCCAGGACATCCGCCAGACCATGACTCGGGAGGACAAGCCCAGCCTGCGCGACCTGAAGGGCCCGACCCTCGGACTCCTGCCGATCGTCTGGGTCGGCATCCTGCTGTCCGTCTTCCAGCAGTTCGTCGGCATCAACGTGATCTTCTACTACTCGACGAGCCTGTGGCGGTCGGTCGGCTTCAGCGAGAAGGACTCGCTGACCATCACCGTGATCACGTCCGTGACGAACGTCGTCGTCACCCTCATCGCCATCGCGATCGTCGACAAGGTCGGGCGCAAGCCCATGCTCCTCGGCGGTTCCCTGGGCATGTTCGTCACCCTCGGCGTGATGGCGGTGTGCTTCTCGCAGGCGGTCGGCAGCGGGAAGGAGATCCACCTGCCGGCGCCCTGGGGCACGACGGCCCTCATCGCCGCGAACCTGTACGTCGTCGCCTTCGGGACGACGTGGGGTCCCGTCGTGTGGGTCCTGCTCGGGGAGATGTTCCCCAACCGGATACGTGCGGCGGCCCTCGCGGTCGCGGCAGCCGCTCAGTGGCTCGCGAACTTCGCGATCAGCACCACCTTCCCGGTGCTGGCGAATGCCGGCCTCGTGTTCGCCTACGGCCTCTACGCCGCGTTCGCGCTGATCTCGTTCTTCTTCGTGCTCAAGATGGTTCGCGAGACCAAGGGACTCGAGCTGGAGCAGATGACCGGCTGAACGAGCACCGGTTGAACGGCGCTGCGCGGCAGGGCGGTCGGTGGCAATCCGCGCCGGGACGGTCGCGTGGAGCGCCCGCACCCCCGTGAGAGAGTGCCGGCATGGGCTTTCTGATCAAGGTGTGTGTGAACGCCGTCGCGATCTGGGTCGCCACCGTCGTCGTGACGGGCATCAGTGTCGGCGGTGGCCCTGGCGCGAGCGCGGGACAGAAGGTGCTGACCTTCCTGGTGATCGGCGCGATCTTCGGCATCGTCAACGCGATCATCAAGCCGGTCGTGCAGCTCCTGACCCTGCCGTTCTACATCCTCACGTTGGGGCTGTTCACGTTCGTCGTCAACGCGTTCATGCTGCAGATCACCTCGTGGATCTCCCAGGCGACCCCGCTGACGTTCCACATCGACCACTTCTTCTGGGCGGCGATCCTCGGTGCCGTCGTCGTGACGTTCGTAAGCCTGCTGCTCAACATGCTCATCCGGGACGAGAAGCACTGACCGCCGCCGTGGTGCACC
>JBKHWX010000019.1:0-2261 GCA_046566325.1 Actinomycetes bacterium | reverse complement strand
CGGCGCTCGCGCCCACGACAAGGGACACCACCGTGCTGACCACGGCAAGGGTGAGCAGCAGCCGGGACCGCAGGGTCAGCGGCCCGCTGACGTGTCTGCGCAGGGCACGCGCTGCCGAGGTCACCTCGGCGGCCGCAGCACGTACCCGACCCCGCGGACCGTGTGGATCAGCGGGTCGCGGCCGGCGTCGATCTTCTTGCGCAGGTAGGACACGTAGAGCTCCACGACGTTCGCCTGGCCGCCGAAGTCGTAGTTCCACACGCGGTCGAGGATCTGCGCCTTCGAGAGCACCCGCTTCGGGTTACGCATGAAGAAGCGCAGCAGCTCGAACTCGGTCGCGGTCAGGGTGATCTCGTCGTCTCCGCGCCGGACCTCGTGGGCGTCCTCGTTCATCACCAGGTCGCCCACCACCAGGGTCGACTCGTCCCGGGTGGTCGCACCGGACCGGCGGAGCAGACCGCGCAGCCGAGCGACGACCTCCTCGAGGCTGAACGGCTTCGTGACGTAGTCGTCCCCGCCCGCGGTGAGGCCCGCGATCCTGTCCTCCACGGCGTCCTTGGCCGTCAGGAACAGCACCGGCAGGTTGTCGTCGACGGCACGCAGCCGGCGCAGGACCTCCAGGCCGTCGAAGTCCGGAAGCATCACGTCGAGGACGACGACGTCCGGGCGCATCGCGCGGGCGGTGCGGACGGCGGCGCTCCCCGTGGCGGCTGTCCGCACCTCCCAGCCCTCGTAGTGCAGCGCCATCGACAGCAGGTCGGCGAGCGAGCTCTCGTCGTCCACGACGAGGACCCGGACCGGAGAGCCGTCGGGGCGGGTGAGGGGGACGGAGGTCATCGGCGTCGGCGACGTCATGTCTTCAGCGTGGGGGTCGAACCTGTTCCTCGACAGTGGAGATGCTGTGCGCAACCTGTGAGCGGCCCTCGCGCAGCATCAGGGGTTGTGCTGTCCGCCGGGCGGTCAGACGAGCGCCGCGACCACTGCCCACCCGGCGAAGCCGGCGAGGAGCCCGACGAGCAGGCTGACCACGATGTTGAGCGCTCCCGCGGCGAGGGAACCGTCCTCGACGAGCCGTACCGTCTCGAAGCCGAAGGTGGAGAACGTGGTCAGGGCGCCGCAGAAGCCGGTGCCGACCAGGGTGACCAGCTGGTCCGGTGCGCCGCCGACGTCGACGAGCGCCAGGGTCGCGCCGAGGACGAGGGAGCCCGCGGCGTTGACGGTGAAGGTGCCCCAGGGGAGGACGAAGTCGTGCCGGGACTGGATGAACAGGTCGGTCAGGTAGCGCAGCGGTGCGCCGACGGCGGCACCCAGCACGACCAGCAGCAGCGTCATCGCCCCTCCTGCCGGCCCGTCGGCTCCGGCTGGGCAGCGGAGCGGCGGCCTCGGCGTCCGTGCAGTGTCACCAGTGTCCGCGTGAGCGCCATGGCCGACCAGACCGCGAGCAGCCCCGCGAGCAGGGTGCCGAACAGGTACACGCCGGCGAGCAGCGGCTGTTCTCCGACCAGCAGGGCTCGCGTGTCGAGCATGTAGGTGGAGAACGTGGTGAAACCGCCGAGCACGCCGACGCCGAGGAACGGGCGCAGGTACCGGGACGGGGGCCACACCTCGGTCACGAGCACCATCAGGGCGCCCAGCGCGAACCCGCCGGACACGTTCGTCCAGAACGTCGCCCAGGGGAACGCGTCCGGCTCGTGGGGGAAGGTGGCTGCGAGCCACCACCGTCCTGCGGACCCGAGGGCGCCGCCCCCCGCAACGACGCCCAGAACGTCCCAACGCTGTGCGAGCACTCGCCGCGGCGTTCTCAACAGGCGGCGCCCCGGTACTCTCGACGTGTCGGTCAAGGCAACTCCCACCCAGGGTCATCTCGGGTAGGGACTGTTGGCGGACACGTGACGTCCACGGTTTCGGCGAGCCCCACCGCCGTCGCGGCACAGCCTAGCGCGAGCGCGATTGACGCCACTCTCCTCACGCGCTTGACTGCCTAGGGCGACGGACCCCGCCGGGGTGGACACGTGACAATGGCGACGACGGCAGAGGGCTCGTCCCCTCCTGCTGGAAAGTCGTCCCCGCGTCGGGGGATACGTGGCCCCGGCTGAGCCGCCGATCCCGGTGTCGCCGGCCGAGCCCGAAGAGCGCTGGCTGACGCCCGGAGTGCTAGGGGTCGGCGGAGCGTCGTTCTGCAGCGACAGCGGGCACGAGCTGGCCACCTCGTTGCTGCCGACGTTCCTGACCACCACCCTGCATTCCGGGCCCGCCGCGCT
>JBKHWX010000018.1:0-9261 GCA_046566325.1 Actinomycetes bacterium | reverse complement strand
CGGTGAACTGCGCCACGATCACCGTTGCGAGGAAGACGGCCGCGAAGAAGTCGCCGCCGATGGTTCTCGCGATCTCGAGCGGAGCGCTTGCCGGCGCCTGGAACTGACCCCCGGGATGCACCGACTGGACGACGTACGCGACGACGACGAAGATCACCCCCGCGAGCGCCGCCGTCAGGACGATCGCGCGCGGCACGGTGCGGCGGGGGTCGACGGTCTCCTCCGCGAACGTGCTCACCGCGTCGAAGCCGATGAAGCTGTAGGCCGTCAATGCCGCACCCGCGGACACGGCAGCGACCGTCGAGCCGCTGTTCCAGAACGGCTGGACGCCGAAGCTCTCGCCTCCACCGAGGACGTGCCGTACCGAGAACACGAGGAAGAACGCGAGCACGAGGATCTGGAACGTGATCAAGGCGATGTTCGCCCGCGTCGCCACCTTGATGCCGATGACGTTGAGAAGCGTCGTGAGGACGATGAACGCGATCAGGAAGACCCAGCCCGGGACGGCGGGGAACTGGTCGGTGAGGTACGCCGTCCCGATCAGCCACACCACCATCGGGAGGAAGAAGTAGTCCAGCAGGACCGTCCAGCCGACCATGAAGCCGACGCGGTTGTCGATCGCGTGCCGCGCGTACGTGTAGGCGGAACCCGCTGCCGGGTACAGCCGCGCCAGCTTCCCGTAGCTCAGCGCCGTGAAGATCATCGCGACCGTCGCGAGCGCGTACGAGGTCGGGAGCGTCCCGTTGCTCGCCTCCGAGAAGACGCCGAACGTCGTGAGGACGATGAACGGCGTGATGTAGGCGATGCCGAACAACACGAGCGGCCAGAGCGTCAGGGTGCGTGTCAGGCGCCTGTCATCGGTGGGCATCGGCGCGCCTCTCTGCGGAAGCCGGCTCCCAGGTCTTCGGGTCGAGCGCGCCGCCGTAGAGCGGCAGGGGCAGGCCGGGGTCGTCGGGCCGGAACTGCGACCACATCCGGTTGAGCCCGCAGGTCCCGAACTCGCGCGCGGTGCCGATGGCGTCGAGGTCCACGACGTCGGTGAGGAAGGCGCTGGCCTCGCTCGGCGCCTGGAACCGGACGAGGCCTTCGGGGTCGGCGAGGATGCTCCTGCCCGTCCCGGCGGGCTCGGCGGCGTTGGCGCTCAGCACGAACACCTGGTTCTGGATCGCGTTGGCCCGAGCCAGCACGAGCTCCTGGTCGCGGTCGCGCGTCGACGTCTGCGTGGGGACGACGACCAGCTCGGCGCCGAGCCAGGCGAGGTGCCGGATCACCTCGGGGAACCAGAGGTCGTAGCAGATGCACAGGCCGACCCGGCCGACTCCCGGGATGTCGAAGGTGACGAACTCCTCGCCGGAGTCGAACGGCTCGAAGGGCCGCCACGGGAAGATCTTTCGGTACGCGGCGGCGAGCTCGCCGTCGGGGCCGATGGCGACCGCCGTGTTGAACAGCTCCCCCCGCGACCCGCGCTCGACGACAGTTCCAGGGACGAGCCACACGCCCGCTTCCCGTGCCAGCTCCTGGAGCCCGTTCACGCGTGGTCCGTCGAGCGGCTCCGCGGCGTCCCGGTACTGCCGCTCGCGCTCCTTCGGGCCTCCGGTCACGCGGACCGTGTGGTACTCGGGGTAGACGACCAGGTGGGTCGCCGGGAAGTCCTCGAGCAGCTCGAGGACCTCGGCGCGTGTTGCCGCGACCGCGGTCCGCGGGTCGAGGGACGGCGTCTGGGCGACCAGGACGGGCAACCTGCGAGGCACGGTGACCTCCTCCGACGGGACGGCCGGAAGGTAGCAGTCCCGTGGGTCAGGCGCCGCTCGGCAGAATGGTCACGTCGACGACGACACGCCGGCGTGTTCTGCAGGATGCGACCATTCTGCCGCCGCCTGCGCGATGTCCGTCCTGAAGTGCGACCCCTCCAGGTGGATCGAGCCGATGCCTTCGTACGCGGCCGCGCGTGCGGCGGCGAGGTCCCGGCCGGTGCCGACCACCGACAGGACGCGTCCTCCGGCGCTGACCAGCGTGCCGTCGTCCGCGAGGCCCGTGCCCGCGTGCAGGACGTGGACGTCGTCGAGCGCGTCGGCGTCGTCCAGCCCTGTGATCGGGTCGCCGGACCGCACCGTGCCCGGGTAGCCGGCTGCGGCGAGGACGACGGTCACGGCGGCCTGGTCGTGCCAGCGCAGGCGGGGCGCCTCGTCGAGCCTGCCGGTGGCGGCTGCGAGCAGGACGCCGGCCAGCGGGGTGGCGAGCCGGGCGAGCACGACCTGGGCCTCCGGGTCGCCGAACCGGACGTTGAACTCGACGACCCTGATCCCCCGGGAGGTGAGCGCGAGGCCGCAGTACAGCAGGCCCGCGAACTCGTCACCCTGTCGTCGGAGCAGGTCGACGACGGGCTGGGCGACCCTCGCGACGACCTGCTCGACGAGGTCCGGCGGCGCCCAGGGCAGGGGCGAGTAGGCGCCCATCCCACCGGTGTTGGGCCCGGTGTCGGCGTCCCCGACCCGCTTGAAGTCCTGGGCCGGCTCCAGGGGGACGACGGTGCGCCCGTCGGTGACGCAGAAGAGCGAGACCTCGGGGCCGTCGAGGTACTCCTCGACGAGCACGACGCCGTCCACGCGCTCGAGAGACCGGGCCGTGTGCGCCAGAGCGTCCTCGCGGGAGTGCGTGACGACGACCCCCTTGCCGCCGGCGAGACCGTCGTACTTGACGACGTACGGCGGGCCGAACGCGTCCAGTGCCGACTCCGCCTGCTCGACCGTGGTGCACACGTGTGCCATGGCGGTCGGGACGCCGGCCTCCGCCATCACCCGCTTGGCGTACGCCTTGCTGCCCTCGAGGCGTGCGGCGCGGGCGGAGGGACCGAAGCAGGGGATTCCGCGGGCACGGATCGCGTCCGCGGCGCCGGCGACGAGCGGTACCTCCGGCCCGATCACGACGAGGTCGGGCGCGAGGGACGACGCGAGGTCGGCGACGGCGTCCGGGTCGGCCACGTCGACGGGCCGGCAGTCGGCGACGAGGCCGATCCCGGGGTTGCCGGGAGCGGCCACGACGGCGTCGACCGACGCGTCACGGCTGAGTGCGCGGACCAAGGCGTGCTCGCGGGCGCCCGAACCGATGACGAGGACCTTCACGGACCACGAGGGTAGAGGGACGGCCATGCAGAGTGGCATCCCCTCCGCCCGCCCACTCGTTGATCATGCAATTCCGCCACCTCGGGGGGAAGTGAGGTGGCGGGATTGCATGATCACGGGAGGGGGGATGGCGAGGGTGAGCCGGATTGGCGGATTGCGTGATCAATACGAAGAGGGGACGGGGGACGCCGAGGGTGGCGGGATTGCTCCCCCGCGAGCGGGTGGTACCCCCAGATCAACGGGTGGTCGGGGGCGAGGCGAGTCAGGCGTCTCCGACGGTGACCGCCTCGGCCTCGATCTCGCCGTGCTGGGCGGGCGCCTCGCCGTGCAGGCGGCCGAGGAAGCGCCGTCCACCCATCAGGACGCAGACGGCGAGGGCCGTGGCGCAGGCGCCCATCCAGAACGGGACGTGGGGGTTGATCGACTCGCCCAGCTTGCCGGCGAGCCACGGGGCCACCGCCCCCCCACTGAAGCGGACGAAGCTGTATGCGGCCGACGCCGTGGAGCGCTCGACCGGCGCGACGAGCATGACCGACTCGGTGACGAGCGTGTTGTTGACGCCGAGGAAGAGACCGGCCACCACCACACCCACGACCAGCGCGACCTTGCTGTCCGTGAACACGGCCATCATCGCCAGGTCGGCGGCGAACAGCGCGAGCACGGTGGCGATCGCGGGGACGGTGCCGATCCTGCGCTGGACGACGGGGGCCAGGAACACCGACGCGATCGCCAGGCAGACGCCCCAGCCGAAGAAGATCAGGCCGATCTGGTGGGCGCCCATGGCCAGCGGGAACGGGGTGTACGCGAGCAGGGTGAAGAAGCCGAAGTTGTAGAGCAGCGCCGTAAGGGCGGTGACCAGCAGGCCCGGGTGCCGCAGCGCGCGGAACGGGTCGGCGAGGGACGTGGCGCGCTGCGGCTTCGGGATCTCCGGCAGCAGCACGACCAGCGTGATGAAGGCGACGGCCATCAGGGCGGCGACACCGAAGAACGGCCCGCGCCAGGACACGTCCCCGAGCACGCCGCCGAGGAGGGGGCCCGCGGCGATGCCGACGCCGAGGGCAGCCTCGTACAGGATGATCGCGCTGGCGACACCGCCGCTCGCGGAGCCGACGATCGTGGCGAGCGCGGTCGCGATGAACAGAGCGTTGCCGAGCCCCCACCCGGCGCGGAAGCCGACGATCTGGTTGACGGTGTCGGAAAGACCGGCCGCGGCACTGAACAGGACGATGAGCGCAAGGCCGGCGAGCAGCGTCTTCTTCGGGCCGAGCCGGGTCGACACCACTCCCGTGACGAGCATGGCGACACCGGTCACCGCCATGTAACTGGTGAAGAGCAGGGAGACCTGCGACGGCGTCGCGTGGAGCTCGTCGCTGATCGGCTTGAGGATGGGGTCGACGAGACCGATGCCCATGAACGCCACGACGGAGGCGAAGGCCACCGCCCACACGGCGCGGGGCTGCCGAAGGATGGTGTTCTTCTGGCTCGGTTCGGCGAGGTGTCGTCTCATGTTCACGGTCTCCTGGGGTTACGTCAGTCGGAAAGCTGCACCGAGAGCAGCCGGCGCAGGGCGACGAGACCGTCGGCGAGACGGCGGCGGTCCTCGGGGTCGAGCGCTGCCAGCGCGGGTACGAGCGCGCGGCCGGCTTGCGACCGCTGTGCCTCGAGCACCTCGCGTCCCGAGTCGGTGATCTCGACGAGGACGGCGCGCGCGTCGTCCGGGTCTGCCGACCGGCTGATCCAGCCGCGCTCGGAGAGGCGCTGGACGAGGTTCGTGGCAGTGGGCTGGCTGCAGCGGTCCGCGGCGGCGAGGTCGGTGATCCGCAGCGGCCCGAGCTCCTCGATCTGCGAGAGGCCGCGCCACAGCGCGGCGGACATCTCGGTGCTGGCGCGGCGGGCCGCCACGCGCGTGAACCGGGAGCTGTCGACCAGCAGCTCGACGGCGAGCCTCTGCAGGGAGTCGGTCTCCGTCTCGTCGCTCGTCCTGGGCACCCCTCCATAATACATAGGGTGGCTATGGATTACCAGACCAGGGGGCGCCCCAACTCGTCGGACGTCGACAACGAAGGTTCGGCCCGAGGCGCGCGCGGCCCGACCGCGGGCGCACGCGCTCGGAGGGCGAACGGTGTGCTCAGCCCCTACCGCTCATCGCTCACGGGCTCCCGCCGCTTCGGCGGCAGGCTCGGGGGCTTCGGGGGCTTCGGGGGCTTCGGGGGCAGGCTCGGGGGCGGAGGGCCGGGCTGCGTCGACGGGCCTGATCCTGCCCGAGTTGACCATGTCCTGGAGCCGCTGCAGGTCGCGCTGGGCCATCCAGCCCGTCGTCCCCTGGGCCCCGACGGCGTCGACGACCCCCTCGACGAAGCCTTGGGGCTGCACGTCGATGACGAGCTCGACCTGCGTGCGGGAGTCGCCGACGGGAGTGAGCCGGATCGTGCCGTCGAAGCGGCCGCCGTGCAGGTGCTTCCAGGCGATCCGCCGCTGCTGGGGGTCCTGCGACATGACCACGTCGACCGACCTGGCGTGCTTGGCGTAGCGGATGGACCAGCGGTAGCGGCGGTGGCCGATCTTCTCGATGGAGTCGAGCCCCTCGAGGAAGCGGGGCCAGTTCTCGCACTGGCACAGCCACTGGTACAGCGCATCAGGCCGCATGGCGACGACTGCGCTCGCCCGCTTGGACGTGGTCACCGGTTCTCACCTCCGCCTGCACCGGACGCACCGACGCGCCAGTGCCATCAGCCACACCGTACGTCCCGATACTGACAGCCGCAGGTGCTGGTCAGGGGGCGGACGCGGCCGGTCGGTTTTGTGGCAGTCACCGCTCCAGCACGTCGTGCCGGACGACGGTCGCCTCGCGGTCCGGCCCGACGCCGACCGCCGAGATCCTCGCTCCGGACATCTCCTCCAGGGCGAGCACGTACTGCTGGGCCGCCTTGGGCAGGTCGTCGAAGGACCGGACACCGGTGATGTCCTCGCTCCACCCGTCGAGCTGCTCGTACACGGGGACGGCGTGGTGGAACTCCGTCTGAGTCATCGGCATGTGCTCGTGCCGCGTCCCGTCCACCTCGTAGGCGACGCAGACCGGGATCTTCTCCCGGCCGGTCAGCACGTCCAGCTTCGTCAGCACGAAGTCGGTGACGCCGTTGATCCGCGCCGCGTACCGGGCGATCACCGCGTCGTACCAGCCGCAGCGGCGGGGCCGGCCCGTCGTCGTCCCGTACTCACCGCCCTGCTCGCGCAGCCACTCGCCGTCCTCGTCGAGCAGCTCGGTCGGGAACGGACCCTCGCCGACACGCGTCGTGTAGGCCTTGACGACGCCCAGGACACGGTCGATCCGCAGCGGGGGCACGCCGGAGCCGGTGCACGCCCCGCCCGCGGTCGCCGAGGACGACGTCACGAACGGGTACGTGCCGTGGTCGACGTCCAGCAGTGTCGCCTGCCCCGCCTCGAACAGGACGGTCTCCCCGCGGTCGAGCGCCTCGGCGAGGAGCAGCGCCGTGTCGCAGATCAGCGGCTTCACGCGCTCGGCGCACGACATCAGCTCGTCGACGACCTCGTCGACGCCGATCGCACGCCGGTTGTAGACCTTGACGAGCAGGTGGTTCTTCAGGTCGAGGGCGCCCTCGACCTTCTGGCGCAGGATGTGCTCGTCGAGCAGGTCCTGGACGCGCAGCCCGACGCGGTTCATCTTGTCGGCATAGGTCGGACCGATGCCGCGGCCGGTCGTCCCGATCCGACGCTTGCCGAGGAAGCGCTCGGTGACCTTGTCGAGGGTCCGGTTGTATGGCGGGATGATGTGGGCGCCCGCCGAGAGCCTCAGCCGGCTGCAGTCCACCCCACGCTTCGTCAGCCCGTCGATCTCGCTGAACAGCACCGCGAGGTCGACCACGACCCCGTTCCCGATGACGGGGGTGCAGCCCGGCGTAAGGATCCCGGACGGCAGCAGGTGCAGGGCGTACTTCTCGCCCCCGACGACGACCGTGTGCCCCGCGTTGTTGCCGCCGTTGAACTTCACCACGTAGTCGACGTGCGACCCCAGCGCGTCGGTCGCCTTGCCCTTGCCCTCGTCGCCCCACTGGGCGCCGACGATCACGATCGCGGGCATGCTTCGCACCTTCTCTGGTCGGATGCTCGTTCCCCCGGGTTACTCGGCCCTTCGAACGCTTGGACGGCGAGCCGGCCGCGACGAGGCTACCCGAGCGGCGCTCCCTAGTGCCGCCAGCGCGTGCGGGCGAGGACGTCGTCGGCAGAGCTGCCGGCGAACAGGTCCAGCTCGGCACGACGGACCGTCGCGATCGTGTCGGCCAACGGCTCGCCGAGGGCCTCGTGCAGCACCTGGCTGGCGTCGAAGGCCGCGAGGGACTGCTCGAGGCTCTCGGGCAGCCGCTCGACGCCGAGCCGCGCGCGCTCCTGCGGCGCGAGCAGTGCGGGGTCGACGTCTACCGGGGGCGGCAGGGTCGCGCCCTTCGCGAGGCCGGCCATCCCTGCCGCGAGCAGCGCCCCGACGAGCAGGTACGGGTTCGCGCTCTGGTCCACGCACTTCACCTCGAAGTTCGGGCTGCGGTCGAGCACGACGCGGACCGCCGCCTCCCGGTTCTCCCAGCCCCAGCACCGGAAGGCGCCGGCCCAGTGCTGCGGCACCAGGCGCAGGTAGGACGCGACGCTCGGCGCGCCGATGGCGAGCAGTGCCGGCAGCTCCTCGAGCACGCCCGCCGCGAACGCGGCTCCGGACGGCGTCAGCGAGCGGCCCGGGTCGGCGGTCACGTTGCGGCCGTCCCGCCAGAGGGACAGATGGACGTGTCCCCCGTTGCCGACTCCCCCGCACACGACGCTGGGCGCGAAGGAGACGCGAAGGGCGTGGCGGGCGCTGACGGCACGAATGGTGTGTCTGACGAGCACGGCGGTGTCGGCGGCGCCCACCGGGTCCTCCGAGGCGACCGAGACCTCGAGCTGCCCCGGCGCGTACTCGGGGTGCAGCTGCTCCACGGCGATGCCCTCCGCGGCGAGCGCTGCGAGGACGTCCCTGGTGTACTCCGACAGCTCGACGAGGCGGGTCATCCCGTAGGCGGGGCCGACGCAGGCCGGCTCCAGGACGTCCCCGGTGCCCCGGTCCACGTACCACTCGACCTCGAACGCCATCCGGGCGCTGAAGCCGACGGCAGCGAGGGCGTCGGCCATCCGCCGTGCGAACCAGCGCGAGCAGATCGGGTGCCGCTCGCCGTCCTGTCGCCACCTGTCGACCGGCGCGAAGGCCCACCCGGGCTGGCCGGCCAACGGCACCAGCCGGTCGAGGTCGGGGACGAGACGCAGGTCGCCCACCGGACCGCCCGCGTACCTCCCTGCGGTGATGGAGTCGTCGAGCAGGAACACGTCGAACACCGGTGACATGCCGATGCCCGGGTCCACGGCGTGGTCGAGGCGGGCGACGGGGATGCCCTTGACCCTCGTGATCCCGCTCGTGTCGACGTAGCAGAGCGCGATCCCGGCGACGCCCTGCCCGGCGAGCCTCGTCCGGAGGCCGTCCAGCCCGCGACTCTCGTCCACTGCTCGCCTCCGGCCGTCGTGCCGACGGGACCCATCCTCGCCCCGGAGAGGCGCCCCCAACAGTCGGTCGCCTACTGCGCCGACGCGGCGTCCATCAGGTCCTTCGCGGCCGGGTCGCACTCACGGAGCAGCTCCTCGCCGCGCCGCTGCTCGTCGTCCTCGCCGATCGCGCCGGCCGCGGCTGCGAGGGCCCGGACCGCCCGGAGCACACCGCGGTTGGCCTCGTGCGAGTACGGCACGGGCCCCTGCCCCCGCCACCCGGCGCGCCGGAGCGCGTCGAGACCCCGGTGGTAGCCCGTCCGGGCGAAGGCGTAGGCCGTGACGTCGTCGCCGCGGGCCGACGCCTCCTCCGACAGCACCGCCCACGCGAGGGACGACGCCGGGTTGGCGGCCGCGAGCCGCTCGGCCTGCTCTCCGGCCGCGAGGCGCTGCGCGGCGTCCACGTCGGCGTGGTCGGCGGGCAGCAGCGTCGGTTCGAGACCTCCCAGGAGGTTGGTGCGCGACATGCCGCCAGTCTGACAGCGGTCTACGGTGACGCAGGGAGGTACCGCCTGACCATGATGGAGCTGTCGACGTCGCCGAGCGCGACGACGATCACCGT
>JBKHWX010000017.1:0-2416 GCA_046566325.1 Actinomycetes bacterium | reverse complement strand
ACGTCCCGACCCTCGGTCATCGTCGCCTTCGCCTGGGGGCGCTGCAGGATCACGCAGTGGCGCGGCCGGTGCTCGGCTCGCTCGAGGGCGGCGTCCAGCATGGGTTTGTACTCCACGATCCGCGTGGCCTCCACCCCGCAGGACGCGGACACGACGACGACGGGCTGGGCGTCGTCGATCCGAGCCGCGAGCTCAGCGGGGGCGAAGCCGCCGAACACCACCGAGTGCACCGCACCGATCCGAGCGCACGCCAGCATGGCGACGACCGCCTCGGGGACCATCGGCATGTAGATCACGACGCGGTCGCCCTGCTCGACTCCCAGCGAGCGCAGCACGCCTCCGAACCGGGCCACCTGCTCGAGCAGGTCGGTGTAGGTGTAGCTGCGCTTCGTGCCGGTGACGGGTGAGTCGTAGACGAGCGCGAGCTGGTCGGCGTGCCCTTGGACGACGTGGCGGTCCAGCGCGTTGTAGCAGGTGTTGAGCACACCCCCGTCGAACCAGCGGAAGAACGGCGGCCGGTCGTCGTCCAGGACACGTAGCGGCGGCCTGATCCAGGTGAGGGTGCGCGCCGCCTCCCCCCAGAACCCCTCCGGGTCCTCGATGCTGCGCCGGTAGGTCTCCGCGTAGGTCTGTGTGCCCGTCTGCTGCGCCATCTCGCACCTCACAGGTTGATCGCGGCGTACTTCGTCTCGAGGTACTCCTCGATCCCCTCGTAGCCGCCCTCGCGTCCGATCCCGGAGTGCTTGACTCCGCCGAAGGGAGCCGAGGCGCTCGAGACCATGCCCTGGTTGACGCCCACCATGCCGGTGTCGAGGGCCTCGACGACGCGGAGGGCCCGCCGGAGGTCGTTCGTGTAGACGTAGGCGACCAGCCCGTACTGGGTGTCGTTCGCGGCCGCGACGGCGGCCTCCTCGGAGTCGAAGGACGTGACCGGGGCGACCGGTCCGAAGATCTCCTCCTTCAGCAGGCGGGCGTCCGGGGTGACGTCGGCGAGAACGGTCGGGCGGTAGAAGTAGCCCTGGCCCTCGAGGGACTCGGCCCCGACGACGACGCGGGCTCCCCGGCTGACCGCGTCCTGGACGAGGTCGCTGACCTTGCTGCGGCCGTCGTCGTTGATGAGCGGGCCGACCTGGACGTCCTCCTCGGTCCCGCGGCCGATGCGCAGAGACCCCATCCGGTCGGCCAGCAGGTCCGCGAACTGCTCGGCGAGCGGCTCGGCGACGTGGAACCGGTTGGCGGCGGTGCACGCCTCCCCGATGTTGCGCATCTTCGCCAGCATCGCGCCCTCGACCGCCGCGTCGAGGTCGGCGTCGTCGAAGATCAGGAAGGGAGCGTTGCCGCCCAGCTCCATCGACACCTTGAGCACCTGGTCGGCCGACTGGGCGATCAGCTTCTGGCCCACTTCTGTCGAGCCGGTGAACGAGAGCTTGCGGAGGCGCGGGTCCGCGATCAGCGGGGCCATCACCTTCCCGGACGTGGACGTCGTGACGACGTTGAGGACGCCGTCCGGAAGGCCGCACTCCTGCAGGATCTGGGCGAGGGCCAGCATCGACAGGGGCGTCTCCGCGGCCGGCTTGACGACCATCGTGCACCCCGCGGCGACCGCCGGGCCGATCTTGCGGGTCCCCATGGCCATCGGGAAGTTCCAGGGCGTGATCATCAGGCAGGGGCCGACCGGCTGCTTCAGAGTCAGGACCCGGCCCTTGCCGGTCGGCGCGATGCCGTACCGGCCGTCGATGCGGACCGCCTCCTCCGAGAACCAGCGGAAGAACTCGGCGGCGTACGCGACCTCACCTCGGGACTCGGCGATGGGCTTGCCCATCTCCATCGTCATGAGCAGGGCGAGCTCCTCGCTGCGAGCCGAGATGGCCTCGAACGCCCGCCGCAAGATCTCGTCTCGTTCCCGGGGAGGATGCTTCGCCCACTGCTTCTGGACGTCGGCGGCGGCCTCCAGGGCGGCGAGGCCGTCGTCCACCGTCCCGTCCGCGACATCGCACAGCGGCTGGCCGGTCGCCGGGTCGACGACGGTCAAGGTCTTGCCCCCGCTGGCCTCCCGCCACCGCCCCCCGATGAACATGCCCTTCGGCACCTCGTCGACGACGCGCTGCTCCCGGTCGGCCAGAACGGTCACGGTTCCTCCTCGTCACGGTTATGTCGCGGTCTTGTGTCGACGGCGCGGACCCATCATGTCGCCGGGCCGTCGGCGGCACTAGCGAGGTCATGATGGCTGGCAGCTTCCGCACTCCTTCGACGGGACGTCCAAGAAGATCAGAAACCTCTGGCGCCGGTGGCTCCTGTTCGCTACTGTGTTCGAATGCGAGGTGAGGGTTGGGGCCAGCCGGCCGGGGAGCTGCCCGACGACCTGGTCCTGGCCCTGCGCGCCGCCCGCGCCGGGTCGGCGGCCGCCCTGGCCGCG
>JBKHWX010000016.1:0-14653 GCA_046566325.1 Actinomycetes bacterium | reverse complement strand
TCTCGTGGCTGTAGCCGTGGACGCCGATCTCGTGCCCGGCCTCGACCACGGCGTCGAACTCCCTCGGGAACGTCTCGACCGAGTGCCCCGGCCAGAACCACGTCACCGACATCTCGCGCCGCTGCGCGAGCTGGAGCAGCCGCGGCACGCCGACCTCGCCGGCGAACAGGCCACGGGAGATGTCGCCCGGGGAGTTCTCTCCTCCGTAGGAGCCGAGCCAGCCGCCGACGGCGTCGACGTCGATCCCGACGGACACGTAGATCTTCTTGGCCATGATGTCTCCTCCGGTGCCGGTGGGTGGGTGCCTCGGCTCGCGAGGGACGGACTCGCTCGCGACGGAGGCTGGGCTACAGATGCTGGGTGAACGCCTCGGACAGCCCCAGGCCCGAGCTGCCGAGGGAGATCAGGCTGCCCAGGGAGATCAGGAGCGCGGCGAGGATGCGCGCCTGGAACGGGTTGAGGTCCCCGGAGGGGACGGCGCCGGCGGCGACGAGGTCCGTGCCCCCGCCGTCGCCGTAGGTCGGGACCACCGGCCCCCACGGGACGCGGGTGCTGAGCACGACGGCGCAGCCGGCCTCGACCGCCGCGGCGACCGACTCCGCGAAGCCGGGGCCGGCGTTGCCCACGCCGGTCCCCGCGAGCACGACGGCCTGCGCACCCGCGCGCACGGCGAAGTCGAACAGGTCCGGGCTGGCGCCGGGGTAGGCCGTGACGATCTCGACGCGCGTGTCGTCGAAGGCCGCGGGCGGCAGCGGCAGGGCGGGGCGGCGGACCGGCTTGGCCGTCACGACCAGCCGGGACCCCTCCATGTGCGCCACCTCGGTCCCGCCCTGGAACGGGTCGCTCGCCACGGTGTGTGCCTTGCGGACCCCGCGAGCCGACCGGACCGTCCCGTCGAAGGAGACGAGCACCCCGCTGTCCCGCAGCTCCGGAGTCGCAGCCGCCAGCACCGCGTCGTGCACGTTGCGCGGACCGTCCGGCGCCGGGCTGTCGGCGGACCGCTGGCCGCCGGTGAGCACCACGCTCTTCGGCGAGTCGTGCACCAGGTCCAGCAGGAACGCGCTCTCCTCCAGCGTGTCGGTCCCGTGGGTGACCACGACTCCGTCGTTCGCCGGGTCGGCCAGAGCCTCGTGCGTCGACTCCGCGACCAGCCGCAGGTCGCCCAGGCTCAGCCGGTAGCTGTTCGTGGTCAGGACGTCCTGCGAGGAGACCGTCAGCTCCGCGTACTGCGCCGGGGCGAGCTCGGCGGCCGTGTCGGTGGCGACGGCGCCCCCGGTCCCACTGCGCCGCGAGGCGATCGTGCCTCCGGTGCCGAGCAGGTGGACATGCGCCATCTGCGACCTCCTGCCTGCGGGGTGGCCGGACGGAGAACGCCTCACCTTACGGAGTCGTGGTCAGGCCAGGTGCTCGGGCAGGCCCGCGGGAAGCACGATCCGGAAGAGCGCTCCCCCCGCCTCTCCCCTGCCCACGCTGATCCGGCCCTGGTGGGCCTCGACGAGACCACGGACGACGTAGAGCCCGAGACCGGTGCCCCCGCGCCGCGAGCCGCGCCAGAACTTCGTGAACACCAGGCCCAGGTTCTCGTCGGGGATGCCCTCCCCCTCGTCCTCGACGGTGAGCACCAGGACGGCGTCGTGCCCGCCTCCCTGGTCCGCGGGCCGAGCTTCGAGGGTGATCCGGATCCCCCCCTGGCCGTGCCGGATCGCGTTCTCGAGCAGGTTGGCGAGCACCTGCTCCAGCCGGTCCGGGTCGGCCCACAGCTCGGGCAGCGGCTCCGCTCCGGCTCTCAGCTCGAACCGCTCGCGGTCATGGCCCTGGGCGACGAGCCGATCCACCTGCCCGTCCACGAGGGACCGGATGTCCACGACCTGGCGGCGGACCTCGAGCCTGCCCGCGTCGATCCGGGAGATGTCCAGCAGCTCGCCGATCAGGCGGGTCACGCGGTCGGCGTCGGCCTCGACGGTCATCAGCATGAGCCGCTTCTGCTCGTCCGTGAACTTGTCCCAGCGCCGCAGGAGCGTCGCCGTGAACCCCTTGACGCTGGTCAGCGGCGAGCGCAGCTCGTGGGCGACCGTGGAGATCAGGCCCGCGTGGTCGTGCTCGGCGCGGCGCCTCGACTCCGTGTCCCGAAGCTGGACGACGACACGCTCGACGGGCTGCAACCGCGCCGGCCGCACGTACCGGGCGGTGACGAGGAGCTCGCGTCCGGGTGGCAGCACCAGCAGCCGCTCCGGGTGGCCGGTACGGATCGCGAGGCCGTCCCAGGGGTCCGTGCACTCCCACCAGCGCCGGCCGGTGGTGTCCTGCAGCGGCATGACGCCGCGCAGGTCACGGCCCAGAACGCGGTCCGCGGAAAGCCCGGTCAGCCGCGCGGCGGCCCGGTTGAACACGACGACCCGGGCGTCGCGGTCGGCGACCACGAGGCCGTCCGGCAGGTCGTCCAGGTCCACCCCGGGAGCCTAGACGGCCCAGCTGTCCGGTTGAAAACGACCGATTCGCTCGTCTCACGACGCGGGCCGGTAGCCGGCCTGGGGAGCGTGCGGCCGGGCGGCGGTCTACGAACCCGCCTGCGGCGCCCCGCGGCGTTGCGCACGAGCGGAGGCGTAGAGGCAGACGGCGGCGGCCGTCGCCAGGTTCAGGCTCTCCGCGCGGCCGTGGATCGGCACCCGGACGACGGCGTCGACAAGCGCCTTGTCGTCGTCCGGCAGGCCCCATGCCTCGTTCCCGAAGACCCAGGCGACGGGACCGGCGAGCCAGCCGGAACGCGCGTCTGCCCCGTCGAGGAGGTCGTCCAGGTCGTGCTCGCCGGCCCCGTCCGCGGCGAGGACGCGGCAGCCGGCGGCCCTCAGGGACTCGACGGCACGTGCGAGCGGTACCGCGGTGACGACGTCCAGGTGGAAGAGGCTGCCTGCGGTGGCGCGCACAGCCTTCGGGCTGAGGACGTCGACGCTCTCGTCGGTGAGGACGACGCCGTCCGCGTCGGCCGCGTCGGCGGTGCGGACGACGGTCCCGGCGTTGCCCGGGTCGCGGACGCGAGACAGCACGGCCACCAGGCGTGGACGTCGTCCGGCGAGGGTCTGCAGCGGTACGCCGACCGGCTCGCAGACCGCGAGGAACCCTTGTGGGGTGAGCGTATCGGCCATCGCGGCGAGGACGTCCTCGTGGCACCAGCGCGGCGGGACACCTGCCTGCTCGGCGGCGCGCAGGACGTCGGGGTGCCGGGCCGCCGCGGACTCGGTGACGTAGAGCTCGCGGACGACGCCTGCCGGCAGCGCCTCACGGACGGCTCCCGGCCCCTCGGCGAGGAACCGGCCGGCCCGCTGACGCGCGGAACGCCCGGACAGGCGGCGTACGGACCTCACCCGGTCGCTGCGGGGGTTGGTCAGCACGCCTGTCCGGGCGTTCTGGAACGGGGTCGGTGGCCCGGGAACGGGAGGCCCGGGAACGGAAGGCTCGGGAGGGGACCCGGCGCTCGGCCGGCTGCTCAGGCGGCGGAGCCTTCGCCGGCGACCGACGCGGCGGCTGCGGTCGACCCCTCCGCTGCGGGCAGGGCCTCGCGGGCCGTGCGGACGAGCGCGCCGAAGGCTTGCTGGTCGTTGACCGCGAGCTCGGCGAGCATGCGGCGGTCGACGTCCACGCCGGCCAGCCGCAGGCCCTGGACGAAGCGGTTGTAGGTCATGCCGTTGGCGCGCGCCGCGGCGTTGATCCGCTGGATCCAGAGGCGGCGGAAGTCCCCCTTGCGTGCCCGCCGGTCGCGGTAGGAGTAGACCAGCGAGTGGGTGACCTGCTCCTTGGCCTTGCGGTACAGACGGGAGCGCTGCCCGCGGTAGCCGCTGGCCCGCTCGAGAGTCTCCCGGCGCTTCTTCTGGGCGCCCACCGCCCGCTTGACGCGTGCCATCTCAGTACTCCTCGGTGCTTGCGTGGAAGGGCTCGTGGAGACGTAGCCCGGAGATCAGGAGGATCGGCTCACTTGCCGAGCAGCTGCTTGATCCGCTTGACGTCCGCGGCTGAGACCACGACGTCCTGGGCGAGACGGCGGGTCCGGGTGGACGGCTTGCCCTCGAACAGGTGGCGCCGGTTGGCCTGCTCGCGCATGACCTTGCCCGAACCCGTGATGCGGAACCGCTTCTTCGCCCCGCTGTGCGTCTTCTGCTTCGGCATGGCTGCCGTCTCCTCACTGGTCGTTCGTCTGCTCAGTGGTGTGCCGCGGCACCGGCACCGGCACGGCGCCGGTGCCGAGCGGCCGTGTCAGCCCGCCTGGGGCTGGGGAGCCTGCTCGGCGGTCGAGCCGGCGGCCTGCTCGCTGGGCTGCGCGGCCGGAGCCGCGCCGTCGGCGCCGTCGCCGCGGTCCCGCCGCTGGGACTTGCTCCTCGCGCGGGCCTCGGCCTTGGCGTCCGCCTTCTTGCGGTTCGGCCCGATGACCATGGTCATGTTCCGGCCGTCCTGGAGCGGGGCGCTCTCGACGTAGCCCACCTCGCCCAGGTCCCCGGCGATGCGCTGCAGCAGCCGGTAGCCCATCTCGGGGCGGGACTGCTCGCGCCCGCGGAACATGATCATGACCTTGACCTTGTCCCCGGACTGGAGGAACTTCTCCGCCTGGGCCTTCTTCGTCGCGTAGTCGTGGGGGTCGATCTTCAGCCGGAGGCGGATGGTCTTCAGGGCCATGTTGGCCTGGTTCTTGCGCGCCTCCCGCGCCTTCATGTCGGCCTCGTACTTGAACTTACCGAAGTCCATGAGCTTGCAGACCGGGGGCTTGGCCTGCGGCGCGACCTCGACGAGGTCGAGGTCCGCCTCCTGGGCCAGCCGGAGTGCGTCCTCGACTCGGACGATCCCGACCTGTTCGCCGTTCGGGCCGACCAGACGCACTTCGGGAACTCGGATCCGGTCGTTGATGCGCGGCTCGCTGATGTGCTGCTCCTTGCGAAGAGAGTGGCGTACCGCCGCACGCAAGATAGGCCCTCGCCTACGGTCGCTCGGCGGAGGGCCTGCCATGTTCTCGGTCCGGGGCAAGGGGTGCCGCAGGGGACCCTGGAGGGTCACCGCGGGCAGCGGCCCACGCCGTCGGACCGGGAACCCGGTGACCTCGTCAAATGGCCACGCGGGTGGGAGGAGACCTCCGCTTCGCGCACCAGCCCCTCGCACCCCGCGCCGCGGCCGCGGCGACGCGCGCCAGGAGCTGGTCGGTCGTTCTGCAAGGGTACCAGCATGCATCCTCTCGAGCAGAATCCTGCGTCGCAGGACCCCACGGCGTCGGCACAGCCCGCCCTGGCCGCGGAGAGTGCTGCCCGGGACATCGCGGACGTCGCCGCCGTCGAGATCATCAACACCGCGGCCGTCCACCTGATGAGCGCGGCGGCCGTCAAGTGCGGGCTCGCGGACGACGCGGAGGAGGCCGGACACCTCGACCTCGCCGAGGCGCGGGTCCTCATCACCGCCCTCGCCGGGCTCGTCACCGCCTCCGCCCCCGACATCGGCAACCAGCACGCGCGCGCCCTGCGCGACGGCCTGCGGACCCTGCAGCTCGCGTTCCGGGAGGCGTCGGTGGTCCCGGACGCTCCGGGGCAGGGCCCCGGGGAACGCCTCACCGGGCCGGTCTCGTGACCGCGGGTGGTCGTGCGGACGCCCGGGGTCCTGTGTTCACTCCTCCGTGGCGACTGGACGCAGCTCGAGCGAGTCGACGCGGTCGGCTACCACGGCCGACTCGGCCAGGCGGCGGGTCACCTCGTGCAGCACGCGCTGCAGTGCGGGGCGGTCGAGGCCCTTTCTTATCCCGAGGACGACGGCCAGCTCGGCCCGTCTGCCCGGCTCGCACCGCGTCGTCCGCACGCCGTCGACGGAGCCGGCGGCCGCGCCGACCGCGGCCGCGACCTCGGGGTCGTGGAGGGCCGGCGTCCACGGAACCCCTTGGGCGACGGCCCAGAGCGCGGGCCGCGGGAGGGTTGCTGAAACCGGTCCGGAGGGGTCGACCACCAGCAGGGAGCAGCCCTCGGCGACTGCGGACAGGGCCGCGCGTCGGCCTCCCACCGGCACGGGGCGGGCGGACTCGTCCCACGCGGCCAGGGCCGGGACGCTGCTGAAGACCGGCAAGGCCCGGCGGCCGTCCGGTGCGGTCAGCGTCACGAGGGCCATGTCGGCGGCCTTGTCGCCCGTCAAGCTCCCGCTCGCGGGGCGTTCCGCCGCCCGGTCGGCCCCTGTCGCCTGACCCGGCCGGGCCACCTGCTCCGACTCCGTGAGCACGGCGACCACCGGTACGAGGACACGCACGTCGCCCAGAGCGCGCGCCACGTCGGCGAGGTCGGCATCCCCCGCTGCCAACCGGCGCAGTGCCGCCGCGAGACCGGGGTCTGCGCTGCCGTCGTCCCCCTCGAAGCCGGTCGGGGCGAGGGTGCGGCCGGCCCAGGGCACACCGGCCGAGTCGGTCGGACCCCGCCCGGAAGGCGTCGTCACAGCGTGCCGGCGCTCACGGCCGGCCGGCGACGTCCAGCGCGTCCCCGAGCGTGAACGCCTGGGCGTAGAGGGCCTTGCCGACGATGGCGCCCTCGAGGCCGGCGGGTACGAGGGTCCGCAGGGCCGCGAGGTCGGCGAGGCTCGCGACGCCTCCCGAGGCGACGACGGGACGGTCGGTGCTGGCGCAGACCTGGGCGAGCAGGTCGGTGTTGGGCCCGCGCAGGGTCCCGTCCTTGGTCACGTCCGTGACGACGTAGCGGGCACAGCCGTCCGCGTTGAGCCGGTCCAGCGTCTCCCAGAGGTCGCCGCCCTCAGAGGTCCAGCCCCGAGCGGCGAGCCTTCGTCCGCGCACGTCCAGACCGACGGCGATGGCGTCGCCGTGCCCGGCGATGACCCTGGCTGTCCAGTCGGGGTTCTCCAGGGCGGCCGTGCCCAGGTTGACCCGCCTACAGCCGGTGGCGAGCGCGCGGGAGAGGGACTCGTCGTCCCGGATCCCGCCGGACAGCTCGACGGCCACGTCCAGGCGTCCGACCACCTCGGCGAGCAGCTCCGCGTTCGACCCGCGGCCGAACGCGGCGTCGAGGTCGACGAGGTGGATCCACTCCGCACCCGCCTCCTGCCAGGCGAGCGCGGCAGCGAGGGGGTCCCCGTAGCCGGTCTCGGTCCCAGCCGCTCCCTGGACGAGCCGGACCGCCTGGCCGTCGGCGACGCCCACCGCAGGCAGCAGCTGCAGCCGGGGCAGGTCGTCGTCGTGCAGGAGCGCCGGCGCTGGGTCGTCAGGCACCGTGGAGCTGTTCGGCACGGAGGGGGTGTTCGACAAGAGTCCTTCTCTCACAGCGTGTCGAGCCAGTTACGCAGCAGCTGGGCGCCGGCGTCGCCGGACTTCTCAGGGTGGAACTGCGTCCCGGACAGGGGCCCGTTCTCCACCGCGGCGATGAACGGGCCGCCGTGGGAGGACCAGGTGACCAGAGGCGCGACGAACCGGTTGTAGGGGTCTCGGACGGGGAAGTCCCACTCCTGGACGGCGTACGAGTGCACGAAGTAGAAGCGCTCGTCCTCGACGCCCTTGAAGAGCCGCGACCCGGCCGGCACGTCGACCGTGTTCCAGCCCATGTGGGGGACGACGTCCGCCCGCAGCCGCTCGACCACGCCCGGCCACTCCGCGAGACCCTCGGTTCGCCGGCCGTGCTCGAGGCCGGTCTCGAACAGCACCTGCAGGCCCACGCAGATGCCGAGGACGGGACGGCCACCGGCGAGGCGCCGTCCGATCACCTCGTGCCCGTGGACGGCGCGAAGGGCGCTCACCACCGCGGAGAAGGCACCGACCCCGGGGACGACGAGGCCGTCCGCGTCCTGCGCCTTGCCTCAGTCGGCGGTCAGCTCGACCTGGGCGCCCGCGCGCTCCAGGGCGCGAACGGCGGAGCGGACGTTGCCGGTGCCGTAGTCGAGGACGACGACGCGGGGGCGGGAGAGCACGGGGCAAGCCTACGAGGGGCGGCGGCGGCCTCGGACGAGCCGCCACAGCGCGCCCACGCGGCCGCCCCGCCGCAGCTGGGCCGTCGAGACCGCTCCGGGCAGCTCGGCCGGCGCGGTGTCGGTGAGCAGCAGCCGCTCGACCTGCTCGGGCAGCGCCGACAGGACGAGGCCGGGTGCCGGGGCGTCCTGCAGGGCGTTCGCACGCCAGCGCTCCACCTCGACCTGCCCGGCCCGTCGCCGCAGCAGCAGGACGTCGGCCTGTCCCAGCAGTCGGGACAGGGACTGGACGGTCAGGGCCGCGTCGGCGCCGGGCCCGAGCACGACGACCGACCCTGCCGGGGCGGCGGGGACGACGTCCGCGTCGATGCCGACCGCGAGGCACAGGTTGGCAACGCGGGTGGCGTCGGGGACGGGGACGACGAGAAGGGCTCGGGCGCTCTCGGCGCCGTCCCCGTCGCCGCGGTCGACCCGGCCGGTCAGAGCGCGCCCTTGGTGCTCGGCACGCCCTGCACGCGGGGGTCTGGGGCGACGGCGGCGCGCAGGGCACGGGCGACGGCCTTGAACTGGGCCTCGACGACGTGGTGGGGGTCGCGGCCGGACAGCACGCGTACGTGCAGGGCGATCGCCGCGTGGAACGCGAGGGTCTCGAAGACGTGGCGGGTCAGGGACCCGACGTACGCGGCGCTGTGGGGCGAGACGCCGATGAGCGCGTACTCCTGGCCGTCGGGCTCCCCCGTGTGTACGCAGAACGGCCGCCCCGAGACGTCGACGACCGCCTGGACGAGCGCCTCGTCCAGCGGCACGGTCGCGTCGCCGAAACGGGCGATGCCGGTCTTGGCGCCGAGCGCCTCGCGCAGAGCCTGGCCGAGGACGATCGCGACGTCCTCGACCGTGTGGTGGGCGTCGACGTGCACGTCACCGGAGGCCTCGACGACGAGGTCGAAGAGGCCGTGCTTGGCGAGGCTCGTGAGCATGTGGTCGTAGAAGCCCACGCCCGTGCTGACCCGGGACGTGCCCGTGCCGTCGAGGTCGAGCTCGACAAGGACCTTCGACTCCGACGTGGCGCGCTCGATCCGGGCTGTGCGGCTCATCTGGCCTCCTGGGGCTGGGGCGACGCGGCCTGGTGCGGCGCGACGACGGCGGCGACCGCCTCGAGGAACGCGGTCGTCTCGGCCGGCGTCCCCGCGGTGACGCGCAGGTGGTGCGGGATCCCGACGTCCCGGACGAGGACGCCGCGGGCGAGCAGCTGCTGCCAGGTCGCCTTCGCGTCGTCCAGGCCTCCGAACAGGACGAAGTTCGCGTCGCTCGGGACGGGCGCGAGGCCGAGCCGGCCGAGCCGGTCGACGATGCGGTCGCGCTGGGTCTTGATGGCGTCGACGGTCGAGAGCAGCACGGCGCTGTGGGCCAGCGCGGCTCGCGCCGCGGCCTGGGTTAGCGCGGACAGGTGGTAGGGCAGCCGCACGAGCCGCAGGGCGTCCGACACGCCCGGGTCGGCGGCGAGGTACCCGACGCGGGCGCCGGCGAGCGCGAAGGCCTTGCTCATCGTGCGCGTGACGACGAGGCGGGGCCGGCCCTCGAACAGGGTGAGCGCCGAGGGGGTGCCCGCGCGGGCGAACTCCTCGTACGCCTCGTCGACGACGACCATCCCGCCCTCGCTGGCGTCGTAGGCCGCTCGGACGACGTCCAGGTGCAGGGCCGTACCGGTCGGGTTGTTCGGCGAGCAGAGGAAGACGATGTCCGGGTCGACGCGCTGGATCGTCGCGGCGACCTGAGTCGGCGCGAGCCCGAAGTCGTCTCGGCGGCGCCCGTCGACCCAGTGGGCGCCGGTGCTCGTGGTGATGATCGGATGCATCGAGTAGGACGGCATGAACCCGAGCACCGTCGCGTCGGGGCCTGCGAACGCCAGCAGCAGCTGCTGGAGGACCTCGTTGGAGCCGTTCGCGGCCCAGACCTGCTCGGCCGAGACTGACACCCCCGACTGCGTGGTGAGGTAGGCGGCGAGGTCCTCGCGCAGAGCGGTGAACTCGCGGTCGGGGTAGCGGTTCAGGGACGGCACCACCGCCCGGACGGCCGCGACGATCGCCTCGACGACCTCGGCCGGCACGTCGTAGGAGCTCTCGTTGGTGTTGAGCCTGACCGGGACGTCGAGCTGCGGCGCTCCGTAGGGGGTGCGGCCGCGCAGGTCCTGCCGGAGGGGGAGGTCGGTCAGGTCCGTCACGAGGGCGATTCTCGCAGAAGCCGCGACGCGGCCGAGGTCGGCACCGAGGGCGCAGCGCTTCCAAAGTGGTCACGTCCGGGGTGACACGCCGGCGTGTCCTGTCGGACGTGACCATTCTGAGCGGGCGGTTACGGGCACGACGAGGCCGGAGCTTACTCGATCACCACTCCGGCGGTCCCCGGCCGGAAGTCCGCGGACGGCCACCGGGTGCGTCGGTCCGCCTTCGCCTCGCGGAAGTCCGTCTGCGCGTCCACAAGTGCGCCGGCGAGATTCGTCCCGCGCAGGTCTGCGCCCGCCAGTGATGCGCCCGTCAGCATGGCCGTGCGCAGGTCGGCGTCCCTGAGGTCGGCCTTGTCCAGGTGCGCCGAGTCGAGATGCGCCAGGGCGAGGCGGGCCCCGACCAGGCAGGCGCCGCGCAAGTCCGCGCTGTTCAGGATCGCGCCCCACAGATCCGCCCGTTCGAGGGTGCGGCCGGGCAGGTGGACGCCCTCGAGGTCGATGTCGCGCAGGTCGAGCCCGGGGTGACGGAGCGGCAGCTGAAGGAGGATGTCGAGGAGCAGCCGGGTAGTTCGTCGCGCCCCGGCCGCCCCCTCGACGACGAGCCGCTCCTCCCACTGCTGCGTCGCCTCGCGCCGCCGTGCTTCCTCGGCCTCGAAACGTTCGCGGCGCGCCTGCTCCTCCTGCTGGAACCGCTTCTCCCGGTCCTGCGCCTCTTGCTGGGACCGAGCGTCGGCAGCCTGCTGGATGGCTCGCACACGTCTGTCCCACGTGGACTGGACCAGCAGGATCGCCCCGGCGACGACCGCGCCGCCGACGAGCTGCGTGCCGAGGTCTGTCTTCGCCACGGCAGGGTCGTTCCGCTTGGGCAGCCACAGGAGCAGACCCAGGACGGCGATACCCAGCACCAGGGCCGCGGCCACGAGCACAGGCCACAGGCTCCCGTCACGCTGCTGGTCGCTGTTGGGCCCACGTGGCGGCTTCCGGAGTTCCTCTTCGGTCACGTGGCGCGCCCGTCCGGCTCGAGCCACCAAGTACCGACATGTGAGGCGATGACGCGCGCGACACCGATGGAGGCCCACTGGCCGCTGGCGAGGAGCATCTGGGCGTCCGCGAGGGTGAAGGCAGTGCGGGGGGAGAGGTAGTCGACGGCGTCGGATACGAGGTCGTCAGGTAGGTCCTCGACCCGGGGGCGGTCCTCGTACCCTTCTCCCCTGGGCTCGCCCCAGATCTCGGCGAGCCGATCGCGAACCAGCTCTTCATAGGCGGCCCGGGAGCGGGCCTGCTGGGTGAACCGGCCCTGAAGGGCGGCCACGATGCGCCGTCTCACCTCGGCCGTGTCGTCGGCGCCGAGTCCCTGGACGTCGAGCTCCGCCCGTTGCAGCCACTCGTTCACGCGGTCGTCGAGCTCCGCGGCAGCGGTCTCGGTCGACGCCAGACGGCCCCGGAGGACCGCGCCGTCCACGACGACACCCAGCGACAGGTTGGCCCTGATGCTGCCTCCGGTCAGGAGTTCGAGCAGTCCCTGGAGCAAGGCGTCCCCGCCCAGGCGCGCAAGGATCTCGGCCAGGCGGCGCGCCTCTACACTCTCGCGCCGGGCCACCGGATGCGGCGACTCCCCGGCGTTCACCCGCGGTACTTCATCACGCTGAACGACGTCTCGATCGCCTCGGTGGCTGACCGCACAGTCTGCTCCAGGTTCGTCGACGTCGGGGCCGGCGAGGTGCCGACGGCCTGGGCGGCGGGCGCCAGCTGCCCGAACCGACTGCCCACCGCCGGAAGACGGGCGTGACCTGTGAGCTCGGGATGCCCGAGGATCTTGACCTGGGGCGTCGACGTGATCCCGACCGCGATCGGGCTCCGGGCACGGGCAGGTTGTCCTTCCGCAGTCGGGACTGCCGGCAGGCATTCCTGCAGGCGGCGCTGCTCCTGGTCGAGTCGCTCCAGGATCCACTCCCGCAGCAGAGTGGACTGCTTCTTCCCGAGGGCCTGGGCGACGTCTCTCAGCTGCAACAGGCGGTTGCCCGGAATCCTCAGGGAGTAGACGCGGCCGGCCTCCTCCCCCGCGGGTGCCTTCTCCCACTGGGCGGTGGGTGCCGCTGCTTCCGCGGCCTCCGCCGCAGCGATCTCCGCTCGAATCTGGCTGAACGCGTCCTCGACCCCGCTCACGATCTCTGCCTCTCCCGGTATTCGATCTCCTCGGCGGCCGTGGCGCGGCGCGCATCCACTCCGTGCCACTTTCCGGTCAGCGGGGTGTAGGCATCCGTGCGGACCCGAACGAAGAGGACGGCGCCAGCAGAAGGTGAGTAGCCCAGCACGTTCCGGTGCACCTCGTTCAACGTCTTCGAGACGCGGTTCGGGTCTGCCGCCGCCTCCCCAGCAGCCTGCACTGTCACTCCCCGCATGTCGGCGTTGCCGGCACGGCGTTCACTCTCGAAGAACGCATCCATCCTCTCGGCGTCGTCCCACTCGACGTCGAAGCCGGGCACCGCGCCTCCTCAGCGTAATACGATGTATTACGTGACGCTAGAGGGCTCTGGCCGGCCTCCCGCCACATGGGCAAGGTCCGTCGGCGACCGACAGAGATGCGGAACGCGTCGGCACTCGCGTTGGCAGGAACGACGGTGTCTCGTGCGTCGTCCTGCAGCATCCCCCATAGCCACCCTTCGTGAGCCGCTGCCCCCCATGCTCATAGACATGAGCCTGGGGGGCAGCGGCCCGGAACAGGTCCGCGAGCTCGATGAGGGAGCTGGCCAATCCCTGGGTCGGGCATGGCAGTCGAGTGTCGGGAGGTCGGTCGGTCCGCCCCGCCGTCGGTCCCAGAAGAGCGGCACTGTGCCGGGTTATGGGATTCCGGGGTCGGGAGGACCCGGCCCGAATGCGGCCCCGGGGAAGGGCCGAAGAGGCCCCGGGAAGGGAAGGGCTCGGCCCTCAGTCCCCCACGGGCGTCGTGCCGAACATGAGCGTCCGGCGGCGGATGTCGTAGTGCACGTCCTTGTTGTGGCGCAGCAGGCCCTCGAGGACCTCGGCGTCGTCGTCCGAGACGGTGAGGACCTCCTCCCAGGCGCCCTGGTCCAGGATCAGCTGCAGGGTGAAGATGCCGTCCTCGCCGGGCTCCTGGGCGATCCAGCTGAACTGGTAATGGTTGACCTGGCGGACCTTGATGCTGTCGTCCGTGATCGGCTGCGTGACGTGCGGGGCCCTGGGTGTCTCGCTCATGACGCTCCTCATCCTGGCTGGGCACTCTCGTTTGAGCCAGCCCTCTTCCCGGCAGACCCGGTACCAAACGCATCGTCTGCCGTCCGCTCGACGTCGGTGATGCCGTAGGCGGCGGATACCGTCGAAGACATGGGCAACTTCGTCCTCGTCTGCGGCGCACTGTTCGACGGTCTGGCCGAGGAGCCGACCCGACGCGCCGAGATCCTCGTCGAGGACGGCCGGATCGCCGCGATCGGCCCAAGGGTCGACCGCCCCGAGGGCGGCGAGGTGGTCGACCTGTCCGAACGGACGGTCTCCCCCGGCTTCATCGACACGCACGTGCACCTGACCATGGACGCGGCCGATCTCCGGCTGCAGACGCTGGCGTCCTCGGCGACGAAGGCGCTCACGGGGCTCGGTCTGGCGCAGGAGTACATGCGGTACGGCTTCACCACGCTGCGCGACCTCGGCACGATGGATCCCGAGTTCCCGACCGTGGACCTGCGCGACGCCTTGGCCGCCGGCCTCGTGGCCGGGCCCCGCCTGGTGGTCGCGGGGCACGTGCTCAGCTCGTCAGCAGGGCACGGCGACGTGCGCGGCTTCTACGCGCCGCGCTGGGACCTGCCCCTCTCCAGCGTCGCCGACGGAGTCGCGCGGGTTCGTCAGCAGGTGCGCCGCGAACACGCCTACGGCTCGGACTGGGTCAAGACCGCCAACGCCGGCGGCTACTTCAGTCCCGGGGACGACCCGGCCCGGTGCACGTGGTTCGACGACGAGATGGAGGCGCTGACGGCGACCGCGCGGCAGCTGGGCATGCCGGTGGCGGTGCACACCGGTGGAGCGGAGGCGTGCAAGCAGGCGATCCGCTACGGCGCCCGCAGCCTTGAGCACGTCTACCTGATCGACGAGGAAGCCGTCGAGATGGCGCAGCGAGCGGGCACCTACATCGTGCCGACGATGCAGATGACCCAGGAGGACCTCCAGGCGCTGGCCGCAGGCACCCTTCCTGACCAGGCCGTGTGGAAGTTCAGCCGCGACAGCGGCCAGATCCTGGACTCCCAGCAGCTGGTCGCCGATAGCGACGTGAAGATCGCCTACGGCACCGACTGCGGGATGTTCCCCTTCGACCACGGGATCCTCGAATTCCAGGCGATGGTCGCCGCCGGCCTGTCCCCGGTCCGCGCACTGAAGGCCGCGACCTCGGTCGCCGCCGAGATGCTGGGCCGCGACGACATCGGTGTGCTCAGGCCGGGCGCCCGCGCGGACATCGTGGCCATGCCCGGGAACCCGCTCGACGACATCGCGGCGACCGCCCAC
>JBKHWX010000015.1:0-12170 GCA_046566325.1 Actinomycetes bacterium | reverse complement strand
AGCCGCGCGGCGACCACGCATCCCGCGGCGCCCCCGCCCGCGACGACGTAGTCGTAGCCCCGCCCGGAGCCGGCCATCGTCGCCTCGTTCACGCCGCGTGCCGCCGGCCGTGCCTGTCGACGGACGCACGCAGCCGGTCCGTCGCGTCCAGCGAACCCAGGTAGGCGCCGAGCCCCCAGCGCCGCCAGGGGTCGCCCGGAAGCCGGGGCGAGGTGTCCCGATGCCAGGGCAGCGGGCCGACGTCCCCGGCGTCGTCCGACATCCTGCGTGCGAGGTCCGCCCCGGCCGCGACCGACAGCGGGATCCCGTGCCCGCACCAGCCGCCCGTGAACCAGACCCCCGGCAGGCGCGGGACCGCGCCGACGCGCGGCAGCCGGTCGACGACGGCGCCGATCGGACCGGACCACCGGTCCGTCACCGGGACGTCGTCGAGGACCGGGAACAGGCGCGCGATGCGGGACTCGAGCCGTCTCCACGCGGCGGCCTGGGAGCGGTCCGGAGCCGTCCCTGGCCGCTCAGTTCCTTGTCGGTCGGCTGAGAGGGGCCGAGGGACGCCGGCACGGCCTCCGCCGAGGACCAGCCGGTCGTCCGGGGTGAGGCGGTAGTAGTCGAAGAACGTGCGGCAGTCGACGACGGAGTCCCGGTGCCGCCACCCGAGGGCCGTGAGCTCGAGCGGCCCGAGAGGCGCGGTCCGCACCACGTGTGCGGTCAGCGGTACGACGGTGTCCGCGAGCAGCCCGAGCCGGCCCGTGAACGCGTCGGTCGCGAGCACGCACTGCCGCGCGGTCACGGTTCCGCCTCGGGTCGTGAGGGCCACCCGGGGGCCGGGGACGACACGGGTGACCGGCGTGTGCTCGTACACGGGCACGTCGAGGTCGCGCAACCGCGCGCGGAGGGCTCGGCAGAGGGCGACCGGGTCGAGGGTCGCCGCGAGAGGGTGCCGCAGCGCCCCGAGGTAGGCGTCCGTGCGCAGCACGCCGGACAGCTCCGAACGGTCGAGGTACGGGACGTCGATGCCGAGCTCGGCGAAGGCGCGGGCCTGCCGGCGCAGGGCCGCGTCCTGGCTGCGGGTGAGTGCGCCGACGAGCTGGCCGTTGGTCTCGAGGTCGCAGTCCAGGCCCTCCTCGCGGACGAGCTCGATGGTCCGGACGACGGCCGCCGCCGAGGAGCGGAACATGCGGGCCGCGGTCGCGGTCCCGTACCGGGCGCGGAGGCTGGTGATCGGGCCGCCGACGCCGGGGGCGACGATGCCCGTGCTGCAGCCGGAGCCCCCCGCACCGACCCGGTCGGCCTCCAGGACGACGACCGCACTGTCGGGGGAGAGCCGGCGCAGGTAGTACGCGGCCGCCAGCCCCGCCAGCCCGCCACCGACCACCGCGACGTCGGCGGTGAGGGCGCCCGGCAGGGGGGTCGCAGGGACCGGGTCGGGCCGGTGCCACCAGGGCGAGCCGATGCTCCCGGTCGCGACGGACGTGCCTGTCATCGGAACCTTCCTCTCGGACCTCTCGGACCTCTCGGACCTCTCGGACCTGTCGAACGGCGGCCTCAGACGGCGCCGGTGAGCCGGAGCAGCTGCCAGACGGCGGACGGCGTGACCCGACCCTGCACGGCGAGGTACTCCGGCTGCACCGCCGTCGGTCGCCACTTGAGCTTGTAGGCGACCTGGCTGGCCGCCGGGTAGATCCGCTCGCCGTGCCGGGCGAGCAGGTCCACCACCCGGTCGACGGCCGGGCTGCCGCCCACCACGCGGTGCTCGGGCGCGAGCCCGGTGAACGGGGTGAAACCGAAGTGCAGCCATCCCGCCTGCTCGGCGCGGAACCGCTGCGCCGCTTCGACGACAATCAGCTCCATCACCCCGGGCGGGACGGAGGGGCTGCGTCGGCTCAGGTCGTGCAGCCACCCGCTGCGACGCCCGGAGACTGGCGAGAAGCTGACGTAGGCGACCGGCGCGTCGTCCAGAGTCGCCACGAAGAGCCGGCGGAGGTGCGCGGCCGGCCCTCCCCGCTCCCCCACGAGGAAGCGGAGCTCGCGGGTCGCCCTGCCCTTGCCGGCCAGCCAGCCCCTGTCGATCTCACCGAGCGCAGCGTCGAGGCCCCGGTCGTCGAGGCCGTCCCGTCCCGCCTCCACCACGCGGACGCCGGCGCGGCGGGCACGGGAGACCTTGTTGCGCAGCTGCACGAACGCCCCTCCGGCGAGGGAGAACGTCGCGAGGTCGACGGAGTAGGAGGAGCCCACCTGGTTGACGGAGAAGCCGTGCCGGGCGTAGCGCTCCGCGTCGGGGCGCTCGAGCTGGACGGCCATCACCCGTCGCCCGTCGCCAGCGTGATGCACGAACGCCTGCAGCAGGGCGTCCTGGTCCTCCTCGGCGGCGAACGGGCCGCCGAGCTGGACGAGCAGGCGCCGCCCGGCGGGCCGGTAGGCGACCAGGCCGTCGACGGCCGGGACCCGGAAGTGCTGCGTCTCCGCGTTCAGCGCCAGGAACGCGGACGGGTTCTGTGCGTGGCGGGCCAGGACGCCGGCCGCGTCAGGCGCGGGAGGCTGCGTGGAGCGGGTGGCCGGTGTCGCTGCGGGCATAGCTGCTCCTGAACGCTACGTAGCCGGGGTCGGCCGTCGGCTCGAAGGCGAGACCGAAGGGCTTGAGGAAGCTGCCGAACAGGGCGCGGTCCCCGAGCAGGTGGATCGGCAGCGCCAGCAGCGCCCACTTGGGCCCGACCAGCAGGCACCAGAGCCCTGCGAAGACCGCGGAGGTCACGCCGCTGTGCGCGACGTTGTAGAGCACGTAGCAGGCCTTCGGGACGCCGTCCGGACCGCGGGTGGCCCACAGCACCCGGCCGGGCAGGTACCCGACCACGTCGATCACGGCGAAGAGGACGACGAAGGTCGGCCAGCTCACGTCCCTCCAGTGCAGGGCGGCGAGCACGACGCAGACGGCGAGCGCGACGCCGTACTCCAGGCGGAGCAGCGCGGAGGTGGTGCGGGTGAGGAAGAGGTTCTCGTGGTCCATCGTGTGTCCTTGGCTCGAGTCCTTGGAGGTGGCTCAGATCACGAGCGGGTCGCCGCGCAGGTGCCGGTCGAGGCCCCCGCTGATCGCCGCCCGCGACGGTGGGTGGAAGGCCAGCGCGCGGCTGGCCGCGAGCAGGTACGCGACCTCGGACGACGAGATGAACGCCATCCCGCCGCAGATCGCGGCTGCGGCGGCGCTCGTCCGGGTGATCGCGTCCTCCGCCGCGTACCGGACGTGCAGGGCACGCGCGAGCAGGCTCTCGACGTCGCTGTCGTCGTCGGCCTGAGAACCGATGCCGGCCGCCACGGCCTCGACGGCGGCCATGGCGGCCTCCAGCTCGCCGCAGATCCGCGTCCTCTCCAGGTCGCTCGCCCGCTCGTCGGCGAGCACACGCTCCGCCAGTGCGGAGGCGGTGCCGAGGTAGGAGGCGGTCACGAGCAGCTCGAACCAGAGGAAGCCCGACCCCTGAACCGGGTCGGCCGCCGTCCGGTCGGTGGGGAAGTACACCAACGCCTCCGGGACCAGCACGTCCTCGAGCGCGACCTCGTCGCTCTCGGCGCCGGCGAGCACCCAGCTGTTCCAGAAGGGCCGGCGGGAGATCCCCTCGGACGCCGCGGGGACGAGGATCACCGCGACCTGGTCCGGCTCGCCTCCGCATCCCTCCACCAGCACGCTCGCGGAGATCAGGTCCATGGACCACGTGAGGCTGCACGGCTTCTTCGTTCCGGTGACCCGCAGCCCGTCGTCGGCCCACCGGCCCCGCATCGTCGGCGAGAGGACGTGCCGTCCCGGCTGTCCCTCGGCGAAGGCCGAGCTGAGCAGCCAGCTCTGCTCGGCGATCGCCTGCAGCATCGCCCACTCGAAGCCGCTCCCGACCCGGGAGAGCTCGACCAGGCTCGCGACGGAGAAGTGGTGCATGGCCGTCGCGACCGCCAGCGACGGAGACCGTGCCCCGACCGCGCGCTGCACTCGCACCGCCGACACGGGGTCCGCGCCGAGGCCGCCGTGCTCGGCGGGTACGAGCAGCCGCGGTCCCGACGCGGCGCGGAAGTGCGCCAGCCCGCTGTTGCCTCGGACCTCGAGGTCGAGGAGGGGCGTCGCGGCGAGCTGGGCGTCCAGCCCGGGCAGGTACTGCTCGAGACACCGACGCTCGCGAGCCAGGAAGGTCACGCCGGCCGCCCTACCGCATGCGGGACGGCGTCCTCGACCAGCAGGCCGGGACCGAGCAGCCCTTCCAGGATGGCCACGGTGTTGTCGACCAGCGTCCGTGCCGCGATGGGGTCGAGAACCTCGGCGAGGGACGGGATGCCGAGGTCGACCGTCGCCGCGAACGTCACGCGGGTGCCGTCGTCCACGGGTTCGCACCGCCAGCTGCCGGCGAACGCGGCCACGTCCCCCTCCACCTGCGCGAACTCGATCACGTGGTGCTCGGGGTCGAACAGGTCGCGTTCGGTCCACCGGAGCAGGCCGGAGCGGAACTCGACGACCCAGCGGCTGAAGACGGCGCCGTCGGGTCCGGTCCACACGTCCACCCCGCGCACCGCGGGGCTGAATCTCGGGTAGGCGGCGTAGTCGACCAGGACGGCGTAGGCGTCGGCGGGGTCGCGGTTCGGGGCGACGACCGACACGTTCACGGAGCGCATGTGCTGACCTCTCGGTTCTGTTCGGGTGCTGGGGACGTCGGGCGGGGGAGCGGAGCGAGCAGGCGCGAGCGCCCGAGGGCCTCGGCCGCCTCCTCGAGAGCGCCCCGAAGGTGCGCCACCTGCGCGGCGTCGAGGACCGCGGGAGGGGTGAGCCGGACCACGTCGTGGCGGTTCAGCGAGTACGAGGGGACGACGCGTCGCTCGACGAGCGCGAGGAGGAACTCCATCGCCACGTCGGCGGAGACGAACTCCACCCCGATCAGCAGGCCCTGCCCGCGCACGTCACGGACCAGGTGCGGGCAGAAGGTGTCGACAGCCGTCCGGACGGCGTCCAGCAGCTCGGCCCCGAGGGCGGCGGAACGCTCGACCAGCCGCTCGGCCTGAAGGACCCGGATCGTCGCCTCCGCGGCTGCGGCGGCGAGAGGGCTGCCGGCGAAGGTCGAGGAGTGCAGCATCGGGTCGTCGTCCAGGGGGCGGAAGACCTCACCGGAGGTGACGACCGCGCCGGACGGGACGACGCCACCGCTCAACGTCTTGCCGGCGAGCAGGACGTCGGGCACGACGTCCTCGCCCTCGCTCGCCCACCAGCGGCCGACGCGGCCGAGGCCGGTCTGGATCTCGTCCAGGACGAGCAGCGCGCCGTGCTCGGTGCAGAGCCGGCGGACGTCGGACAGCCAGCCCGGTGGGGGGACGCGGACGCCGCCCTCGCCCTGCACCGGCTCGGCCAGGACGCAGGTCCGGCTGCCGTCGTGCGCGAGGCGCCGCTCGAGGTCCTCGACGTCGCCGAAGCGCGCGAACTCGACGGCCGGCACGAGGGGTTCGAACGGCTCCCGGTACTGGACGCGGCCGGTGACGCTGAGCGCGCCGAACGTCTTGCCGTGGAAGCCGCCGTCCATCGCCACGACGCGGGTCCGACCGTGCAGCCGCACGATCTTGAGCGCGACCTCGACGGCCTCCGCGCCCGAGCAGGTCAGGTAGACCCGGTCGAGACCCGCGGGTGCGACGCCGGCGAGCGCCGCGGCCGCCCGTGCCGTCGCGGGGCTCAGCAGCGGCCGGGAGACCAGCGGGTGCTCGTCCAGCTGCCGACGGACCGCGTCGAGGACCACCGGGTGGCGGTGGCCGAGCAGGAAGACCCCGAAGCCTCCGCAGTCGAGGTAGGCGGTGCCCTTCTCGTCGTAGATCTCCGCACCGGCGGAGGCGACGTGCAGGGGCATCCCTGCCAGCTCGCAGATGGTGGCGAGCGACGCGTTGACGTGCCGCCGGTACAGGTCGAGAACCGCTGGTCGGTCGAGCATCTCGGCCGACATCTCAGGCCACCGCCACGGCGCGGCTCGTACGACCGACAGCGGCGGCCCAGTACGCGAGGCTGGCTCGGAACGCCTCTCGAGAGTCCGGAAGCCGCAGCACCCCGCGCGCCTCGAGCTCGGGGACGGAGCTCGTGAACGGCTCGTCGAGCGCGAGGTAGTCGTGAAACAGGTCCATGAGCCTGTTCACCGCCGCCGCCATGGGAGCCGGCAGCTCGGGCAGGAACGCCGGGGCGATGAGCCGGTCGAAGATGTCCGGGTCGACGAACCGGGGGCGGCTGATGGGGCTGCCGGTGGATGCCGCGTGCTCGGTCAGCACCTTCGTCGCGTCGTCCATCGTCAGCGCCCGGTCGCCCGCGGTGAGCCAGAGCTCGCGCCCGGTGCCCGCCGTGGCGACGAGGTCGGCGACGGCGTCCGCGACGAGGTCGCAGGGGATGAGGTCAAGCGTCCAGCCGGGCCCCAACGGCAGCAGCGGCAGGTTGCCCTCGAGGATCGACTCCGCCACCTGGTAGATCCCCTGGAACATCGAGATCGCGCCGGTCCGGCTGTCGCCGATGACGATGGACGGCCGCACGATCGAGTGCGGGACGCCGCTGTGCTTCACCAGGTCCTCCGCGGCAGCCTTCGACACCGCGTACCCGATGGCGCTGCGGGTGGGGGCGCTGGTCTTCGCGGGGTGCAGGAACGCGGTGCTCACGTGGTACAGCGGCGCCTGCGCGTCCTCGGCGAACCGCAGCACCTGTCGCGTCCCGTCGACGTTGGTCCGGTGCAAGGCGTCGTCCCGCCCCTTGAAGACGGTCACGGCTGCGGCGTGCACGACCGCGTCGACGCGCCGGGTCAGGGCGTCGTACTCCCGGACGGACAGCCCGAGCCGCGGCGCGGTGATGTCGCCCCGCACGGAGGTGACCGAGCGCCCTTCGACGGCGCTGCGGTGCACGAGGGCGACCACCCGGCTTGCCGGCCGCTCGGGATCAGAGCCGTCCGCCGCCAGCCGCGGCAGCAGAGCGGTGCCGACCACCCCGGAGGCACCTGTCACGAGGACCGTCCGTCGCGGCGGCGGAAGGGCTGGCGTCGTCGTGCGCGGCACTGTCATCGAGTGTCCTCCTGGAGCCGGCGGCGGCGTGTGAGTACCGGCCAGAGGCGTCCCGGTATCCGGGTGATACGGGCGACCTCGCCGTCGCCGGATCTGGCGTGCCGATCGACCGCGGCCAGGTATCCAGACCGGCCCGGGCGCCTCGGAGGGTCGCGGCGGTAGGGCTGCCGCGCGGGTACCGCGGGAGGCGCGATGGCTGACGGGAGCTTCGATGTGGTGGTCGTCGGCGCGAGCCTGGCCGGGTGCACGGCGGCCACGCTGTTCGCCCGCGCCGGGCTTCGTGTGGCTCTGCTCGAGGCCCACCGGGACCCCGCCCACTACAAGCGGGCCTGCACGCACTTCGTCCAGGCCAGCGCCGTACCCACCCTGCGCGAGCTCGGCTGGGAGGAGGCCATCGCCGCGGCCGGAGGGCTGCCGAACCGGATCGAGACGTGGACGCGGTGGGGGTGGCTGCGGCCCGACCCGCGGCCCGGGGCCTTCGGCTACAACATCCGGCGGTCCCGGCTGGACCCCTTGGTGCGCGCGCTCACCGCCGAGGAGCCAGGTGTCACGCTGCTGCTCGGGCACACCGTGTCGAACCTCCTGGTGGACGGCGGCCGCGTGGGCGGCGTCGTCGCACGCTCCTTTCAGGGGGAGCGGACGTTCAGGGCGCGGCTCGTGGTCGGCGCGGACGGCCGGCACTCACGGGTCGGGCGCGCCGCGGGGCTGCCGTTCCGGGAGCGGCCGCACGGTCGGTTCGTGTACTTCGCCGAGTTCGAAGGGGTGGAACTTCGCTCCGCCGGCGCCTCCCGGATGTGGCTGCTCGAACCCGACGTTGCCTACGCGTTCCCGAACGACGGCGTGACGGTACTGAGCGTCATGCCCGCCGCAGCCTCGCTGCCGGAGTTCCGCCGAGCCCCCGAGGCCGGCCTGCTCGAGACGCTGCGCGGCCTGCCGGACGGGCCTGATCTCGCTGGCGCCAGGCGGGTCTCCCCGCTCACCGGCGTTCTCCACTACTCCTGCACCAGACGCCGCGCGGCTGCTCCCGGCGTGGCACTTGCCGGCGACGCCGCCATGACGTCGGACTACCTGTGGGGTGTCGGCTGCGGGTTCGCGTTCCAGTCCGCGAGGTGGCTGGTCGAGGCGACGGCCGGCGCGTTCGGGTCGGACGGCGACGTCGACGCCGCGCTGCGCCGCTACCGCCGGGTGCACGGGCGGACGCTGGCAGGGCACCACGCCCTGACGACGAGCTTCGCCTCCGGCCGGCCGCTGAACGCCGTCGAGCGCATGCTCTTCTCCGCAGCCGTCACCGACCCGGTCACGGCGGAGCGGCTTCGCCGCTACGCGGAGCGCTGGGTCGGGCCGTCGCACCTGCTCGGGCCCGCCGCGCTCGCGCGGGCGGCCGTGGTGGGCGTCGCCGGCTGACAAATGGCGGCCCCGTGAGCGGTGACACGGCGGCCGGTGCGAGCCCCATGCCCGCCGTGCCCCCCTTAACGCCCTTGCCCCGTGACGCCGTGACGCCCGTGAGCCGGTGACAGCCGTGTCAGGCAGTCGCCGCCGCCGGCTGCGCGTAGCGCCGCGCGACCGAGCCCAGCTCCGCCGCGAGCACCTGCAGCACCTCCGGGGAGCGGAGCATCCCGCTGTGGGAGGCCGTCACGGCCTGGTGGCGCGCCCACGGGTCGAGGCAGCTGCGCCAGTCCACGACCTCGTCCTGCTCGGAGAACACGACGAGGTACGTCTGCCCGGCCGGCAGGGGCGCCCGAAGGTCCGCGCGCAGCTGCCGGCAGCAGGTCCCCCAGAGGCAGCTCGCCCGGATCACCCCGGGAACGCCGAGCGTCCCGAGCGCCGCCAGCACCGCGAGCTCCGCACGCAGCAGGGGGTGGACGCCGAGCAGCCGGTTCACCGGCGTCCCGAGGGTGACCAGGCCGGCGACGAGCTCCGGCCGGCGCACGGCGACGGCACGCGCGAAGTGGCCTCCTCGGCTGTGCGCGAGCAGGAGGCAGGGTCGCCCGGCACGCTCGGCGAGGCCGCGGGCGTGGGCCTCGACGAGGCGCGTCGTGCGCTCACCGCAGTCGACGCCGTAGCTCACCGGGGAGACCTCCAGCTGCGCCCCGGCGCGCAGGAGCCAGTCGCGCAGCACACGGAGGCTGTCGGGGGTGGACACGAGGCCACTGACCAGCAGCACGGGAAGCCCGTCGAGGTCGATGTCCGGGGCGGTGTACAGGGGGCGCGCGGCACCGCCGGCCAGGGGCGTCTCTCCGCACGCGGCGCCCGCCTGCACGGGGTGGAGCGTGCGGGCGACCCTGCCCACCCAGGCCGCGCCCGAGTCTCCGCACGGCTGGCCGCTGGCTCGGTCCTGTCCTCGGCCACGGTCGCCGTGCCGGTCGACGAACGGGACGACGACGGCTTGTGGGCTCATGGTGACCTCCGCGGCAGCTGCCGGCGCGACCGCCGGACCCGACGCGGATCGGGTGCCGCGGCCGCAGATACCCGCGCTGCCCGCGCCGTCCGGAGCTGCGTTACAGGAGCTGCTGGCCGGAGCCGCTCGCCGGAAGGGGGCCGTGCGCACGCGGCATGTATCTGGCGCCTGCCCCCGGCGTCCTTCCGCCAGGCGAAGACCGGCCGCCCCGGGGCGTGCCGCAGCGAAGGGAAGAACCGCGTGTTCGACAGGCTCGCAACGCTTCTCCAGCGGCATCGCCGCACCGTTCTCGCCCTTGCGGCGGGGGTGGCCGCGGTCGGGCTGCTGTGGGGGAGCCACCTGTTCGGTTCGCTGACGAGCGGCGGCTTCACGGACCCCGCCAGCGAGTCCGCCAGGGCGAAGGCGCTCGCCACCGAGCACTTCGGTCGGCTCGACCCGGACGTCGTCGTGCTCTTCTCGAGCAGGTCGATGACCGTGGACGACGTGCGCTACCGCCGTGCGGTGGAGACGCACCTCGCGGGCGTCCCGACCTACCACGTCCTCAAGGTCGTCACCTACTGGTCGAGCGGGTCGCCGTCCCTGGTGTCGAAGGACCGTCGGCAGACCTTCGCCCTCGTCCAGCTGGACGGCGACGGCGAGGGCGCCACGGACGCGGCCTACCGCCAGATCAAGGACGAGCTCTCCGCCCCGGTGCCCGGCCTGAGCGTCTCGCTCGGCGGGCACGCAGCGGTCTTCAACGACGTGACGGGGCAGGTGCAGCACGACATCAAACGCGCCGAGATGCTCACCCTGCCGGTGACCCTGTTCCTCCTCGTGCTCATCTTCGGCGGCCTCGTCGCGGCCGGGCTGCCGCTGGTCGTCGGTGGCCTCGCGGTGCTCGGCGCGCTCACGCTGCTGCGGCTGCTGACCCTCGTCACGGACGTGTCCGTGTTCTCGGTGAACATCGTGACCATGCTCGGGCTGGGGCTGTCCATCGACTACGCGCTCTTTCTGGTCAGCCGGTTCCGCGAGGAGCTGCGCTCGGGCCGGGACGTCGACGGGGCCATCCGGGCCACGATGACGACGGCCGGCCGCACGGTCGCGTTCTCCGGCGTGACCGTGGCGATCTCGCTGGCCTCCCTGCTGCTCTTCCCGCAGACGTTCCTGCGGTCGATGGGCTTCGGCGGCATCGCCGCGGTCGTCGTCGCGATGCTCACGGCCCTGACCGTGCTCCCCGCCCTGCTCGCGGTGCTCGGTCACCGGGTCGACGCCCTTCGCATCCCGTTGGGGGTCACCACAGCCCGGCACCCGCTGCTGGACCGCGGGCCGTGGCACCGCCTCGCCCACACCGTGATGCGGCGTCCCGTCGTGTTCGTCCTGGTACTGGTCCCGATGCTGCTCGTGCTCGGGTCCCCCTTCCTGCACGTGAAGTTCAGCACCATCGACTACCGCGTGCTGCCGGCGCAGGCCGAGAGCCACGACGTCGGTGAGCGGCTGCAGCACCTCTTCCCCGACCATGGGGTGAACCCCGTGGACGTGCTGGTCAGGTCCGAGCTCCCAGGCGGGAGCGACACCGCCCAGCTCGACTCCTACGCGGCGACGCTGGCGAAGCTGCCCGGGGTGACCGGCGTGCAACGTGCGGCGGTGGACGGGGACGTCGCACGGATCGTCGTCCAGCACCGGTTCGACGACCAGTCCGCGCCGGCACGCCAGCTGGTCGAGACGATCCGGCAGACCGCTGGGCCGCCGCACAGCGAAGTGCTCGTCGGTGGCCTCACCGCCGAGTTCACGGACCTGCTCACGAGCCTGCACCAGACGCTCCCCTGGATGGCGCTCACGATGGCGTCCGTCACCCTGGTCCTGCTGTTCCTCGCGTTCGGGTCGGTGGTGCTGCCGGTCAAGGCCGTCCTGGTCAACGCGCTGTCGCTGTCGGCGTCCTTCGGCGCGGTGGTCTGGATCTTCCAGGACGGTCACCTCAGCAACCTGCTCGGCGTCGACTCCACCGGCGCGGTCGACGCGACCCAGCCCCTGCTCATGCTCGCGATCGCGTTCGGGCTGTCGATGGACTACGAGGTGTTCCTGCTCAGCCGCGTCCGGGAGCAGTGGGACCTCGGCGCCGACAACACCGAGGCGGTCGCGTCGGGGCTCCAGCACAGCGGGCGAATCATCACGAGCGCCGCCCTGCTTCTCGTCGTCGTCATCGGCGCGTTCTCGATGTCCGGCATCACCTTCCTCAAGATGATCGGCGTCGGCATGGTGATCGCGATCCTCGTGGACGCCACGGTCGTGCGGGCGCTGCTGGTTCCCGCAGCCATGCGGCTGCTCGGAAGCGCCAACTGGTGGGCACCGGCGCCGCTCGCCGCGTTCTGGAGGCGGTACGGCTTCCGCGAGGGCGAGCAGGCCTCCTCCGCGGAGCCGCGCCGCACCGCCCAGCCGCACCCGGCGCCTGCCGTGCTCACGCCGTCGGAGTAGAGCGCCGGTCCGGTCGGGACGGCCGGCCGGGGATACCGGGACGAGAAGGGCTCCGGCGGGACGACACCCGCCGGAGCCCTTCGTCGTTCGTGCGCCCCGGATTCGCGACGCCGAGGGTGGCGGGATTCCATGATCACGACACGTCTGCGCGTGATCATGCAATCTGGCCACCCTCCTCGCCGGGGAGACGTCCTTCATGCGGTGATCATGCAATCTGGCCACCCTCCTCGGAGCGGTCGCCCTCCCTCTCAGAGGGGCCCGTTGCCGTGCCTGCGCG
>JBKHWX010000014.1:0-7084 GCA_046566325.1 Actinomycetes bacterium | reverse complement strand
AGCCGGGGCTTCGCGACCAGCGGCCAGGTCGCGCCGTCCTCGAGCTCGAGCCGGACAGTCACGCGCTCGTCGTGCGGCACGTTGACCGGCACGACGCTCGCCTCACCGCCGAGCATCACCACGACCGGCGGCAGCACGCGACGCCACGGCGCCTCGTCCGCGACGTGGAGCGCCTTGGCGACCTGCTCCTCGTCGCCGGCCTCGACGCCGAGCGCAGCCAGGACGGCGACCACGGTCTCGACCGGCACCTGCCGGGTCTCGCCCTGCCAGTCGCTGAACTCCGTGGCGACGCCGTACCGGTCGGCCAGCTGGACGAGTCCCTGGGGAAGCACGCGCAGGATCCTGCCAGGTTCGAGGCCACCCGCACCCGGCAGCACCCCGCCCCCGCCCCGGAGTCTCGCGGAGGAAGTGGTTGTTGGAACCCGGCATTTCGGGCGCCCGAGCAGCCACTTCGTCAGCGGACCTGCGGGGGACGAGCCCTAGGGTGTCGCCATGTCGAACGGTTACCCGGCGGCCCCCAGGCTCGACCTCGTCGAGACGCTCCCGGCCGGTTCGCCGTCCGTTGACGTCGCGGACCCCTACCGCTGGCTCGAGGACGGCGACGACCCGGCGACCAAGGAGTGGCTCGACGCGCAGGACGAGCTCTTCATCGCTCAGCGCGAGCGCTGGCACGGACGCCGGCGCATCGCGGACCGGGTGCGGGAGCTGCTGGGCGCAGGCGTGGTCGGCCCTCCCGTCTGGCGCGGCGACCGCTGCTTCTTCGTCCGGCGCACAGGCGAGCAGGAGCACGGCGTCCTGTACGTGAGGGAGCCCTCCCCCGACGGCGGCGACCCGAGCGAACGCACGCTGGTCGACCCGGTCCAGCTCGACCCCACGGGTGCGACGACGCTGGACGCCTGGCAGCCGAGCAAGGAGGGAGACCTTCTCGCGTACCAGCTCTCCGAGGGAGGCTCCGAGGAGAGCGTCCTGCGGGTGACGGACGTCGCGACGGGCGAGACCGTCGACGGCCCGATCGACCGCGCCCGGTACTCCCCGGTCGGATGGCTGCCGGGCGGTGAGGCCTTCTACTACGTCCGCCGGCTCGACCCGGTCCTCGTGCCGGAGAACGAGCGGCAGTACCACCGGCGGGTCTGGTTCCACCGCGTCGGTGCGCCGACGGGCACGGACGTCGAGGTCTTCGGCGCCGGACGGGCCGTCACGAGCTACTACGGCGCCTCCGTGTCGCGGGACGGCCGGTGGCTCGTCGTCAGCGCCGCCGAGGGCACCGACCCGCGCAACGACGTCTACATCGCCGACCTCGAGGCGAGCCCGCCGGAGGCACCCTCGCTCCGCGACGTCGTCGTCGGGCGCGACGCGCAGACCAACGTCTCGGTGGGCCGGGACGGCCGCCTCTACGTCGCGACGGACCTCGACGCCCCGCGGTGCCGGCTCGCCGTCGCCGACCCCACCGAGCCCGGGCCCGAGCACTGGACCGACCTGCTCCCCGAGCGCGCGGACGCCGTCCTCGAGAACTACACGATCCTCGACGGCACCGCGCTCGGCGACTCCCCCGTCCTGCTGGCCGCGTGGACGACCCACGCGGTCTCGACGGTGACCGTGCACGACCTTGCGGACGGGCGGCAGCGCGGCACGCTCGACCTGCCCGGTCTCGGGACGACGGGCGGCCTGCTGAGCCGGCCCGAGGGCGGGCACGAGGCGTGGTTCACGTACACGGACAACACGACCGTCCCCGAGGTGCTGCGCTACGACGCCCTCGCGGACGACGTCTCCGTCTACGCCGTGCCACCCGGCACCGTCGAGGTCCCCGACGTCACGACCCGGCAGGTCTCGTTCGCCAGCGCCGACGGGACGACGCTCCGCATGTTCGTCATCGGGCGCACGGACCTGCTCGACGCGGACGGCGCGCCCTCGGCTCCTCGTCCCACGATCCTCTACGGGTACGGCGGGTTCGGGGTCAGCCTCACCCCCGGCTACTCGGCCAGCGTGCTGCAGTGGGTCGAGGCGGGCGGCGTGTACGCGATTGCGGGCCTGCGCGGTGGCGGCGAGGAGGGCGAGTCCTGGCACCGGGCGGGGATGCTGGGTGTCAAGCAGAACGTGTTCGACGACTTCTCCGCCGCCACCGACGCGCTGGTCGACTGCGGCTGGACGACGGCCGGGCAGCTCGCGATCTCGGGCGGGTCGAACGGCGGGCTGCTCGTCGGGGCGGCGATGACCCAGCGGCCCGACGCGTATGCGGCGGTGATCTGCTCGGCGCCGCTGCTCGACATGGTCCGCTACCAGCTGCACGGGCTCGGCGACAGCTGGACCGGCGAGTACGGCGACGCCGGCGACGCCGAGGCGCTGGTGTGGCTGCACGCCTACTCCCCCTACCACCAGGTTCGGGGCGGCGTGAGCTACCCGGCCGCGATGTTCCAGGTCTTCGAGGGCGACAGCCGCGTCGACCCGCTGCACGCCCGCAAGATGTGCGCCGCGCTGCAGCACGCGACGTCCGCGCCGCTCGACGCGAAGCCGGTGCTGCTGCGGCGCGAGTCGAACGTCGGCCACGGCGCCCGGGCGCTCTCGCGCAGCATCGACCTCGTGGCGGACACGCTCGCGTTCGCCGCGCACCAGACGAGACTGGCCGTGGACTGAGAGCGAGCGCGTGGACTGAGCGCTGGCCCGCGTGCTGAGCGCGCGCCACCCAGCGGGAACCGAGTGAGAGTGGACACGTCCGCCGCACGAGGTTGAACACTCATACAGCTCTCGTTGTTAGGCTCGGAAGCTGGTCCAGTCCCCCTTTTCTCGAGGAGCTTCTTCGGCGTGCCTGCGGTCGACCTGCTGTCCATCGCAAACCTGACGACCCTCGCGGCGACAGTCCTTCCGGGAGCCGTGTCCGCGACCCCTGCGCCCGGCTCCGGCACCGGCGGGACGGCGACCCCGACCCCCGCGCCGACCGAGACCGCCAGCCGCGTCGACGAGGCGCTCGACCCCACGCAGACGCACTGCGGGACGCAGGACCCGACCGTCTGCGGCTGGCTGCACAACGTCTCGGGCAACGAGACGTTCGCGCGGTGGGCCGTGGGGATCGGCGACACCGCCCTGCGGATCGTCCTCATCGTCGTGCTCGGTCTGCTGGTGCGCAGCCTCCTGCACCGGACGATCGGCCGGCTGTCCGAGCGGATCGCGCTCGGGCGGACGGGAGTCGGCAGGTGGGGTTCGCGGGCGGCGGTGCTGGAGGGCGGTCCCCTGTCCGGGGAGCGCCGGGAGCAGCGTGCGCGGACGATCGGCTCGGTGCTGAAGAGCCTCACCACAGCGGTCGTCGCGCTCGTCGTCGTGCTGCTCGTGCTCGGCGAGTTCGGCGTCAACCTCGCTCCGCTGCTGGCCGGTGCCGGCGTCCTCGGCGTCGCCCTCGGCTTCGGGTCGCAGACGCTCGTCAAGGACTTCCTCTCCGGTGTCTTCATGATCGTCGAGGACCAGTACGGCGTGGGCGACGTCGTCGACCTCGGGGAGGCGTCCGGCTCGGTCGAGGCGGTGGGTCTTCGGGTCACGAGGATCCGCGACGTCAACGGCACGGTCTGGTACGTGCGGAACGGCGAGATCCTTCGGGTGGGCAACCAGTCGCAGGGCTGGGCGAGAGCGGTGCTCGACGTGCAGGTCGCGTACGGCGAGGACATCGGAAACGTGCAGGACCTGCTCAAGGAGGTCGCTCACGAGCTGTCGCTCGAGCCCGACTGGGCGCACCTCATCCTCGAGGAGCCCGAAGTCTGGGGCGTGGAGGCGCTCACCGCCGACTGGGTCGTGCTACGCCTGGTCGTCAAGACCGTGCCCCTCGAGCAGTGGAAGGTCGGGCGTGAGCTACGACGCCGGATCAAGTCGCGCTTCGACGCGGAGGGCGTCGAGATCCCGTTCCCCCAGCGGACGGTGTGGCTGCGCAGCGAGGACGAGCGGCCGGCGTCCCAGAAGGAGCGCAGCGAGCCCGTCGTCCGCGACCACGACCGGCACGACCCGCCGCCGAAGGGGGAGTCGGACGTGATGGCGGAGACGGACACGAAGAGCGCGAGCGGGCTGTAGCGAGGGCCTCTCACGTCTCGGGAGCGGTGAGCCAGAGAGCTCCGTAGGGCGGGACGAGGACGTCGGCACTGTCGTTCAGCGGCGGCGCCTCCCCGGTGATCCGGTCGACGACCTCGGTCGGCTCCATCCCCGTCGCGCGCAGCCACCATCCGGGCAGGACGGTCGCCCGCTCGGAGACGTTGTAGACGCCTACCAGCAGGCCGACGGGATGCGGCCTCAGGACGGCGAGCACGGCCGAGTCGGGCGTGTGCGTCACCTCCGACGCGACCGAGGCATGGAAGTGCTCGGTGCCGGCCCTCGCCTCGATCAGCGTGCGCAGACCACGCCACACGCGCGCGCCCACCGACTGCGACGAGGGGTCCCGGGCGTCGGCGACCGTCGCCCAGTCGAGCCGGGGGCGGTGGGCCCAGCGGTTGTCGTCCTCGTGGCCCTGCTCGCACGCCCAGTCGCCGTCCGAGGGCATCGCGACCTCGTCCCCCGACCAGAGCACGGGGATCCCGCCCCAGCCCAGCAGGAGGGCGTGGGCGAGCAGCAGGCGCCCGACGGCGTCGTCCAGGGCGCGGTCGTCCCCGGAGGCCAGCGCCGCCTCGACCCCCGCGAGGCTGGCGGCGCTGCCGGAGATCCGCCGGTCGCCGGTCGCCCGGTTGGGCTGGAAGACCAGGCCGCGGGCGAACGAGCCCGGGAACTCGCCGCTGTAGAAGTCGGACAGGAAGGCGCGGTGCTCGAAACCGGAGAGTCCCACGGAGGCGGCGTCGGCGTCGTCCACGGCCCAGCCGATGTCGTCGTGACAGCGCAGGTAGGTGATCCAGGCGGTCGAGCTCGGGATGACGGGGATGGCGCCGAGCGCCTGCACGGCGAGGTCGACCTCACGGCTCGCCAGCATCGACCAGATCTGCACCATCAGGCTGTTGTGGTAGGCGAGGTCCGCGACCTTGCCGTGGTGCCGGCCCTGCCCCAGGTACGCCACGAGGTCGGCGGGCCCGACGATGGCCTCGGCCTTGAGGACGGTCGCCGGCGCGGCGATGCGGGTCAGGGCGTGCAGCGCCTGCGTGATGAAGTGCACCTCCGGCTGGTTCTGGCACGTCGTCCCGACCCGCTTCCAGAGGAACGCGATGGCGTCGAGGCGCAGCACCTCCACCCCGAGGTTGGCGAGGAAGAGCACGACGTCGGCCATCTCGCAGAAGACCTCGGGGTTGTCCCACGCGAGGTCCCACTGCCAGGAGTTGAACGTCGTCCACACCCAGCCGGAGAGGTCGTCGTCCCAGGTGAAGTGGCCGGGAGCGAAGTCCGGAAAGACCTCGGGCACCGTGGCGTCGACGGCGTCGGGCACCGTCCGGTCGGGGTAGACGTGAAAGTAGCGGCTGTACCGCTCGTCGCCCCCGCGAGCCGCGACCGCCCAGGGGTGCTCGCGGGCCACGTGGTTCAGCACGAGGTCGATGCAGAGGCTGATGCCCGATCCCCGCAGGTTCGTGGCTAGCGAACGCAGGTCGTCGATGGTCCCGAGATCCTCGCGGACCTGCTGGTAGTCGGCCACGGCGTACCCGCCGTCGTTGTCGCCGTCCCGAGGGCGCAGCAGCGGCATCAGGTGCAGGTAGGTGACCCCGAGCACGCCGAGGTAGCCGACGCGCTTGGCGACGCCCGCGATACCACCGGCGAACCGCTCGGCGTACGCCGCGTAGCCGATCATGTCGGGCCGCTGGAACCAGTCCGGCTCGAGCGAGCGCTTCAGGTCCAGCGTCTTGAGCTCGGCGTCCCGCCGCGCGAAGCCCGCGGCCGCGATGGCCGCCACGCGGCACGCGAGCTCGTCCGGGTTGTCGTAGGCACCGGCAAGCCCCTCGAGCAGGTCGGGCCACCACCGGCGTAGCCGCAGCTCGAACAGCTCGCGCTCGTGCGGCAGTACGGCGACCAGCAGCGGGCGGCAGGCGTCGAGGACGGCGGGAGGGACCTCGCGGGACACGGGCACGCGCTCATCACAGCAGAGCCACTGGGACAATGGCGCGGTGACAGCCGAGGGACAGGTCCTGCACCAGCGCAGCTTCTACGACGAGGTGGGCGGACACGAGACGTTCGCCCGGCTCGTGCATCGGTTCTACGAGGGGGTCGCCGGCGACCCCGAGCTGCGCGCGCTCTACCCGGAGGAGGACCTCGCGCCGGCCGAGGAGCGGCTGCGGATGTTCCTCGAGCAGTACTGGGGCGGCCCGACGACCTACTCCCAGCGGCGCGGCCACCCACGGCTGCGGATGCGGCACCACCCCTTTCGGGTGACGCCTCGGATGCGTGACGTGTGGCTGCGCCACATGCGGACGGCGGTCAGCGAGCTTTCGCTGTCGCCCCTTCATGAGTCCGTGCTGTGGGACTACTTCGAGCGTGCCGCGCACTCGCTCGTGAACGCGTTCGAGGAGTAGGGGATGTCGCTGGACCTTCACGAGCACGAGCGAGACCGCGAGACGGACGGCGCAACGGCGGACCGCGGCTGGTGGCGGTCCGCGGTCATCTACCAGATCTACCCCCGCTCGTTCGCGGACAGCGACGGTGACGGCGTCGGGGACCTGCGCGGTGCGACGTCCAAGCTGGGATACCTCGCAGACCTCGGCGTGGACGCCGTGTGGCTCTCGCCGTTCTACGCCTCGCCGCACGCCGACGCGGGCTACGACGTGGCCAACTACCGCGAGGTGGACCCGGTGTTCGGAACGCTCGAGGACGCCGACGAGCTGGTCCGGTGTGCCCACGACCTCGGCATCCGTGTGATCGTCGACCTCGTCCCGAACCACACGTCCGACGAGCATCGGTGGTTCGTCGAGGCGCTCGCTGCGGGACCGGGCAGCCGGGAGCGCGAGCGGTACCTCTTCCGCGACGGCCGCGGCGAGGGCGGGGAGCTGCCGCCGAACGGCTGGCGCAGCGTCTTCGGTGGGTCCGCCTGGGAGCGGGTGACGGAGCCCGACGGGACGGCGGGGCAGTGGTACCTGCACCTGTTCGACACCAAGCAGCCGGACCTCAACTGGCAGAACCGGGAGGTCCGCGACGAGCTGCTCGA
>JBKHWX010000013.1:0-3974 GCA_046566325.1 Actinomycetes bacterium | reverse complement strand
GTCGAGAAGGCGTCGTCGAGCGTGACGAACGAGAACTCCTTCGTCGCCCAGAGCACGACCTCTTCCGCGAGCCGGGACAGGTCGACGGACGTCATCGCCAGCACGAAGGCGAGCTCCGCGACCACGTCGCGTGCCGCCGTCCCGTCGATGGAGTTCTCGACCGGCCCGTCGAAGCCCAGCTCGGCCGCGACGGCCGCGGGGTCGAGCCCGAGGGACGAGCCCGCTAGCGCCCCTGACCCGTAGGGCGAGCGCGCGGCCCGCACGTCCCAGTCGCGCAGCCGCTGGACGTCGCGCAGCAGCGGCCAGGCGTGGGCGAGCAGGTGGTGGGCGAGCAGGACCGGCTGGGCGTGCTGCAGGTGGGTGCGTCCGGGCATCGGGGCCGTCGGATGCGCCGCGGCCTGCCCGACGAGCGCGTCGACGAGGTCGAGCACGAGCCCGGCGACAGCCCGTGACTGCTCCCGCAGGTACATCCGCACGAGGGTGGCCACCTGGTCGTTGCGCGACCGTCCGGCTCGCAGCTTGCCACCTACTGCGGGGCCGGCACGGTCGATCAGCCCACGCTCCAGGGCGGTATGCACGTCCTCGTCCTGAGGTTCGGGGCGGAACGTCCCGGCGGCCACGTCCGCGTCGAGGCGGTTCAGCGCGTCGAGCATCATGGCCAGCTCCGCGTCGTCCAGCAGGCCGGCGCGGTGCAGGACGCGGGCGTGGGCGCGGGAGCCGGCGATGTCGTACCGGGCGAGCCGCCAGTCGAAGTGGGTGCTGCGGCTGAGCTCGGCCAGGGCGTCGGCAGGCCCTCCGGCGAACCGCCCGCCCCACAGGCTGAGCGGCTGGTGGTCGGACACTCGGTTCGGCTCCTTCTCTCTCACCCGTCCGCGTCTCTCACTCGTCCGCCCGGCCGGACGCGAGCTGCAGGAAACGCGCGGCGACGCCCGGGCCGTCCTGCGGGCCGCGCGCGATGACGAGGACCGTGTCGTCGCCGGCGATGGTCCCGAGCAGGTCGGGGATCACGGACTGGTCGATCGCCGACGCGAGGAACTGCGCGGCGCCCGGTGGCGTGCGCAGGACCACGAGGTTCGCCGACGCCTCCGCGCTCACCAGCAGCTCCTCGCAGAGGCGGGCCAGCCGGTGGTCGAGCGCCTCCACCGTCACGGGTGCCTGGAGCGCGCGGTCCACGCCCTCCCCCGGCACGGCGTAGATCAGGCCGTGCTCGGGGTTGCGGACCTTCGCCGCGCCGAGCTCGACGAGGTCGCGGCTCAGCGTCGCCTGGGTGACGTTGACGCCCTCCTGGGCCAGGATCGCCGCGAGCTCCCCCTGCGAGCGCACCGCCTGGCGGGCGAGCAGCTGCCGGATGTGCGCGTGCCTCGCCGTCTTCGTCGCCGGGCGGACGCGCGTGTCGGCCTCCTCGAGGCAGACGTCTGCCCCCAGGTCGTCCAGCGCACGGTCCGTCATCAGCTCGTGCTGCGCACGGTCCGTCATCAGCTCGTGCCCCGAACCGCCGGGTCGAGCAGCCAGGTCAGCAGAGCCTTCTGCGCGTGCAGCCGGTTCTCGGCCTCGTCCCAGACACGCGACGCCGGCCCGTCGATCACCTCTGCCGCGATCTCCTTGCCCCGGTACGCCGGAAGGCAGTGCAGGACGATCGCGTCCTTTCCGGCCCGAGCAAGGGCGGCCTCGTCGACCGCGAACGGCGCGAACGGGCTCCCGGACGACGACCGCTCACCCGCCTGGTCCTCCTGGCCCATCGACACCCAGGTGTCCGTCGCGAGGACGTCGGCGCCCTCCGCCGCGGCAGCCGGGTCCTGCGTGACGGTCACCGAGCCCCCGGTCTCGGCGGCGACCCGTCGGGCGCGATCGACGACGGCAGGGTCGGGCAGGTGGGTGGACGGCGTCCCGATCCGCACGTGCAGACCTGCGGTCGCGCCGCCGAGCGCGTAGGAGTGGGCCATGTTGTTGGCGCCGTCACCCAGGTACGCCAGGGTCGTCGCGGGCAGGGCGTCGACCCCGCCGCGGTTCTCGGCGACGGTCTGCAGGTCCGCGAGGATCTGGCAGGGGTGGAACTCGTCGGTCAGGGCGTTGACGACGGGGACGCCGGCGGCCGAGGCCATCTGTTCCAGCCGCTGCTGGGCGAACGTCCGCCAGACGATGGCCGCGACCTGGCGGCCGAGCACCCGCGCGGTGTCCTCGATCGGCTCGCCCCGGCCCAGCTGGGTGGTCTGGGCGTCGATGACGAGGGGGTAGCCGCCCAGCTCCGCGACGCCGACGCTGAACGACACGCGCGTCCTGGTCGACGGCTTGTCGAAGATCACCGCCACAGCCCTCGGGCCGTCCAAGGGGCGCAGGGCGAGCCTGTCGGCCTTCGCGCGGACGGCGAGCCTCAGGACGTCCGCCTGCTCCCCGGGCGAGAGGTCGTCGTCCCGCAGGAAGCTGCGGGTGGCCGTGCGCGTCATCCCGCGGCGTCCTGCTCCCGCTGGGCCTGCGACAGCAGTGCCGGCAGGGCCTGGGTGAACGAGCGGGCCTGCTCGGCCGTGAGGATCAGCGGGGGCGCGAGGCGGATCGCGTCGGGGGCGACCGCGTTGACGATGAAGCCGGCGTCCAGCGCCGCGGAGGCGACCTTCGCGGCCACCGGTTCGGTCAGCTGCAGCGCGAGCAGCAGCCCGGCACCGCGCACCCGGGACAGCAGTGGGTGGTCGACGGCGCGCAGCTCGTCGCTCCACGTGCGACCCAGCGCCCGGACGTGCTCGAGCAGGCCGTCCCGCTGGATCACGTGCAGAGTCGCCAGACCGGCGGCGGCGCTGACGGGGTTGCCGCCGAACGTCGTCCCGTGCTGTCCGGGCCCGAGCAGGGCCGCGGCCTGCTGGCCGTACGCGATGATCGCGCCGATCGGGAGGCCTCCCCCTAGCCCCTTCGCGAGCGCCACGACGTCGGGCTGCACGTCCGGGCCGCCCAGCTCGGGGTTCTGGTGGGCGAGCCAGTAGCCGGTGCGGCCGATGCCCGACTGGACCTCGTCGAGGACGAGCAGGGCGCGGGCGTCCCGCGTGATCCGACGGGCGGCGGCGAGGTAGCCGGGCGGCATCGGCCGCACGCCGCCCTCGCCCTGCAGCGGCTCGACCACGACCGCGGCGACGGCGTCGTCGACCGCTGCGTCGAGTGCGGCGACGTCACCGAACGGTACGTGCGTGACGCCGGGGGTCAGGGGCTCGAACGGCTCGCGGTAGGACTGCTTGTGGGTCAGGGCGAGGGCGCCGAGCGTGCGTCCGTGGAACGCGCCCTCGAGCGCGACGATGCGGGTGCGACCCGTGCGCCGTGTCATCTTCACGGCACCCTCGATCGCCTCGGTGCCCGTGCTGCAGAAGAAGACCCTCGAGCCGTCCGGGGCGCCGGAGAGGCGCAGCAGCTCCTCGGCGAGGGCGACCGTCGGCGCCGTCGTGAAGAAGTTGGAGACGTGGCCGAGCGTCGTGAGCTGGGCGGTGACGGCCGCGACGAGCACCGGGTGGGCGTGGCCGAGGGCGTTCACCGCGATGCCGGCCAGCAGGTCGAGGTAGCGCTTGCCGTCGACGTCCCAGACGTAGACCCCCTCACCGCGGGCGAGCACCCTCTGCGGAGGTCCGTAGGTGTTCATCAGCGCGTTGCCGTACCGCTGGGCGAGGTCGGCGCCGTGCGCTGAAGCGACCGACTCGCCGAGAAGGCCGACGGCCGTCGGCACCGGCTCGCTGCGCTCGGTCGGGCTGATCGTCCGCTCGCTCATGCGACCACCATCGTTCCTGGCCCCTCGCTCGTGAACATCTCGAGGGCGAGCGCGTGCGGCAGCCGCCCGTCGACGACGGTCGCCCGGTTGACGCCGCCACGCACCGCCCGCAGGCACGCCTCCATCTTCGGGCGCATCCCTGCGTCGATCTCCGGCAGGACCTGCGCAAGCTCGGTCGTCCCGATCTTCTGCACCAGGGAGTCGCGGTCGGGCCAGTCCGCGTAGAGGCCCT
>JBKHWX010000012.1:0-5152 GCA_046566325.1 Actinomycetes bacterium | reverse complement strand
CGCTTCTACGGTAAGACCCTCGAGTTCGGCCTGCCCATGGCGCACGCCGAAGCGTAGTGAATCACCCACTGCCACTCTTATCTGCCACGTCGGCGCATCGGCGAGCCGGGAGATTCCGCATGCATTCAATGCTGCAACCAACAACCGGAAGCGGGCGATCGACACCGCAGACGGATTGATGTCGACACCGTTCACCTGCCGCAGCACACGATGAACGAGAAGTTGCACATTTGTGCCCGGCTCGCGCTTCTGCCACCGCTTGAGCAACCCGCGAAAAGCCCCGAGCAGGAAATGCCCCGACCCGCAGGCCGGATCGATGAGCCGAACCTCCTCGAGCCCGAACTCATCGATTGCGGGGTCAAGGGTGAGCTCAAGGATGAACTTCTCGACAAAGTCGGGCGTCTGGAGCAGCGCGTAGTCTTTGCGGGCCTGAGCCGACAGATTTTGGTAAACGTCCCCAAGGAACCGTGTCGACAGTCCAGGGTCGGTGAAGTCATGTACGAGCGAGCCCACGCCTGGGTCCACCCGCCGCCAGAAGTCCAACAACTCTGTGGCCGCGTCTGGCGAGGGGGAGAGCACGTGAAGCGGGTTGTGCCAATCCACAAACTCTCTTGTGGAGTCGAACTTTTCCAGCTGCGAAGTCGCGCTTTGCAGGTAGTCCAAGTCAGAGCGGTGGGGGAACTCCCGGAAGTACAAAGTCTGACGCTCGCGCGCCTCTACCAGCCGCAGCCCCGGGCCAGCAAGCATGGCCTCCTTCAGCAGACCGTTGTCCTCACAGAATCGAGTAAAGACACAGGCCAAGATCCAGCCGCTGGCGACCTGCGTCACTTGCTGTCTGCGCCAGCCGTCGAAACTCAGCCCCGTCCGCCTACGAGACACTGCGTGCTCGTACGTGAATCGCCAATTCTGACTCTTCTCGAAATCAGCGTCGAGCACCTCCAGCAGGTCGCGCTCGAGCGCCGTGACCTGACGCTGCAGGTCGGTCAGCAGAGCCTTGGCGTCGATCACGCCGCACCTCCGACCTTCTGAGCCGCGGCGTGTCGCCGGACCCACTCCCCGGGCAGCGGCAGCCACTGCGACCCGAACACCGGCACCGCTGCCCCGTCGAGCATCGGTGGCTTCTGCCGATCAGCCCACGGCACGAGCAGCCAGACGGTCCGCACCCGTGAAGCGGCCGTGGCCCGCCGCAGCGACTCCCGCAGCTCCGCCAGCAGCGTCAGGCTCCGGTCGTACCGGGCGAGCACCCCGGCGTTCACGAGCAGCACGGCCGGCCCGGCGGCCTCGATCGCCGCCCGCACGCCGTCCAGCCCGGCACGGACGACCTGGCCCAGCCGCACCCACTCTCCCGACGTGCGCTCGGCGGCGTCGGCGGCAAGCACGACGTCCCAGTGCACACCCCGCTGTCTGCAGAACGCGCGCATCCCGTCGAGGAGCACGCGCTCGACGTCCACCACCCTGACGTCGTGCCCGGCGAGGCAGCCCTCGGCGCGTGCGAGCCGGCTCAGCGAAGCGGTCAGCACCAGCCAGCCGCCGTCGTCCAGAGAGCGGGCGAGCCGGGTGTCCACCTCCAGCACGGGGTCGTCAACACTTCGCCATGCCGTACCAGCTGTCGCTCCGCCAGTGCTGTCCGGCCGTGTGGTGCCGGAACCGGCCAGCGCGGTGAGCCCGGTGACCTCCGGGCGACGGGCCACGTACCGGCCGTCGTCCTCGCTCCACCGCAGCGGCACGCCGGCGTCCTCGATCAGCCCGTCGAGCTCCGGTCGTCCTGGCAGGGGCGCCGCCTCAGGGAAGCGCTCCGCCACCCGCTGTGCCACCTGCTCAGCCGTCATGTCGGCGACGCCGTACAGCGCGCCGGCTGCCAGCCGCAACGCCCGGCCGGCATCCAGGCCATTGGGGTAGACCTCGAGCCGCGGAGTCGTCTCCGCCTTCTTGGCCGCGGTCACGGCCAGCTCCAGGAGCCGGTCCGCGGGCAGCACCGCCAAGTCGGTGCCGGGCGGCGCGGGCACCTTCCGCAGCACCTCCATCACCCGGGCGGGCACCGGCAGTGGATCGGAGCCAGCCAGCTCGTCGGCCGCCTCGCCCAGCCGCGCTGCCCACTCGAGCCGCTCGGCGGTCGACGGGCCGTCTCCGACGCGCAGGGGCCCGGAAGCGACGAGAATTCCCCGCGGCTCCCGGCTGTAGACCAGCCGCGGGTCGCCGTCGAGCTGCTCGTCCGCCAGCTCGGCGTCGATCGCCGCGCGCACCACAGCCTCCGCGACGCGCGAGCGCAGCGGCTCCTCCACGGTGCTGCCCAGACGGTCGACCAGCGCCCCCGCGCACTGGGCGCCCGAGGCGACCCCGCCGACCGACTCGACGACCTCGACCAGCGCGTCCCGCAGGTCGCGCATCGACGGCAGGCCGGCCCAGTGCCCCTCCAGGCCCCCGACGACGTCGCGGACCTGGCCCTGGTCGCGGCCGAGCGTCCACGCGACGTCGCGCACCGTCGTCCAGGCGTTGCCTGCGTGCCCCTGAGCGTCGGGCTCGCCCAGACCGAGCAGCGCCTCGGCGACGTCGCGGTCCTCAGGCTTCGGCACGAGGGACGCCGCGACCTCGTCGAGCAGCGTCAGCTCGTTGGCCGTCTCCGTCGCGGAGGTGACCTCGTCCGCGAGGCGGGACAGCTCGGTCCGCAGCCGGACGCGTGTCTTGCTGCCGATCCCTGGCAGCCACGCGACCTGGGCAGGCGAGAGGTCGCCCGCGGCGCCAACCGTGGTCACCTCGAGCCGTTCCAGCACGGCGAGCACCGGTGGCGACAACCGCGCCGCGCCGACCGGGGTGTCTCGGGTGAGCGGCCCAGCCCGCTCCTCGCGCACTCCCGCGCTCGGTGCGGCAAAGACCTCGTCCCATGCCCGGCGCATCTCTTCCGCGGTGTCGAACCGCTTGCGGGCGTCTCGGTGAAGGGCGCGACTAAAGAAGTCCGCGAGCCCGGCCGCGTAGGAGCGGTCGAACAGCTCCGCGTCGATCGTCACGTCCGCGTCACCGAAGCCGGGGTGACCACCGGCGGAGCCGTACTCGGGACGGCGAGCCGTCGCCATCTCGTAGAGCGTCACCGCCGCCGCGTACCGCTCGGCGGCCGTGTCCCACACGCGCCGATCCGGGCGCCCGAGGAAAGGGTCCAGGTACGGCGGGGTGCCGGCGTCCACGGCGTCTAGCGGCTCGCCCGCGAGGGAGAAGTCGAACAGAACGAGTTCGCGCTTCTTGCCCTTGCCGGCGCGCTCGGCGACGCCGAGGTTGTCCGGCTTGATGTCGCGGTGGGCGACGCCTCGGCGCTCCAGATGGTCGACGATCTCGAGCAGGTCGTCGCCCCAGTCGTGCAGCCACTCGGGCTGCAGGCGACCGCGCTCGCGCAGCTCCTGCGCGAGGGTGAGCTCGCCGGCGGACGACAGCAGGATCGCCAGGCGCTGACCGACCAGCATCGGCTCGTCCAGCAGCTCGACGATCCCTGGGTGCGCGCCGACGGTCGTGAGCGCGCCGGCCTCGGAGCGCAGCCGCACGTCCTTGTCCGGGTCGAGCGAAACCTTGAGGACGGCGCGCTCGCCGTCCCGCTCGACCAGCAGCGCCAGCGCTGTCGACCCCCGACCGAGCCGGTGGACGACGCGCAGCCCGTTCTCGAGCTCGTCCCCCGCCTGCGCATGCAAGGGGTCGACCACTTCGGTCGGCGTCTCGTCCGGGGCTCGCAGGCGCTCGCGCACGAGGTCGAGGTCCAGCAGCAGCGCCGCCAGGTCGCGGGTGCGCTTCGCGGGGTCGGCCTGCGTCGCGTCGGCGACCAGCGAGTCCAGCTCGGCGGGGACGGCGTCCACCTGCTGTCGGAGGGAGAGCCGGCCCTGCATCTGCAGCCGCCGGCTCAGGGCGCTGTAGGACGAGGCGGGCGAGTGACCAGCGAACACGTGGTAGGCGATCGCCCCGACGCCGAACACGTCGAGCGCGATGCCGTTTGTGGTGTTCCAGGCCCAGTCCGGGGCGAAGTAGGCGGTCGCTCCCTGCTCGACCAGGTCCGCGAACGTGCGGGTGGCGGTCACCGCCGTGCCGGTCCCGGTGTCGCCGCGGCTTGCCATCTGCCAGTCGGTGACGTGCACGACGAACTCGTCGCCGTCCCGACGAACCCAGACCGAGCGTGGGCTGAGCCCCCGGTGCATCAGCACGCGGCGATGGGCGTACGCCATCGTCTCGGCCAGCGCGCGCACGAGGGCGAGCCGCTCGTCGAACGACAGCCTCGCGCCGTCCTGCTGGAGGAAGTGGTCGAGCCGCACGAGGTCGGGGTCGTGCGGGAAGACGAGGGCAGGACCGAGGTCGTGGTCGACGAAGTCGACGGGACGAGGGATGCCCGGATGGTCGATGCCGCGAAGGGCTCGGTACTCCCGCTCGGCTGCCCGCAGCAGCCTCGTCCGGGTCTCACCGGCCTCGGCTGCGAGGTAGATCCGGACGCGGCGCGGCGGGTCGTCGGGGAAGCGCTGGTGGTGGGCCAGGAAGTCCTGCCAGCCCGGCCCCTCCTGGAACGGCGGCATCTGGAGGCGAAGGTTGCCGACGGTCCGACCGCGCTGGGAGTGCCGAATGCCGGCCTGCTGGACGGCCCGGCCGACGGCCTGGGACGTCGGCGCGTCGACGCTGCCGGGCTGGGTGAGGAAGCCGAGCACGCTCGGCAGCTCGGACTGGTCGCGCCGCCCGTAGACGTGGGCGCGCCCCTCCGGCGAGAGGCCGCGGACGTCGAGCCGAGCGTCGGAGAGGAAGACCGCCCCCTGGATCCAGGGGACCTGGCGGCCTCGCAGGGCCGGCTGGGCCGCGAGCAGCGTCTTGAGCTTGCGGGCCTTGCGGTTCACTGCGATGACGGGGTTGTCGACGGGGGCTCGGTGCAGCTGGCGCCAGGTGCCGGCGTCCCCGACGACCGTGCCGGACCACGACTTGACCTCGAGTAGCACGATCCGGCCAGGCGTGACGAGCAGCAGGTCGATCTCGTTGATAGAGCCGTCGGAGCCGATGAACTCCGCGTTCGTCCATGCACGGTAGGGCTCGCCGTCCGGCAGCTCGTTCTTGAGGTACGTGAGGGCTGCGCGCTCCCACGCGTACTCGGACGGCGTGCACTGCGTCCAGCGCTCAGCCGTCATGTATCCCCCGATAC
>JBKHWX010000011.1:0-3182 GCA_046566325.1 Actinomycetes bacterium | reverse complement strand
GAGCCGCCAAAGCGGATCCTTTCCCTGCATGGATCGCAGTCGCCAGTGTCCTCGTCTTCAGCCTCCTTGACGCTTCCTATCTCGCCCGCGAGCGTGCCTATCGATCCCTCTACGATCATATGAGGACGCAGACCACGTTGGACTGGACTTTGACGGCACCCGAAATCGGCCTGATGGACCTGCGCGCAGCGCTGTTCAGTTGGTCAGTCCTGCCTCTTTATGCCACGCTCATGATAGGGGCAGCGTGGGTGGCAACCTTGATCAGTCTGGCATAAGGATTGACTCGGTTTATGCGCGCGACATTTACTTGAGAGAGCTGACAACCAGGCGCGGATCATCCGCGAGCACGTTACTCATCACCGGACCATCCGGACCTCCACCAGGTCCTCCCACTCGGGAATCGAGGCACGGGCGCCGTCGGGAGCAAAGCCGTTGCGGGCGTAGAAGGCCCGGGCTCGGGGATTGTTCTCCGCTACCCACAGGAACGCCGGCCGGTCCTGCACCGCTGCGTCGAGCAACGCCTGCCCGAGACCGCTGCCCTGGTGAGCCGCCAGCAGGTAGATGGTGTTGAGCTGCAAGGCGCGAGGACCCTCGTCAGCAGGCGTCGCGGCGGCGAGCCCGACGATGTCGCCGTCGGCTTCCGCGACGAACACGTGCCCCGGGAAGCGGGTGATGGCGCCTCGCCACATCTCCGCCCGGGCGTCCGCGTCGAGAGCCGCGAGGAACTCCGGCGAGACGATGTGCGCGTACGTCTCGCGCCAGGAGGCGACATGGGCGGCAGCCATCTCGGCGGCGTCCTCGAGTCTCGCGGCGCGCACCACACGAGCGCCCATTCCGCAACGATAGGCGTCGCGGGTGGACCGGTAGCCGAACGAAGGGCGTGGAGGAGAGCGGATGAAGCTTGGCGTGCACGTGGTCCGGTTCAGCTTCCCCGGCGGACCGGAGAGCATCGGACCGACCCTGGCCCGCGTCGGTGCTGCTGTCGAAGAGGCGGGGGTATCGAACCTGTCCGTGATGGACCACTGGCTGCAGATGGAGATGATCGGGGCCACCGAGCCGATGCTCGAGGGCTATACGACCCTCGGCTTCCTCGCCGCCAACACCAGCACCGTGGAGCTGCAGGTGCTCGTCACGGGTGTGATGTACCGGCACCCGGGTCTGCTCGCCAAGATCGTCACCACGATCGACGTCCTCTCGGGCGGCAGGGCGGCGCTGGGCATCGGTGCGGGGTGGTACGAACGGGAGCACAAGGCGTTGGGGGTGCCCTACGCCGGCACTGCGGAACGCTTCGACAGGCTGGAGGAGACGCTCCAGATCGTGCTGCAGATGTGGAGCGAGGACGACGGCCCCTACGAGGGGCGGTACTACCAGCTCGCCGAGACCCTCAACGTGCCGCAGGTGCTGCGCCGTCCCCGGCCCCCCATCATGATCGGCGGCGGAGGCGAGAAGAAGACGCTACGCCTCGTGGCGCGGTACGCGGACGCCTGCAACCTGTTCGCGGGCCACGCCCAAGCGGGACCGGAGCAGGTCGCGGCCAAGCTCGCGGTGCTGCGGGAGCACTGCGAGCGAGAGGGCACCGACTACGACCGGATCGTCAAGACCATCCTCTTCACCGGGCCGATCGAACCCGGCCGGGACGGCGGCCGTCGGTTCGTGGAGACCATGGCGCAGTACCGGGACGTCGGCGTGACCGAGGTGCACGTGGCGCCACCGGCGGGTGACCCCGTGGAGTTCGTGCGCGGGCTGGGCGAGCACGTGGTGCCGGAGCTGACGCGGCTGTAGGTCCACATCCCTCGCTCCACGTCGTCCCCGTCGATCTGGGGTACCACCCGCTCGCGGGGGAGCGATCCCGCCGGCGGGAAGCCTCAGAGGTGGCGGAATTGCATGATCAACGCGGGGGGAGGGGTCGCTGCAGGGCCGCGGCGAGCCGGGTCACGTCGACGTCGGAGGCTGCGGCGGCGGCTGCGTTCGCCTCGCCCACCGCGCGGTAGATCTCCTCCCGGTGCACCTTGATGGAACGCGGGGCGTCGATGCCCAGACGCACCACCTCGCCCCGGACCTCGATCACGGTGACCACGACCTCGTCGCCGATGACGACGCTCTCCCCCGCCCTGCGCGTCAGTACCAGCACTCGGTGAGCATACGGGGGTCAGTCGTCGGTGCGCCTCCGGCGCGGCTGCGGCTCCGGCGCCGGGGGGACCGAGGCCGTGGCCGGCGGTTCGTCGGGACGCACAGCCTCGAGGAACCGCCGGGCGACCGCTTCGATCACGACCGCGAACAGAACTGCGAGGAGCACGCGGATGCCTGCCTGGTCCGCCTCCACGGAGCCGTCCAGCAGCCCGACCGTCGCGGGCGTCGCCAACAGCGCGGAGAGCAGTGCGACGACGGAGAAGTTCATCGGTCGATCCGGTCCATCAGAAGGGCGAACCACGCGGCGGCCGACGCCGGGACGCCGTCCACCTCGAGCACGGGAACGTCCTGGCCGAGCACGGTGGCCGGGTCGGCCGTGACGTCGGCACCGGACACGCTGATCGCGTCGACACCGATGCCGTGGGCGGACCAGCCGTCGAGCCAGGCCCGGGTGTCGCCGTCCTTGCGGGTGGCGTCGACGCACGCGACGGTGCACTGCGGGTCGAGCGCCTTGAGCAGGTCGACGGTCTCCGAGAGCTCGCGCCGGTCGAACGATGCCTCGACGACCGCCACGACCACGGACCGGTGGGCGCGCGCCTGCGCGGCCACCAGGCTCGCCTCGTCGCCCGACACGGGCGCGGTCACTGCGTCACCGGCGGCATCGACGCCGAGCCGGTTCGCCAGGCGCCGCGCCGTCGTGGTCGCCTCACCACGCTCGCCGACGACCGCGATCACCTGCGGGCCCCGCTTCGGCAGGGCAGGCGGCTCGGCCAGCCCGCGCAGGACGGCGAGCAGGTCGGCCGGGCCCGCGTCGTCGCCGAGGCGGGACAGCAGCTCGGCGGGAAGGCCGGTGGCTGCGACGCGCCGTCGGAAGTGCCCGTCGTCCGAGCTCGTCGTGCCCGACGTCGTCGTGCTCGAGGTCGTCTTGCGTGGGGTCGTCGCCTGAGCCTCCTCCGACGGCATGTCCGCTCGCTCCTTCCTCGACCGCGTCCGGTGGGGGATCTCCTCCGGGGAGAGGCTCCGCGGGACGAAGGCGGTTGTCTGCTTCGGCG
>JBKHWX010000010.1:0-8376 GCA_046566325.1 Actinomycetes bacterium | reverse complement strand
GGTGGTGGGGGTCGACCACGGGCTGACGTTCCACGACGAGCCCAAGCTGCGGACCGTGCTGTGGGGGTTCGCGGGCCGGGCTCTCGCCGCCGCCGACCTGCAACGGGTCGAGCGGCTCGAGCGCTGGCTCGAGACCCAGGGGGACGACGTCCTGTCGGGTCTGCTGTCGCGCGCCGAGATCGCGGCGCTGTCGGCGCGCACGGCCAAGGTGCTGCGGCGGCCCGTCCTGCCGTCGCCCCGGGCGCACCGCCCGGCCATCCCCTGGCCACCCTTCTGACCGGCCTCGCCGCTCTGTGCACCGGCAGCCGCCGCCCGGGACGGCGGCCGTTAGGCTCCCGACCGTGACCGCCTGGCCCGACCCCGAGATCCCGACCCTGCCCGGCCGTGGGCTCCCGGTCTCGCTGTTCGACACCGCCACCGGGTCGGTGCACAGCACGTCGCCGGGCGACGTCGCCGGTCTCTACGTGTGCGGCATCACCCCCTACGACGCGACGCACATGGGGCACGCGGCCACCTACCTCGCGTTCGACCTGCTCGTCCGCGCCTGGCGCGACGGCGGCCACGCCATGCGGTACGTGCAGAACGTCACCGACGTCGACGACCCCCTGCTGGAACGCGCGGAGGCGACGGGGGAGGACTGGCGCGACCTCGCCAAGCGGCAGACGGCCCTGTTCGCCGAGGACATGGCCGCGCTGCGCGTCGTCCCGCCGGACGTCTACCTCGGCGCGGTCGAGACGATCCCGTGGGTCGTGGACGGCGTCACCAGCCTCCTGCACATGGGCGCCGCCTACCGCGTCCCGGGCGAGGGCGACGAGCCTGACGGCGACGTCTACTTCGACGTCACGTCCGACCCGCGCTTCGGGAGCGTCTCCCACTTCTCCGAGCCGCAGATGCTCGCGCTGTTCGGGGAGCGCGGGGGTGACCCCGACCGCCCCGGCAAGCGGAACCGCCTCGACCCCCTGCTGTGGCGGGTCGAGCGGCCCGGCGAGCCGAGCTGGGACGGTGGCGAGCTCGGTCCCGGGCGGCCCGGCTGGCACATGGAGTGCGCGGCGATCGCCCTGCGCGAGCTTCCGCAGCCGTTCGACGTGCAGGGCGGCGGCTCGGACCTCGTGTTCCCCCACCACGAGATGGGCGCCTCACACGCGTCGGTGCTCACGGGGTCGTGGCCGTACGCGCGGCTCTACGCCCATGCGGGGATGGTCGGTCTCGACGGCGAGAAGATGAGCAAGTCGAAGGGCAACCTGGTGCTGGTGTCACGCCTGCGGGCCGACGGCGTGGACCCGATGGCGATCCGGCTCGCCGTCCTCGCGCACCACTACCGCACCGACTGGCCGTGGACCGACGACGTGCTGGTCACGGCGCAGCAGCGGCTCGAGCGGTGGCGACGGGCGGTGTCGGCTGGTCGTGGACCGGACGGGGCTGAGGTGCTGTCCGGGGTCCGTGCGTGTCTCGCCGACGACCTCGACGCACCCGGCGCCGTCGCCGTGATCGACGCATGGGCGGACGAGGCCAGCACCGCGGCCGGTGGGGACGGCCGCGCCGGCAGCACCGCGGCCGGTGGGGACGGCCGCGCCGACAGCACCGCGGCCGGTGGGGACGACGCCGGTGGCGACGAGGCCCCGCCGCGCCTCGTGGCCGACGTCGCCGACGCCTTGCTGGGAGTGAAGCTCTGACGAGCGCCTCACCCCGGGCGTTGATCTGGGGGTACCCCCGCGCGCGGGGGAGGGACCCAGCCCGGCTCAGCCGCCCGCGGGGCCGCCCTCTCCGCGGCGGCGCAGGTAGCGCTCGAAGTCCCGGGCGATCGCCTCACCGCTCGCCTCCGGCAGGTCCGCGGTGTCCTTGGCCTGCTCCAGCTGGCGCACGTACTCGCCGATCTCGTCGTCCTCGCCGGCGAGCTCGTCGACGCCGTGCTCCCACGCCTCGGCCTCCTCGACGAGGTCGCCCAGCGGCACCGACATGTCGAGCAGCTCCTCGACGCGCCTCAGCAGGGCGAGCACCGCCTTCGGGGACGGCGACTGGCCGACGTAGTGCGGGACCGCCGCCCACAGCGACAGGGCCGGCAGACCGCGGCGAGTCGCGGCGTCCTGGAGGACCCCGACGATCCCCGTCGGACCCTCGTACCGGGACTGCTCGAGGGCCAGCCGGCTGAGCAGGTCGGGGTCGTCGCTCGTGCTCGTCACGGGGATGGGCCGCGTGTGCGGGACGTCGGCCAGCATCGCCCCGAGGGTGACCAGCATCATGCCGCCCAAGGCCTCCACGTGGTCGAGCAGCTCGGCGGTGTAGGTGCGCCACCGCATCGACGGCTCGATCCCTCGGACGACGACGATGTCCCGCTTCGATCCCGACGGTCGAGCCCACCCGATCTGCGTCGTCGGCCACGTGATGTGGCGGTGGCCGTCGTCCCCCAGGGACGTCAGAGGCCGGTTGACCTGGAAGTCGTGGTACTGCTCCGGGTCCAGCTCGACCACCGGCTCCATGTCCCAGACGTCGGCGAGGTGGGCCAGCGCCCCGCTCGCAGCCTCGCCGGCGTCGTTCCAGCCCTCGAATGCCGCGAGCACGACCGGCTTGCGCAGCCGCGGCACCTCCTGCCGCTCGACGCCCGGGCCGGTGCGCTCGCTCACGTGCCTCTCCTTCCGGGACGACGGCAACCGCCGTCCCGCTCCCAGCCTACGGTCGCCCCCTGCCTCCGGGAGTGCGCGGTGTTCTCGACGGATGTGCCGACGGCGCCGCCGTCCCTGCCGCCGGCGCTGTGCCGACGGCGCCGCCGTCCCTGCCGCCGGCCGGTGTCGCCCGGCGCCTAGACTCGGCCCGTCCTTGCACCCCGGCGCCACGTCGGCTCAGCTCCCACCACTGGTGCAACGCTCCCGAACCGCAAAGGCACAGGTCCTCGATGAGCAGCCGCTCCGACCGCTTCCGCACCGCCCTTGCCTCCAGCGTCGTCGTCGCCGACGGCGCGATGGGCACGATGCTCCAGGCCGCCAACCCCTCGCTCGAGGACTTCGACGGCTACGAGGGCTGTAACGAGATCCTCAACGTGACCCGCCCGGACATCGTCGCGTCCGTGCACGAGCGGTACCTGGCGACCGGCGTCGACTGCGTCGAGACCAACACCTTCGGGGCCAACTACGCGAACCTCGGGGAGTACGGCATCGCGGACCGGATCCGCGAGCTCGCCGAGGCCGGGGCGGTGATCGCCCGCAAGGCCGCGGACGACGCGTCGTCCAGCGGTCAGGAACGCTTCGTGCTCGGGTCGGTCGGGCCCGGCACCAAGCTGCCGAGCCTCGGCCACGCACCGTTCGCCCTCCTGCGCGATGCCTACAGCGAGCAGGTCCAAGGCCTGCTGGACGGCGGCGCGGACGCCGTCCTCATCGAGACCTGCCAGGACCTGCTGCAGGCGAAGTCGGCGGTCGTCGGAGCCCACCGGGCCGTCGAGGCGACGGGCGTGAACGCGCCGGTCCTGGTCCAGGTCACGGTCGAGACGACGGGCACGATGCTGCTCGGCACCGAGATCGGCGCGGCGCTGAACGCGCTCGAGGCCCTCGGCATCGACGGCATCGGGCTCAACTGTGCGACCGGGCCGGCCGAGATGAGCGAGCACCTGCGGCACCTCTCCCGCCACGCGCGGGTGCCGGTCACGTGCATGCCGAACGCGGGCCTGCCGCAGCTGACGAAGGACGGCGCGCGGTACCCGCTCACGCCCCAGCAGCTGGCGGACGCGCACGCGCAGTTCGTCTCCGAGTTCGGCCTCACGCTGGTCGGCGGCTGCTGCGGGACGACGCCGGAGCACCTCGCGGCCGTGCTCGCGCGCGTGCGGGGCAGGACGCCCGAGCCGAGGCGGCCGCGTCCAGAGCCCGGCGTGTCGAGCCTCTACCAGCAGGTGCCGTTCCGGCAGGACGCCAGCTATCTCGCGATCGGCGAGCGGACCAACGCGAACGGCTCGAAGGCCTTCCGCGAGGCGATGCTGGCGAACGACTGGGAGCGGTGCGTCGAGATCGCACGCGAGCAGACGCGCGACGGCTCCCACCTGCTCGACGTGTGCGTCGACTACGTCGGCCGCGACGGCGTCCAGGACGTGAAGTCGGTCGTCGGCAGGCTCGCCACGAGCTCGACGCTCCCGCTGATGATCGACTCGACCGAGCCGCCGGTCGTCCAGGCGGGGCTCGAGCTGCTCGGCGGCCGCAGCATCGTGAACTCGGTGAACTACGAGGACGGCGACGGGCCGGGAAGCCGGTTCGGCCGCGTCATGCCGATCATCCGGGAACACGGCGCCGCTGTCGTCGCCCTGACCATCGACGAGCAGGGCCAGGCGCGGACGGCGGAGCACAAGGTGGCGGTCGCCGTCCGGCTGGTCGAGGACCTGACCACGAAGTGGGGGATGTCCGTCGAGGACATCGTCGTCGACTGCCTCACCTTCCCGATCGCCACCGGCCAGGAGGAGACCCGCCGCGACGGGCTGGAGACGCTGAACGCGATTCGTGAGCTCAAGCGCCGGTACCCGACCGTGCAGACGACGCTCGGGGTCTCGAACATCTCGTTCGGGCTCAACCCGGCGGCACGCGTGGTGCTGAACTCGGTGTTCCTGCACGAGGCCGTCAAGGCGGGCCTCGACTCCGCGATCGTGCACGCCGCGCGCATCCTGCCCATGGCCAAGATTCCGGAGGAGCAGCGGGAGGTGGCGCTCGACCTCGTGCACGACCGGCGTCGGTACGACGACAGCGGCGAGCTCGTGTACGACCCGCTGGCGCGGCTGCTCGAGCTGTTCGAGGGCGTCGACGCGGCGTCGATGCGGGCCAACCTTGCGGCGGAGCTCGCCGCGCTCCCGCTCGGCGAGCGGCTCGCGCGGCGCATCATCGACGGGGAGCGCCCCGGCCTGGAGAAGGACCTCGACGAGGCGCTGGGCGACGGGCGGAGCCCCCTCGACATCATCAACGACACCCTGCTCGAGGGCATGAAGGTCGTGGGGGAGCGGTTCGGTCGCGGCGAGATGCAGCTGCCGTTCGTGCTCCAGTCGGCCGAGGTGATGAAGACCGCGGTCGCGTACCTCGAGCCGCACATCGAGGCTCTCAGTGAAGCAGAGGGGTCGAGGTCATCTCGCGCCAAGGCGACCATCGTCGTCGCCACCGTGAAGGGCGACGTGCACGACATCGGCAAGAACCTGGTCGACATCATCCTGTCCAACAACGGCTACGAGGTCGTGAACATCGGCATCAAGCAGCCGGTCAGCGAGATCATCCGCGCCGCGGAGGAGCACGAGGCGGACGCCATCGGGATGAGCGGGCTGCTCGTGAAGTCGACGGTCGTGATGAAGGAGAACCTGGAGGAGCTGAACTCCCGGGGTCTGTCGACGCGGTGGCCGGTCCTGCTCGGGGGCGCGGCCCTGACCCGGGCCTACGTCGAGAACGACCTCGCCGAGATCTACGAGGGCCAGGTCCGCTACGCCCGCGACGCGTTCGAGGGACTGCGCCTGATGGACGCCGTCGCCGCCGCGAAGGCGCAGGGCGCGGACGTCGCGGAGCACCTGCCCGAGCTTCGTCGCCGCCGTGTCCGGCAGGTCGCGCAGCCCGTCCTCCCTGACGAGGACGACGCCGAGGTGCGTTCCGACGTCGCCCGCGACGTCGTCGTCCCGACCCCGCCCTTCTGGGGCGACCGGATCGTCAAGGGCATCGCCCTCGCCGACTACGCGAGCTACCTGGACGAGCGGGCGACGTTCCTCGGGCAGTGGGGCCTGCGGGCGTCGCGCGGCGGGCCGGGCCCGACGTACGAGGAGCTGGTGGAGGCCGAGGGCAAGCCGCGGCTTCGGATGTGGCTGGACCGGCTGCACACCGAGGGCATCCTCGAGGCGGCCGTCGTCTACGGGTACTTCCCCTGCTTCTCGGAGGGCCGGGACCTCGTCGTACTGCACCACGAGGGCGACGGGACGGGTGAGCAGGCGGGCAAGGAGCGCATGCGCTTCACGTTCCCGCGCCAGCGGCGGGACCGGCGGCTGTGCCTCGCCGACTTCTTCCGCTCCCGGGAGGAGGTGGAGGCCGAGGGCCGGCCGGACGTCGTCGCCCTGCAGCTCGTGACGATGGGCTCCAAGATCGCCAAGGTGACCGCCGAGATGTTCGCGAAGAACGAGTACCGCGACTATCTCGAGCTGCACGGTCTCTCGGTCCAGCTGACCGAGGCGCTCGCCGAGATGTGGCACGCGCGGGTCCGCTCCGAGCTGGGTTTCGGGGCCGAGGACGACGACGACCTCGCCGGCATCCTGCGGCAGGCCTACCGCGGCTCTCGCTACTCGTTCGGCTACCCCGCCTGCCCCAACCTGGAGGACCGTGCGGCGCTGGTGACGCTGCTCCGCCCGGAACGGATCGGCGTGACGCTGTCGGAGGAGCTGCAGCTGCACCCAGAGCAGTCGACCGACGCCCTCGTCGTCCACCACCCCGAGGCGAAGTACTTCAACGCGACATGACCGGTGCTCCGCAGGTGGCGCGATCGCATGATCACGAACGAGCGCCTGCGCTGGTCATGCAGTTCCGCCACCCGGGTTCGAGTCAGGGTGGCGGGATCGCATGACCGAGGGGAGGGGAGGGCTCGACGCCGTCCTGTGGGACATGGACGGCACCCTCGTGGACACCGAGCCCTACTGGATCGAGGCGGAGTACGTGCTGGTCGCGGAGCACGGCGGCCGGTGGAGCGAGGCGGACGCGCACGCCCTCGTGGGCAGCCCGCTGCTGGTGTCCGCCCAGTACATCAGGGAGCGCGGCGGCGTGGACCTCGAGCCGCTGGAGATCGTGCACCGCCTCCAGGACCACGTCGTGGCGCAGGTCGACAAGGTCACGCACTGGCGACCGGGAGCGCGGGCGCTCCTCGACGAGGTCGTCGCCGCCGGCGTCCCGTGTGCCCTCGTCACGATGTCGTGGGAGCCGCTGGCCGAGGCCGTGGTCCGCCAGCTGCCGCCGGGCACGTTCGCCGCCGTCGTCACGGGCGACCAGGTGACGAACGGGAAGCCTGACCCCGAGCCGTACGCGACCGCCGTGGAGATGCTGGGCGCTCGGGCGGAGCGCTGCGTCGCGATCGAGGACTCCCCGACCGGGCTCGCCTCCGCCGAGGCGGCGCGCGTGCCGACGATCGGTGTGCCGCACATGGTGCCCATTGCGAGCGCACCGGGACGAACGGTCGTCCAGACCCTCGAGGGCCTCGGGCTCGACGACCTGTCGGCGCTGGTGGCGACCCGGAACGCCGTTTCCGAACCGTGACCAAACTCCGTCACGACCTTCTGCAGATCGTCGGTCGGGACGACTAGGGTCCTGATCACGCCGTCCTACTCGGACAGGCGTATCACAGCGCCCCGACGAGCGGGACGCCTAGCACGATGAGGTGACAGATGCGTCTGACTTCTGCTCAGCGCCCCACGAGCCGACGCCGACGCGGCCTCGCGCTCCTGGGCATCGCAGCGCTGGCACTGACGAGCGCCGCCTGCGCACAGAGCGAGCGGAACTCCGGCGGTGGCTCCGGCAGCAGCGACAGCGGCAAGAGCGGCGGCACGTTCGTCTTCGCGGCGTCCAGCGACCCGGTCATGCTCGACCCGGCGTTCGCCAGCGACGGTGAGACCTTCAGGGTCGCCCGCAACATCTTCGAGGGCCTCGTCGGTACCAAGCCGGGGACGGCGGACCCGGCGCCGCTGTTGGCGAAGAGCTGGCAGCAGAGCGACGACGGGCTGAGCTACACGTTCCAGCTCCAGGACGGCGTGAAGTTCCAGGACGGGACGGACTTCAACGCCGAGGCGGTCTGTGCCAACTTCGACCGCTGGCACAGCTGGACGGGGATCCTGCAGTCCGAGAACCTCTCGTACTACTACCAGAACATCTTCAAGGGCTTCGCCAAGAGCGACAAGCCCGACCTCCAGGGCGGGATCTACGGAAGCTGCAAGGCCGACTCCGCCACCGAGGCGACGGTCACGCTGACGAAACCGTTCGCCGGCTTCATCCAGGCGCTGTCGCTGCCCGCGTTCTCGATGCAGAGCCCGACGGCGATGAAGCAGTACGACGCCGACAACGTGTCCGGCACCGAGGCGGACCCACGGTTCTCCCCGTACGCCACCCAGCACCCGACCGGCACCGGCCCCTTCAAGTTCCAGAGCTGGGACCGCGGCCAGCAAGTCACCCTCAAGCGGTACGACGACTACTGGGGCGACGTCGCGAAGCTCGACACCGTCATCATCCGCACGATCGCGGACGGAAACGCGCGGCTCCAGGCTCTGCGCAACGGTGACGTCGACGGGTACGACAACGTGGCGCCCGGCGACATCAAGGGCCTCAAGGACGGCGGCTTCACCGTCATGTCCCGCAAGCCGTTCACCATCCTCTACCTCGGGATGAACCAGGCGGTGCCCCA
>JBKHWX010000009.1:0-12109 GCA_046566325.1 Actinomycetes bacterium | reverse complement strand
CCGGCTCGGTGAGGGACGCCTTCGGCAGGGTCGAGATGGCCCAGCTGGTCCTCTCGGCGGCCGGCCGGGAGGCGGAGCGCTCCGGCGCAGAGGCGGACGCCGCCGCGGAGGCGACCCGCGACGCGGACCAGGCGGCACGCGGCCAGGTCGTGACGGTCGGCGAGGTGTCGGCCGCCAGCGAGGAGATCGAGGGTCTGCTCGCGCGGGCGCAGGCGCGGGTGGACTCGCTCGAGGGCCAGGCCACGCAGCTGGAGGCGGCCGAGCAGGCTCGCGCCGAGCTCGAGGCCGCGCGGCAGCGCGCGGCGCAGTCCAGCGCGGGGCTGGGGCAGCGTGTCACGGCCCAGTCCGTGCCGGCCGACTACCGGGCCCTGTACCAGCGCGCGGCCGGGCGGTGCCCCGGCATGCGGTGGACGCTGCTGGCCGCGGTCGGCCAGGTGGAGAGCGGCCACGGCCGCAACAACGGCCCGTCCTCGGCGGGCGCCGTCGGCCCGATGCAGTTTCTGCCCGCCACGTTCGCCTCGTACGGGGCCGACGGGGACGGCGACGGGGTCGCCGACCCGTGGAACCCGGCGGACGCCGTCCCGACCGCCGCCGACTACCTGTGCGAGGGGGGTGGCGGCGGCGACGAGTCAGGGGTCCGACGGGCACTCTTCCGGTACAACCACGCGCAGTGGTACGTCGACCTCGTGCTCGGCGTCGAGCGGGCGCTGGTCGCGTCGGGCGTCTGAGCGAGCGGTACGAGCCCAGAACGGGCCGCGCCGACCGGCTAACCGAACGCTCGCGCCGTCCACCTGTCGTCGTGCCGCTCGACGGTGAGGGAAAGCCCGAACGTGCGGCTGAGGTTCTCGGCAGTGAGGGTGCCCTGCAGCTCGCCGGCCGCGACGACGCGCCCGTCCCGCAGCAGCAGCGCGTGGGTGAAGCCGGGAGGGATCTCCTCCACGTGATGGGTCACCACCACGAGTGCCGGGGACGCGTCGTCCGCCGCGAGCTGGCCCAGCCGCTGCACGAGGTCCTCGCGGCCGCCGAGGTCGAGGCCCGCTGCGGGCTCGTCGAGCAGCATCAGCTCGGGGTCGGTCATCAGGGCGCGGGCGATCTGCACGCGCTTGCGCTCGCCCTCGCTGAGGGTGCCGAAGGTGCGGTCGGCAAGGGCGGCGACACCCATCGCGTCGAGCAGCTCGCGGGCGCGGGCGTGGTCCAGCTCGTCGTAGCTCTCGTGCCAGCGGCCGACCACGCCGTAGGAGGCCGTGACGACGACGTCCGCCACGCGCTCGCCCGCGGGGATCCGCTCGGCCAGCATGGCGCTCGCCAGGCCGATGCGCGGCCGCAGCTCGAACACGTCGACGGCGCCGAGCACCTCGCCGAGGATCCCGGCCACGCCGCGGGTGGGGTGCATGCGACCGGCGGCGACCTGGAGGAGCGTCGTCTTGCCGGCTCCGTTCGGGCCGAGGACCACCCAGCGTTCGCCGTCCGCGACCGACCAGTCCACCGAGTCGATCAGGGCCTTGCCGTCACGGACGACCGTCACGCCCGCCATCTCGAGCACGTCGCTCATGCCGCCGCCCGGCTCGGCGCGTTCCTTCGCCGCAGTCCCATGCGACGACCCTAGAGGCACCTACCCTGGCGACATGCTCGACCTACCGCGCTCGGTCCGGTTCGCCGCGTGGACGTCCGCGCTGGTCCGTGGGGACGTCCCGCTCGAGGACGCACTGACGGCGATCCAGGGCACGGACGAGCCGCACGCGGTCAGCGGCGCGGACGACGCCAGCACGGCCTTGTCGAACGCCCTCCGCTGGCTCGCGGGCGTCGCCGGCCAGGTCGGCGTCGCGCTCCCGGTCCCGGGCAACCTCCTCGGTCTTCCCGGCCCACCGGAGTTCAACGCGGCGGCGCTGGAGGCCGGCGAGTCCGTGCTGGTCGAGCTCGACGACGGCGCCCGTGACGTGAAGCCGCCCGCGTGGGCCGCTCTCGGCACCTCGACGCTCGGGCTGGTCCCCGACACGACCGAGTTCGGCTCCTGGCTCGAGCCGGGATGCCTCGTGACCTGGCGGGCCCACCCGACGCACCGCCGGCGCGTCGTCGACCTCGCGAGCCTGTCGGAGGCCGAGCGGGCGTTGCGCGAGGCGATGCTGACCGCGACGGAGGCGCTGGGCGCCCTCGACGTCGCCCGGTGGCGGGAGGACGCGGCCGAGCGGATCGCCGCCGTCCGGAACGGCGGTCTGGACCGGCGCGTCGTCCCGGCCAGCACCGCCCCCCGGGCCCTGCGCGTGCTGGCGAGCGCCGCCCGGGTGCGGGCGATCGTGAGCCTCGCCTGCCAGGACGACGGCGCCGCGATCACGAGCTGGCAGGCCAGCTCCCGGACGGCGGCGCTCCGTGACGTCGACCACGTGGCGAGACGGGCGATGGTGGCGGCGGTCAACCTCCCCGGCTGACGTCAGACCGACGTAGGTCCACGCCGCACGTCAGTCTGACAACCCCGTCGCCCCCCAGGCGTGTCAGACGCCCGTAGGCTCAGACCGCACGTCAGCCTGACAGGGCTGAGCGCTGCGTCAGGGGGTCGGCCAGCGCCCCCTTGTACACCTCGAGGGTCTGGTCGCCGATCGCCTCCCACGAGAACTGCTCGACCGCCCGGCGACGGCCCGCCTCCCCGTAGGCGTGAGCGCGGTCGCGGTCCGAGACCGCCTCGGTCAGCGTCGCGGCCAGGTCGCGGACGAACGTGTCGGGGTCGACCGGGGTGCCGGTGCCGTCCTGGACCTGCTCGATCGGCACGATCCACCCGGTCTCGCCGTCGACGACGACCTCCGGGATGCCGCCCGTCGCCGTCCCGACCACTGCCGCGCCGCACGCCATCGCCTCGAGGTTGACGATGCCGAGCGGCTCGTACACCGACGGGCACACGAACGTCGTCGCGTGGCTGAGCACCTGGCACAGCTCGTCGCGAGGCAGCATCCGCTCGATCCACAGCACACCCTGGCGGGTGCGCCGCAGGTCCTCCACCAGCCCGGTCACCTCCTGCATGATCTCGGGGGTGTCCGGCTGGCCCGCGCAGAGCACGAGCTGGACGTCGTCCGGCAGCTGGGCGGCCGCCCGCAGCAGGTACGGCAGGCCCTTCTGCCTCGTGATGCGGCCGACGAAGACGATGCTGGGCCGGCTCGGGTCGATGCCGAGCTGCTCGACGTACTCGGTGCCCTCGTCCCGGACCCAACCGCTCGAGTCGATGCCGTTGTGCACGACGTGGACGCGCGCGGGGTCGAGGTCCGGGTAGCACCGCAGGATGTCCTTGCGCATCCCGGCGCTGACGGCGATGACAGCCGATGCGCCGTGGTACGCGGTGCTCTCCGCGAACGACGACAGGGCGTACCCGCCACCGAGCTGCTCGGCCTTCCAGGGCCGCAACGGCTCCAGGCTGTGGGCGCTCACCACGTGCGGCACCCCGTAGAGCAGGCCGCTCAGGTGGCCCGCCATGTTGGCGTACCACGTGTGCGAGTGGACCAGGTCCGCGTCGCCGGCGTCTGCGGCCATGGCGAGGTCGACGCCGAGCGTGCGCAGCGCCGCGTTGGCGTCGGCCAGCTCCGGCAGGTCCGCGTACGCGGTGACGCCCGGCTCGGGTCTCGGTGCGCCGAAGCAGCGAACGTGCAGGTCGACCCGCGTCCGCAGGACGGCGGCCAGCTCGGCGACGTGGACGCCGGCGCCCCCGTACACCTCCGGCGGGTACTCCCTGGTGAACAGCTCGACGCGCACGGCTCCACCTCCTCGTGGGCGTCACGCTAGGGCATCGCACGAGGAAGCGGCAGGGCGAAGTCGCGGGCGCGACCGGGGCCTCCGCGAGCACCCCGGTCGCCGTCGCGCGGCAAGGAGTCCGCGCGCACGGGAAGTGTGGGCGGGAAGGGGTCAGCGCGCACCCGTGCACTACGGGCGGGGCCGCCCTAGGCTGACCGCATGCCCGCGCCCAAGGTTCTGGCCATCGTCCTCGCCGGCGGTGAAGGCAAGCGGCTGATGCCGCTCACCGCGGACCGGGCGAAGCCCGCCGTCCCGTTCGGCGGTACCTACCGGCTCATCGACTTCGCGCTGTCGAACCTCGTGAACTCCGGGTTCCTGAAGATCGTCGTGCTGACGCAGTACAAGTCGCACAGCCTCGACCGGCACGTCACGCTCACGTGGCGGATGTCGACGATGCTCGGGAACTACGTCACACCCGTGCCTGCTCAGCAGCGGGTCGGTAAGCGCTGGTACCTCGGCAGCGCCGACGCCATCTACCAGAGCCTCAACCTCGTGAACGACGCGCGGCCCGACATCGTCGTGGTCGTCGGCGCCGACCACGTCTACCGGATGGACTTCGGCCAGATGGTGGCCCGGCACGTCGAGCTGGGAGCACGGTGCAGCGTCGCGGCGATCCGGCAGCCGCTCTCGCTTGCCGACCAGTTCGGGGTCATCGACGTCGACGAGTCGACCTACCCGCGGATCAAGGCCTTCCTCGAGAAGCCGAAGAATCCGACGGGGCTGCCGGACGCGCCGGACCAGGTGCTCGCCTCGATGGGCAACTACGTCTTCACCGCCGAGGCCATGGTCGAGGCGGTGACGCGGGACGCCGAGGACGACTCCTCCGCACACGACATGGGGGGCAACATCGTCCCCTACTTCGTGGAGCGCGGTGAGGCGATGGTCTACGACTTCAAGGACAACGACGTCTCCGGCTCCACGGACCGCGACCGCGACTACTGGCGGGACGTCGGGACGATCGACTCGTACTTCGACGCCCACATGGACCTGATCTCGGTCCACCCGGTCTTCAACCTCTACAACGAGGAGTGGCCGATCTACTCGTACATGGCGCCGCTGCCGCCCGCGAAGTTCGTGCACGGGTGGCACGGCCGGATCGGGCACGCGGTCAACTCGATCGTCTCCCCCGGCACCGTCGTCTCCGGTGCGACCGTGGAGAACTCGGTGCTCTCACCGAACGTGCAGGTGCACTCCTGGGCGTCCGTGAGCTCCAGCGTGCTGATGGACTACGTCGATGTCGGTCGGCACGCGGTGGTGCGCCGGGCGATCATCGACAAGAACGTCCAGATCCCGGACGGTGCGCGGATCGGCATGGACGCCGAGGAGGACCGCGCCCGGGGCTTCCAGGTCACCGAGTCCGGCCTCACCGTCATCGGCAAGGGGCAGCACGTGGCCGTCGACGCACCCTCGACCGTGAACCTGGCCGCGTCCAAGGGCTCCGCTGAAGCGACGCCCACCGGCTCGGCTGATGCGGCGCCCACCGGCAGCCCTGGAGATCGCTCGTCCGCCGCTGGGGACGCGGTCCCGGGCCGCGACTCGGCGCCGCAGCCCGCCGCGTCGCACGAACTTGCCTGACCGGAGCGCCCCAGCCAGCCAGCGAGTGGGCCGTACACCGTCGGCGACGGCGCCGCCGGAAGGCTCGCTAGCCTCGAGACGTGAACGCCGAGGCCGAGGGCCGCACGCTGCTGGTCACCGTGAACGGAAGGGACAGGCCAGGGCTCACCGCCCAGCTCTTCGACGCCCTGTCCGAGGCTGACATCGAGGTCGTGGACGTCGAGCAGGTCGTCGTCCGCGAGCACCTGACGCTCGCGGTGCTGGTCACGTCGAGCGAGCACGAGGGCCAGGTCATGTCGGCCGTCAACCGGGTCGGCAAGGAGCTGGGTCTTCGGGTCAGCTGCCTGTCGGGACACGGTGACAACAAGCCACGGCCGCGAGGAAGGCTCGCCGTCACCGTGCTGGGCAACCCTCTCCGGCCCGCCGCGGTGGCCGCGGTGACCCGGCTGATCGCCGACCACGGGGCGAACATCGATCGCGTGCGAAGGCTCTCCCGCTACCCCGTCACGACGATCGAGCTGGACGTCTCCGGCAGTGACGCTCACGCCCTGCGTCGCACGCTCGTCGCCGAGGCGGGACGGCGTGGTGTGGACGTCGCGGTCTCCCCCGCCGGTCTGGCACGACGCGGCCGGCGCCTGGTCGTGCTCGACGTCGACTCCACCCTGATCACCGCCGAGGTGATCGAGCTGCTCGCCGAGCACGCCGACCGTCGCGCGGAGGTCGCGGCGGTGACCGAGGCTGCCATGCGGGGCGAGATCGACTTCGCCGAGAGCCTGCACCAGCGGGTGGCCGTGCTGAAGGGCTTGGACGTGGAGGTCCTCGCCCGCGTCAGGGACGCCGTCCGACTGACAGACGGCGCGGACACGCTGTGCCGCACCCTGCGGCAGCTGGGGTTCACCCTCGGGCTGGTCTCGGGCGGCTTCGCCGAGATCGTCGAGCCCCTGGCGAAGCGGGTCGACGCGCAGTACGTGCGTGCCAACCGGCTGGAGGTAGCCGACGGGCAGCTGACGGGCCATGTGCTCGGCCCCGTGGTCGACCGGGCGGGCAAGGCGGCGGCGCTGCGTGAGTTCGCCGCGGTCGAGAACCTGCCGCTCGCGCGCACCGTGGCGATCGGGGACGGCGCGAACGACGTCGACATGCTGGTCGCCGCCGGCCTCGGGATCGCCTTCAACGCCAAGCCCGTCGTCCGCGAGTGGGCGGATGCCAGCGTGAACGTCCCGTACCTGGACGCCGTCCTCTACCTGCTGGGGATCAGCCGGGAGGAGGTCGAGGAGGCGGACGCGATGGCGGCGGTGTGACGACCACGTCCGGAGAATCGCGGATCCGCCGTCACGCCGGCGCGCGACGCACGGTGACGTTCGGTGGGGACTTCAGCGTCTGCGCTACGACGCAGTAGCGCTCGGCGAGCTGGACGAGCCGCTCCGTCGTGGCGTCGTCCGCGTCGGACGAGAACGAGAACGAGATGCTGACGTCGGTCAGGCCGACCGGCGCCTCGCGGTCGACTCCCAGGGTGCCGCGGGCGTCCCAGTGACCGTCGACGACCACGGACGCGTCCCGCAGCTCGACGCCCATGGCGACGGAGACGCTCCTCAGGGTGACGGCCGCGCAGGCGGCGACGGCCTCCAGCAGCAGGTCGGCGGAGCAGGCGAGGCTGCCGTCTCCCCCCGTGGCGGGGTGCAGCCCGGCGGTGACGGTGCCGCCCCAGCGGTCGAGGGTCGCGCTGATGCCGGTGGCGTCGAGGCGGGCCTCGGCGTGAGCGGGTGTTCTCGCCGCCCCGGGGTCTGCTCGGTAGCGGTCCTTCAACGGCCGCTGTAGCTCGCGCAGGGACTTCGCATCCACCTCTGGCACGAGCGGCGACCTTACTCCTGCTGCCGCAGAACCCCCTCAGCCCTTGGGTGTGTGCACCGTCCTCAAGCGGCCGGCGCCGGACGCCACGTCCTTCCAGGGGCGGTCCACGTCGATGACGGCGACGGCGGACGTCGGGAAGGACACGTCCCGACGCGTCAGGGCCGCGACCGTGGCCGAGGTCGTCGGCTCGTGCCCGACGACGAGCAGGGTGCCGACGTCCTCGGGCGTGCCCGCCACCACGTGCAGCACGCGGTGGACGCTCGCCTCGTACAGGTCGGGCTCGTCCTCGACGGCGGGCGCCCCGCTACCGATCCCCTCGACCACGAGGTCGGCGGTCTCGCGGGCTCGGACGGCGTCAGAGCAGACGACCGCGTCCGGGACCAGGCCGGCGGACGACAGCCACTCCCCGGTCGCGGCTGCGTCGCGGCGTCCCCGGTCGGCGAGGGGGCGCCGGCGGTCGGGGACCCCCTCCGGCGACGCCGCCTTCGCATGGCGCATGAGCAGCAGGACGTGGCGAGCGGCAGGCACGGTGACCTCAGGCACCCATGGCGTGGAAGCCGCCGTCCACGTGCACGATCTCGCCGGTCGTCGCCGGGAACCAGTCCGACATCAGCGCGACACAGGCGCGAGCGGCAGGCTCGGCGTCCGTGACGTCCCAGCCCATCGGGGACCGCTGCTGCCAGGTCTCCTCGAACTTCTCGAACTGAGGGATGGACTTGGCCGCGGTCGTCCGGATCGGCCCGGCGGCGACGAGGTTGACCCGGATGCCCTCGGGTCCTAGGTCACGGGCGAGGTAGCGGGCGGTGGACTCGAAGGCCGCCTTGGCCACCCCCATCCAGTCGTAGAGGGGCCAGGCGTAGCTGGCGTCGAACGTGAGCCCGACGACCGACGAGCCCGACGACATCAGCGGCTTCGCCGCCACCGCCAAGGCCTTCAACGAGTAGGACGACGCGTGGACGGCCGTGGAGACGTCGTCCCAGCCGGCCGTCATGAACTCGAAGGCGCCGGGAGGCGCGAAGCCGATGGAGTGGAGCACGCCGTCGACGCCGTCGAGGTGCTCGGAGACCGAGCCCGCGAGAGCGTCCAGCTGCTCCGTGCTCGTCACGTCCAGCTCGAGGACGGGCGCGGACTCCGGGAGGCGCCGGGAGATCACCTGGGTGATGCGCCGCCCTCGGCCGAAGCCGGTCAGCACCACCTTCGCGCCCTCCTGCTGGGCGAGTCGCGCCACGTGGAAGGCGATCGAGGTGTCGGTGAGCACCCCCGTGACGAGCAGTCGCTTTCCGTCCATCAGTCCCATGTCAGCCCCTCGTCGCTCGTGCTGGCTTGATCGTCGTCACCGTCGACCCTCGATACCGGGCTCAGTGGCCCATGCCCAGGCCGCCGTCCACCGGCAGCACGGCCCCGCTGATGTACCCGGCCTGCTCGCTGGCCAGGAACAGGACGGCTGCGGCGACGTCCGAGACCTGCCCGAACCGCCCCGAGGGGATCGCGGCCTTGTACGACTGCTGACGCTCCTCGGGCAGCTCGGCGGTCATGTCGGTCTCGATGAACCCGGGGGCGACGACGTTCGCGGTGATCCCGCGACCGCCCAGCTCGCGGGTGACGGACCGCGCCATGCCGATGAGCCCGGACTTGCTGGCCGCGTAGTTCACCTGGCCCGGTGAGCCGTAGAGGCCGACGACGCTCGAGATCAGCACGATGCGGCCCCGGCGCAGGCGGATCATCCCCTTGCTGGCCCGACGCACGCAGCGGAAGGCCCCCGCGAGGTTGGTGTCGATCACCGACGCGAAGTCGTCGTCGCTCATCCGCATCAGCAGTGTGTCCCGGTTCATGCCTGCGTTGGCCACGAGCACCTCGACCGGTCCCTGCTGCGACTCGACCTCACCGAAGGCCTGGTCGACCGACTCCGTGTCGGTGACGTCGCACCGCACCCCGAGCACGCCCTCCGGCGGCTCGCCGGACCGGTAGGTCACCGCGACCTTGTCACCTGCGTCCGCGAAGGCCTGGGCGATGGCCCTGTCGATTCCGCGGTTGCCTCCCGTGACCAGCACGCTGCGCTCGCTCATGCCGCGTGACGCTACCGGGTCCCGCCGACATTGACGCGCGTGCGCGCCGTCCCACGTCAGGGTGCGCGCAGCAAGGCGAGCCGGCGTGGCCGGCGCGGCCGGCGCGGCCGGCGGTCGGGTGAAGATTTGAGGAGTTCACGCCGAGTCGCGACCACGAAGACCGCCGGGAACTTACGTTCGAGGCCATCCCGGCAGCGACGAGGCAGCCGGCGGGGGGACGAGTGGAGGCGCCGTGCGAGGGGGTTGGACTGCCCGGTTCGCAGTCATTGGTCTCGTGGTCGTGATGACGGCTGGCTGCGCCGGCGACCCCGTCGTCACTGCCGTCGAGCCGTCGCCGCCCGCGGCCGGCCAGCAAGCAGCGGAGCCCGCTCCCGTCGTCGACCCTGCGGAAGCCGAGGACTGGTGGGGCTGGAACGCGGAGTCGATCGACGAGCCGCCGCTGCTACCGGACCTCCCGTGGCACGACAACACAGGTGTCTGGCGGGCGGAGGACCGAGAGCTGCTGCAACGGCACGAGGGCGACTTCCGCACCACGTCCGACGGCCAGGTGATCGACCGCGTGGACATCACAGGCAAGCTGCTCGTCGTCCACCGGAACGTGACGGTGAAGAGATCCTGGGTGCACGGACGCGTCGTCAACAGCACTCCGTCGGCCGTCCGGATCATCCACTGCGACCTCGGCAGCGGCGAGGCCGGGGACTACACCGGCAACGCGGTCAAGGGTCTGGCGCAGATCTACCGGGCCAACATCTTCGGCGTCTCCGACGGCGTCCAGACAACGCCGTCACTGGGAGCCTTCGTGCTCCAGGACAGCTTCCTCCACGACTTCCGCTACGCCTCGGACCCCCGAACGCCCAAGGGCAACGTGCACAACGACGGGTTCAAGGCGGACAGCAAGCTCGAGCACACGGTGCTGATCAAGCACAACACCTTCTGGGCCTGGACCATCAACAACATCACCGAGCAGGAGACGGCGACCCGGTCCAGCGGTCCGAACTGGACGGACGACGGGGGCCCGCTCGAGTCGACCGGCAACACGGCGCGGGACGGCCGGCCGGAGAACGGCCTGCAGAACTCGGGGGTGATGGTCGCGGGCGAGGCGGCGGTGAAGGTGTACATCGACGGCAACCTGTTCCGGGGTCACGCCTACTCCTACATCAACGCGCAGGGCGGGTACGTCGAGGTCACGAACAACCGGTTCGCGAGCGACGAGCACGTGCGCGGGCGAAAGCTCCTCGGGGGGGAGGTCGACGTCTGGTCGGGCAACACGGACTTCCGCACGGGCGCTGAGCTGACTGCTGGTCCGTAGGAGCGACGGGACAGCCACCTGGACCGGGCCGTGCCCGCACTGTGCCCGGGCGGCTTGCAGGACTACCGTGAGGTGGTGAGCCACGTGCACCTGCCAGGCCGCAAAGCCCCTGAGGCGGTCTACCGCGTCACCGATGCACGCCGGCCGCACAGCGACGACCAGCACTCGCGGGTCGTGAAGTACCTCGTCTCGATGAGCGTCCGCATGGTCTGCCTGGCGCTCGCCCTCTTCGTGCCGTCTCCCTGGTTCTGGCTCTGCGTGATCGGCGCTGTCACCTTGCCGTACGTGGCTGTCGTCATCGCTAACGCCGGAGTGGAACAGAGACCTGCGCCGTTCGAACGAGCGGTGCAGGAGCCCCTGCAGCTCGGCGGGGGCAGCGGCGACGTCGACGATCGCCGCGAGCCTCGCTGACGAAACGGCTCGCGCCCCGCGTTTGTGGCGGGCTCGGAGCCGAGAGCAGACTGGCCCTGTGACAGCTCCGGCAGACACGCCCGCGTCCGTTCTCGTCTGCAGCGCACGTGGCTGCCACGCCCACGCCGCCTGGGCCTTGCGGTGGAACAACCCGCGACTGCACGACCCTGAGCGGCGGAAGACGTGGTTGGCGTGCGAGGAGCACCGTCGCTCCCTGAGCGAGCATCTGAGCGTCCGAGGGTTCCTCAAGGAGACTCAGCCACTGAGCGAGCTGGTGAGCACGCAGGGGACCTGACGGAGGCGGTCGCGGGCGGGGGGCCGCTCGGGGCCAGGGTCGGCGGAGTTACCGTCGCCTCGTGTACCGGTTCCTGCTGTCGTGGCGCTGGCTGGGCGCGTTCCTGCTGGCCCTCGCAGTCGCAGCCGGCTGTGTGCTGCTGGGTCACTGGCAGTGGGACCGGCGCGAGCAGCGCCTGGCACGCAACGCCCTGGTCGAGAACAACTACGACCGCTCCCCTGTCGACCTGAAGCAGGTGCTCGAGGCTGGGCACCTGCCGGCGACCCGCGAGTGGACGCCGGTCAAGCTCTCGGGCTCGTACCTCTCGGCGCACAGCGTCCTGCTGCGGAACCGGCCCCAGGACGGACAACCTGGCTATCACTCCCTGGTCCCCTTCGCCACGGACGACGGCCAGGTCCTGCTCGTGGACCGCGGCTGGCTGCCCATCGGCGAGTCCGGGCAAGGCCCGGACGTCGTCCCCAGACCGCCGGCGGGCCACGTCGAGCTGGTCGTGCGGCTCCGCCCTCCGGAACCTTCCTCGACCCAGCGGGCACCGGCGGGCCAGCTGCAGCGGATCATCCCCGCGGCCGTGGCTCTGCCGGCACCAGCCCGGTCAGGACTCGTCAAGGATGCCTACGGCGTCCTGGCGAGTGAGCACCCCGCCCCCCGGACGGCGCCCGAGCCTCTGCCCGAGCCCGCGCTGGACGAGGGGCCGCACCTGTCCTACGCGCTGCAGTGGTGCGTCTTCGCGCTCGGGGCGCTGGTCGGCTTCGTGGTGATCGTGCGGAGGACGGCACAGGAGGACGGCGAGGAAGCGGCCACCGCGGAAGGCGTGCCGGCTCCCGCTCCTGAGCGGCCACGGCGTCAGCGCCG
>JBKHWX010000008.1:0-5772 GCA_046566325.1 Actinomycetes bacterium | reverse complement strand
AAGCGCGCCAGCGCGAAGCGCGTCACCGTCGTGGCGCCCTTCTACGGGTATGCCCGCCAGGACAAGAAGCACCGGGGCCGGGAGCCGATCTCCGCTCGTCTGGTCGCCGACATGTTCACCGTGGCCGGCGCCGACCGGCTGATGAGCGTCGACCTGCACACCGCGCAGATCCAGGGCTTCTTCGACGGACCCGTCGACCACCTGTGGGCGCTTCCGCTACTCGCGGACTACGTCGGGCAGCGGGTGGACCGCTCGAAGCTCACCATCGTCTCGCCCGACGCCGGCCGCGTGCGTCTGGCCGACCAGTGGTCGGACCGGCTCGGGGCGCCCCTCGCGATCATCCACAAGCGACGCGACCCGAACGTGCCGAACCAGGTGAAGGTGCACGAGCTGGTGGGCCGCGTGAAGGGCCGCACCTGCGTCATCGTCGACGACATGATCGACACCGGCGGGACGATCACGCAGGCCGCGCAGGCGCTCAAGGAGAACGGAGCCGAGGAGGTGCTGACCGCGGCCACCCACGCGATCCTGTCGGGACCCGCGGTCGACCGCCTCAAGAACAGCCCGATCACCGAGGTGATCGTGACCAACACCCTGCCGATCCCCGAGGACCGGCAGTTCGACCAGCTCACCGTGCTCTCCATCGCGCCGCTCGTGGCCCGCGCGATCCGCGAGGTGTTCGACGACGGCTCGGTGACGAGCCTCTTCGAGGGCAACGCCTGACCCTCGGGGGACCCGCCGCGAGGCTCCCGTCGAACGCCGCCGCTGCCGAGCGCCCGTCCGGGTCCTCGTTTTCGTCGCGGACCCGGCCTGGGTACACTCGTGCGGTTGCCTCGGCGAGGGACGCCCGCGGGCCTAAAAGCCTGCTAGCACGACCAACGGCGATCCGTGATCGACGCGGTCCTCAGCGCGCGCTGCGTCCTCCGCCCGGGCCTGAACGAGTCGAGAAGCCAGCGAGACCGCAGACGAGACGCAGGAGCAACGCCGTGTCCGAGACGAAGCTGACCGCCCAGCCCCGCAGCGAGTTCGGCAAGGGCGCCGCCCGCCGAATCCGGCGCGCCAACAAGATCCCCGCCGTCATCTACGGCCACGGCAACCAGCCGCAGCACGTCACCCTGCCCGGCCACGAGACGATGATGGCTCTCAAGCAGGCGAACGCGCTGCTCGCGATCTCCGTGGAGGGGGGCACCGACGTCCTCGCCCTCGCGAAGGACGTGCAGCGCGACCCCGTGCGGCACGTGATCGAGCATGTCGACCTGGTGATCGTGCAGCGCGGTGAGAAGGTCCACGTCGACATCGCCGTCCACATCACCGGTGACGCGGCCGCAGACACCGTCGTGACGCTCGAGCACCAGATGCTTCAGGTCGAGGCCGAGGCCACCCACCTACCGGAGAACGTGCAGATCTCGGTGGAGGGCCTGGAGGCCGGCACGCAGATCCTCGCCGGGCAGGTCCAGCTGCCGGACGGCGTCAGCCTCGTCACCGACCCGGAGGCTCTCGTCGTCAACGTGACCGGCCAGGTCAGCGCCGAGGCGCTGGACGCCGAGCTCGCCCAGGCCGAGGCCGAGGCGGGTATCGAGCACGAGGCGCCCAAGGAGCACGCGGACGAGGGCGTTCGGACCGAGGGCTCGGCGGGGGAGTGACCCGAGCGCTGCCCGGACTCGCGGCGCTCTGACCCTCCCACCGCCCCGGCCCCGGCGACAGACCCGCACGAGAGGACCAGGGTGGACGACGGCACGTGGCTGGTGGTCGGGCTCGGCAACCCCGGTGCTCGGTACGCGGGCAACCGCCACAACGTCGGCCAGATGGTGCTGGACGAGCTGGCGGCCCGCACCGGCACCACCTTCCGCGCCCACAAGGCCCAGGCAGCGGTGGCCGAGGCACGGCTCGGCACGCTGGCCGGAGGTCGGCCGGGGCCGAAGGTCGTGCTCGCCAAGCCGACGAGCTACATGAACGTATCCGGAGGCCCCGTCGCCGGGCTTGTCCGTTTCTTCCCGGTCGAGCCCGACCGGCTGCTCGTCGTGCACGACGAGCTCGACATCCCGTTCGGTGCTCTGCGCCTCAAGCGCGGTGGCGGCGAGGGCGGGCACAACGGCCTTCGCGACATCACCAAGGCGATCGGCACGAAGGACTACGTCCGCGTCAGGGTGGGCATCGGCCGCCCTCCCGGACGGATGGACCCCGCCGACTTCGTCCTGCGCGACTTCTCCTCCTCCGAGCGCAAGGAGCTGCCGTTCCTGCTGGCCGACGCCGCCGACGCCGTCGAGCTCGTCGTCCAGTCGAGCCTGGAGCACGCACAGCAGAAGGTGCACACCGCGGCCTCCTGACCTCCCGGTGACGCTTCGGAGCCCGGTTGCGCCGTTTGGGGTAATACGGGGGAGTCTCAGATCGGCTCGAGCGGCGTCTGCCAGAATGAAGCCGCTTCTCGAGAGAGAGCAGCGGCTCGCCACAGTCCCGATGACTGTCGCAGAGGGTCGCCACGTCGCGCGCACCACCCGCGCGGCCCCGGTCCCAGCAAGGAGTGAACGCAGCAACATGGACGACGCCCGCCTCGCCAGGTCGCTGGCCGAGGCCGCCGGCCGCAGGCTGCTCGCCGTCCGCTCGAGCGGGCTCGAGGGCACCGCGCTGAAGGCGGCAGGAGACGCAGCGGCCCAGCAGGTGCTGGCCGAGATGCTCGCCGAGCACCGGCCGTTCGACGCCGTCCTCAGTGAGGAGGCCGTCGACGACCCCGCCCGGCTCTCCGCCTCGCGGGTGTGGATCATCGATCCGCTCGACGGCACGCGCGAGTTCTCCGAGCGGCCGCGTACCGACTGGGCGGTTCACGTCGCGCTCTGGCAGGACGGCGAGCTGGTCGCCGGTGCTGTCACCCTGCCCGCCGCTTCGGTCGGCTACGACACCTCCGAGGCGCTCTCCCACGGCTCCGCGGGCGACCCCCTCCGGCTCGCCGTCAGCCGCTCGCGACCGCCGGCGTTCGTGCAGCAGCTCGCGGCCGACCTGGCCGCCGTCCTCGTACCGATGGGCTCCGCCGGCGTCAAGGCGACGTCCGTGCTGCGAGGCGAGACCGACGCGTACGTGCACGCGGGCGGCCAGTACGAGTGGGACTCAGCCGCTCCTGTCGCCGTCGCCCGGGCCGCCGGCCTGCACGTGAGCCGCATCGACGGCTCGCCCCTTCGCTACAACCAGCGGGACCCCTCGCTGCCCGACCTGGTCGTCTGCCACCCCGAGGTGGCCGACACCGTTCTGCACGCCATTGCCCGACAGCTGGACGAGGTGAGCACGCCGTGACCACGAAGCCCCACTACCAGCTCTCGCAGCTGCAGGCCCTGGAGGCCGAGGCGATATTCGTCATCCGGGAGGTGTGCGCGGAGCTCGAGCGGCCGGTCCTGCTGTTCTCGGGCGGCAAGGACTCCATCGTCATGCTCCGCCTGGCCGAGAAGGCCTTCTACCCCGCGCGGATCCCGTTCCCGGTGCTGCACGTGGACACGGGCCACAACTTCCAGGAGGTCCTCGACTTCCGGGACAAGCGCGTCCGCGAGCTCGGGGTCCAGCTGGTCGTCGCCAGCGTGCAAGAAGCGATCGACAACGGCACGGTCACCGAGCCCCCGGACGGGACGAGGAACCGGATCCAGACCCCGGTGCTGCTCGACGCGATCGAGAAGCACGGGTTCACCGCCCTCTTCGGCGGCGCGCGGCGCGACGAGGACAAGGCCCGCGCGAAGGAGCGGATCTTCTCCTTCCGCGACGAGTTCGGCCAGTGGGACCCGAAGAACCAGCGCCCCGAGCTCTGGAACCTCTACAACGGCCGGATCCACATGGGCGAGAGCATCCGCGTCTTCCCGCTGTCGAACTGGACTGAGCTGGACATCTGGGAGTACATCGCCCAGGAGGGGATCCAGATCCCGCCGATCTACTTCGCGCACGAGCGCCAGGTGTTCGAGCGCGGCGGAATGCTGTTCGGCGTGCACGACGTGTGCCAGCCCCGCGCGGGTGAAGAGGTGTTCACCGCGCGGGTCCGCTACCGCACGGTCGGGGACGCAAGCCTCACCGCCGCCGTCCGCTCCGACGCGGACACGGTGCAGAAGGTCGTCGAGGAGGTGGCGACCACGCGGATCACCGAGCGCGGCGCCACCCGCGGTGACGACAAGTTCAGCGAGGCCGCCATGGAGGACCGCAAGCGCGAGGGGTACTTCTGATGACCGACATCCTTCGGTTCGCCACTGCAGGCTCGGTGGACGACGGCAAGAGCACCTTGATCGGCCGGCTCCTGTACGACACGAAGACCGTCTTCGAGGACCAGATCCAGTCGGTCGAGCGCGCCAGCCGCGACCGCGGCGACGAGTACGTCAACCTAGCGCTGCTGACGGACGGCCTGCGTGCCGAGCGTGAGCAGGGGATCACGATCGACGTCGCGTACCGGTACTTCGCCACGCCGCGGCGCAAGTTCATCATCGCCGACACGCCCGGTCATATCCAGTACACCCGTAACATGGTCACCGGCGCCTCGACGGCGGACCTCGCGCTGATCCTCGTCGACGCCCGGAAGGGCCTCGTGGAGCAGAGCCGGCGGCACGCCTTCCTGGCCACGCTGCTCCAGGTGCCGCACCTGGTGCTGTGCGTGAACAAGATGGACCTCGTCGACTACGACGAGGCGGTGTTCGAGCGGATCCGGCGGGAGTTCACGGACTTCGCCACGAAGCTCGAGGTTCCCGACCTCGAGGTGATCCCGGTGAGCGCCCTGAAGGGGGACAACGTCGTCCACCGCTCCGCCGAGATGCCCTGGTACGAGGGACCGTCCCTGCTGCACCACCTCGAGAACGTCCACGTCGCAAGCGACCGGAACCTCATCGACGTCCGGTTTGCCGTGCAGTGCGTGATTCGTCCGCAGTCCGGGCGGCACCTCGACTACCGCGGCTACGCCGGCCAGGTGTCCGGAGGAGTCCTCAAGCCGGGTGACGAGGTGATGGTCCTGCCGTCGGGCTTCACGAGCCGGATCGCGGCGATCGACACCGCCGACGGGCCGGTCGACGAGGCGTTCCCGCCGATGTCGGTGACGCTCCGGCTGACCGACGAGCTCGACATCTCGCGCGGCGACATGATCTGCCGGCCGCACAACGCCCCGACGCCCACGCAGGACGTCGACGCAATGGTGTGCTGGATGGACGAGTCGGCCAAGCTGCAGCCCGGGCGCAAGTTCGCCCTCAAGCACACCACCCGCAGCGTGCGCGCCATGGTCAAGGAGCTGCAGTACCAGCTGGACGTCAACAGCCTGCACCGCCGAGAGGACGCACAGAGCCTCGCGCTGAACGAGATCGGCAGGGTGCGGCTGCGGACGACGATGCCCCTCTTCGCGGACGAGTACCGCCGCAACCGCAGCACCGGCGGCTTCGTGCTCATCGACGAGGCCACGAACAGGACGGTCGCGGCCGGCATGGTCGTCTGACCGCTCGGGGATCTGCTCGGCCAGCCCGGCGTGGGCGTGGGGACGTCCGGTATCTGTTACGAAAAGTCCCCACGCTGATACCCCGAGCGGTGGTTTACTCCACCCGCGCGGGAACTTTCAACGAAGCCGCGCGTGTCCTCTGACCGGTGCCGCAGGCTGCGACGCGGTTGGAGCTGTGGACCCGACACGTGTATGGGAGGGGAACGCGTGAGGATGAGAGGTTCCGGGCCGGCCAGCGAGCCGGTGACCGGACCGGCCGTACCGTCGGCGACGGAGGGGCCGGCGCGGCAGGCCTCGGCGCACGCGCCCAGTACCGCGGGGTCGGCGAACGG
>JBKHWX010000007.1:0-3744 GCA_046566325.1 Actinomycetes bacterium | reverse complement strand
ACCCGGTCGCCGGCGGCCTCGCCGTCCTGCTCGTCACCGTCGCGACGATCGCGGTGGGTTCCGTCGGCTTCCGGCTCTCACGCACGACCAGCGACTTCTACGTCGCCAGCCGCACCGTGTCGCCGCGCTGGAACGCGTCGGCCATCGGCGGCGAGTACCTGTCTGCGGCGAGCTTCCTCGGCATCGCCGGCCTTGTCCTGGCCGGTGGCGTGGACATGCTCTGGTTCCCGCTCGGGTACACAGCCGGATACCTGGTGCTGCTGGTGCTCGTCGCCGCCCCACTGCGGCGTTCGGGCGCCTACACCCTGCCCGACTTCGCCGAGTCCCGGCTCGCCTCGGGGTCCGTGCGGTTGCTCTCGTCCGTGCTCGTCGTCGGGATCGGCTGGCTCTACCTTCTGCCGCAGTTCCAGGGCGCGGGCCTCGCCCTGCGGACGGTCACCGGCTTCCCACCGGCGTCCGGGGCCGCGCTCGTCGCGGGTGTCGTCGTCCTCAACGTGCTGTCCGGCGGGATGCGGTCGATCACGTTCGTGCAGGCATTCCAGTACTGGCTCAAGGTGACTGCGATCGCCCTGCCCGTCGTCTTCCTGCTCGCGGCGTGGCACTCCGACGGCGCGCCCAACCCTGCGTCCGGCGGCCTGCCGACGGTGCGGCAGGAGGTGACGACCCGGCTGACGTCGGATGTCACCCTGCTCTCCGAGGTCCCGACGACGATCCATGTGACGGGCGAGGTGGACGGGCGCGACGTGGACGGCGACGTGCGGCTGGGCGCTGGAGACGACATCGCCGTCGCCGCGGGGTCGGTCGTCATCGTCCCGGCCGGGGAGCCCGTCCCTCATGCCGCGCCGGTCCGGGCGAGCACCGGCGCGGACTGGTCGCTCCCCCTGTCGGGCGCGGGTGGCCGGGAGCATCCGCTCTACGCGACGTACTCGCTTGTGCTTGCCCTCTTCTTCGGAACGATGGGGCTCCCTCACGTCCTCGTCCGCTTCTACACCAACCCGGACGGCCGCGCCGCGCGGCGGACGACGGCGGTCGTCATCGGGCTGCTCGGGGTCTTCTACGTCTTCCCACCGATCTACGGGGCCCTGGGGAGGCTCTACGCGCCGGACCTGCTGCTGACGGGGCGTGCCGACACCGTGGTGCTCGCGCTGCCGGGCCGGCTGCTGCCGGCCCCGTGGGGGGACGTCGTCTCCGCGCTGCTCGTCGCCGGTGCGTTCGCGGCCTTCCTGTCGACGTCCTCGGGCCTCGTCGTCTCGGTCGCCGGGGTCCTGAGCCAGGACCTGCTGCACGGCGACGCGCTGCGCGTCAGACGCTCGGGCGGCTCGCCGCACGTTCGGTCCGTCGGGCGCTTCCGGCTGGCGACGGCACTTGCCGTCGTGGTGCCGCTCGCGCTCAGCCTGTTCACGGCCAGGGTAGGCCTGGCCGACACCGTGGGCCTGGCGTTCGCTCTCGCGGCGTCGACTTTCTGCCCCCTGCTGGTCCTCGGGATCTGGTGGCGTGGGCTGACGGCGGCAGGCGCCATGGCGGGGTTAGTCGCGGGCGGTGCGGCGGCGACTGTCGCGGCCGTCGTGACGATGCTCGGCGGCGCCATCTCCGGCTGGCCGGGCGTGCTGCTCGCCCAGCCCGCCGCCTGGACCGTCCCGCTGGCGTTCGTCGTCATGGTCACGGTCTCGCTCGCCACCCGGCGACGGGTTTCCGGGCACGTGGGCAGGCTGATGGTGCGCCTGCACGCGCCGGAGGGCTTGGACGTAGATCGAGGAAGGTAACCAGCCTCTACGTCTTCTGCGACCACCACCGCTTCAACGCGGTTGCACATCCGCCCGCCGGCCCCGTCGGTGTACTGCATCACCGGGTATCGAGGGCTGTCCGGTCGTCTCCCGCGGCAGGCAGCAGGCCCAGTTCGGGGTGTAGGGCGACGACGTCCCGGAGCCGCTGCCGGACATCGGTGGGATGATCAACTGGCGGGACACCTTGGAGGGCTCCTGACTCGAGAGGCGCTGTGATCGAGATGAGCACGCTGTTCGTAGAGAACACCCCGGAAGTGGACGGGTGGCTCGCCCGCCGGCGTGAGCTGGGGCTGGACAAGAAGGACGAGGTCTGGGAGGGCGTCTACCACGTGACACCGTATGAGCACGCACGCAACGGCCGGGTCAAGGCGCAGTTGACGCGCATGCTGTACGACCTGGCCGAGGACGCCGGGCTGGTTCCCAACGACTCGTTCAACCTTGGGGAGCCCCGCGACTTTCGAGTCCCGGACATGGGGTTCGTGGAGGCGTCTGAAGAGCCACGCCAGTACATGACCACCGCTGCTCTAGTGGTCGAGATGCTGTCGCCGGGGGACGAGACGTTCGCCAAGTTCGACTTCTACGCCGGGCACGGCGTGCAGGAAGTGTGGGTGGTCGACCCGCTGACCACGAGTGTGCGGATCTGGCAGCTGCGTGAGGACGTCCTGACCGAAACCGGACGCAGCGACCTGCTCGGGCTGACTGCTGCCTCCGTCGCGCAGCGGCTTGTGTGGCCACGGGTGACGCCATAGCTTCAGCGCACGGGTGGTCGCGCTTGCCGACGCCAGGGCCGCCTGGGCACCAGCCCTTTCTGCCGCACCCGCCGAACCGTTCGTCGCAGGATCGCGACCGCTCGTCGTCCCAGCGTCGCCCGCACGTCGACGGCCTCGACCGTCCGGCGCGAAGCCCGTCGCGGCCTCTTCCCCAAGATCGTGAGGCGGGTCACAGTCCCCCTGTTCCGAACACAGCACGGACGGCGCGGCGCCAACCACGCCCGCCCGTCTTGTCACCAGGAGGTCATGTGTCCACCACGGAGCCACCGGTCTCCGTCTCGGCCGACGGCCGGACGGTTCACCAGGAGGTCCAGGACAGCGCCGAGTTCGACGACCTGCGGCGCCGGTTCCGGTCGTTCATCTTCCCGATGACGGCGTTGTTCCTGATCTGGTACTTCCTCTACGTCCTGCTCGCGGCCTTCGCGCCAGCGTTCATGAGCATCAAGGTCATCGGGAACATCAACATCGGCCTGCTGCTCGGCCTCGGCCAGTTCGTCTCCACCTTTGCGATCACGATGGCCTACCGCTCGTGGGCCGACAAGAAGTTCGACCCGGCCGCCGAGCGGCTGCGGCACCACATCGAGGAGGGCACCGTCCGATGACGTCCGCAGCACTGGTCCAGGCGGCCGCCGCCACGGACATCGGCAACCCCTGGTTCAACATCGCGATCTTCGGCCTGTTCGTCGTGGTGACGCTCGGCATCGTGATCCGCGCCTCCCGCAACAACGCGACCGCGGCCGACTTCTACGCAGGCGGCCGCTCCTTCACCGGGCCTCAGAACGGGACGGCGATCGCGGGCGACTACCTTTCGGCCGCCAGCTTCCTCGGCATCGCCGGAGCCATCGCCGTCAACGGCTACGACGGCTTCCTCTACTCGATCGGGTTCCTCGTCGCGTGGCTGGTCGCGCTTCTGCTCGTCGCCGAGCTCCTGCGCAACACCGGCAAGTTCACCATGGCCGACGTGCTCAGCTTCCGCCTGAAGCAGCGGCCGATCCGAATGGCCGCGGCACTCGCCACCCTCGCGGTCTGCTTCTTCTACCTGCTCGCCCAGATGGCGGGAGCCGGCGGCCTCGTCGCGCTGCTGCTCGGGGTCGAGGGGCAGGTCGGCCAGTACATCGTGGTGGCCGTGGTCGGCGTCCTGATGATCGCGTACGTGCTGATCGGGGGCATGAAGGGCACGACGTGGGTCC
>JBKHWX010000006.1:0-6998 GCA_046566325.1 Actinomycetes bacterium | reverse complement strand
GAAGCCGGGCTGGGCAGCGCAGGCGAAGCCGAGCCCTCGAGCGCCGGCGGAGCCGGGCTGGGCCACGGCGGGCGAGCACGCGTCGCCTCGTCGGAGGCTGCATCGGGGCTCGAGGACCCTCGCTGGTCGAATGTGCTGACCGGGCCGGTGACGCCCATCGTCCTGGACCACGGGACCAGTCGGTACGTGCCCCCGGCGGCGCTGCGCCTGCACGTGCAAACCCGCGACTCGGTGTGCGTCGGCCCCGCCTGCCACCACCCGGCGAGGGGCACCCAGCTCGACCACACGATCAACTACCGGCAGACCGACCAGGACGGCCGGGTCGGCACGACGGCGGCCGCGAACCTCGGCAGCCTCTGCGAGCGCCTCCACAACGAGAAGACTTTCGGCGGGTGGAAGCTCGTCCAGCCCAGCCCCGGCAGCTTCGTCTGGACCAGCCCCACCGGCCTCACCTACCAACGCTCGGCCAGCCCTGTCGTCCCGGGTTGGCAGACGCTCTAGGCACCGCACCTACCGGCGCGCGGCCAGCCCTGACGTCCCCGGGGCGCAAACGCTGCAGGCACCGCTCCGAGCATCTCGATGAAACGACGCAGGCTAGCCCGGCAGGCAAGCCGGTCGTGATCACCGTCGAATCGTCCGCTCACCGTGGAATCGTCCGTCACCTTGGAATCGTCCGTCCAACACCAGGACGAGTCGCTTCCAGCCAATACGGCTTCCGGCTTTTGCGAACGTGGGCTCGCGCTGCGTCAGCCGGATGGCGTAGACGTGGCAGCGCTGGGAGCCGAGCCGCTGGGAAATGCCGAGCCGCTGGGAAATGCCGAGACGACGAATATCGAGCCACATGGGCTGACCATGTCGGGACGCGGTGTCCCGACGACCACAACCTGCTGGCCGACCTGCAGCGCGTCCGTGCCCGGCCCGGTCAGGGCGTAACGACGGCCCGGCAGCTCCAGGATGTGGCAGGTCGGCCGGAGCCCCTCGATGATGACGCCGGAGAGGGTCTGCTCGGGCGCTCCTGACGACGTGGGTGAGGCCTCTGAAGATGTGGACGAGGGCGGGGCGGGGCTCGACGGGGTGGGCGCTGTCGACGTGCTGGTCCCTGTCGCAGGCCCCTGCGAGGGGAGCTGACCGGCCCCGCCGCCGCCCCCGCACGCGGCGACGGACGAGACCACGGCGACGACCAGCGCGCTGAGTGCCAGCCGTCTGCGTAGGGCAGTGAATGGCCTACCACCGCACGTTCTCGAACAGCCGCCGAGCGGCCTCCGCACACGAGACGCGGTCACAACGACTGGGACGCACCCGTCGGCACTCGGGTTCCATGACTCGTGTCGTTCTCCGCTCCTGACACCTGGCCTGACGATCGTCGCGCCCCCACTTGTGCTTGAAGAATGTGAGGCGAACACTTCTTCTCGGTGCCCGCTCGGACGCCCACCGCAGGGAAGGGCTTGGAGATGTCCTGGATCTCCCGTCAGGTCGTACTCGGCACCACAGCGGCAGTGGCAGTCGCACTCGCGACGCCGCTGACGGCGTCCGCAGGGGACACCCCGCCCCGCACGGTCCTTCAGACCGCACCCGGGTGGACTGCCCAGGCGGCAAGAGTCGGCGGCGTGCCCGCCGCGCAGCAGCTGCACCTGACCGTGGTGCTCGCGCTTCGGGACCAGGCGGGGGCGGAGGCGCTCGCAACCGCGGTCTCCGACCCGGCAAGCGCCGGGTACGGCAAGTACCTCACTGCGGCGCAGTGGCGCAGCCGGTTCGCCCCGACCGCACAGGACGTCGCGAACGTGACCGCCTGGCTGACCTCCCAGGGCTTCCAGGTCGGCGAGGTCCCGGCCAACCACCGCTACGTCGCGTTCACGGGCACCACTGCGCAGGCGGAGAAGGCGTTCGGCACGCAGCTGCTGCTCTTCAGCCGGAACGGTCACACCGAGACCGCGCCGGCCACAGCGGTGTCGGTGCCCTCGGCGCTGGCTGGCACCGTCGTAGGCATCGGCGGGCTCGACACCTCGGCACGTGCCAAGCCGCTGCACGTCGGGCCCGCTGACGTGTCGCCGGCCGCCGCAGGCCCCCAGGTGAGCAGCGCGACCGCTCTGCCGCCGCCGCCAGCCGCGTTCGTCAACGCCACGCCCTGCTCGACCTATTTCGGGGAGAAGGCCGCGACCGCCGTCCCACAGCCGCTGGAACACCCGCTCACGTACGCGCCCTGCGGCTACCGGCCGGCCCAGCTGCGCGGTGCCTACGGCCTCGACGCCGCACTGTCCTCCGGATATGACGGCCGAGGCGCGACCGTCGCGATCGTCGACGCCTTCGCGTCGCCGACAATCTTGAAGGACGCCCAGACCTACGCGAGACGGAACGACGCGAGGCATCCGCTGCGCACCGCTCAGTTCAGCCAGTCCTTGCCGGCCAGCTACAGCTTCATCACCGAGTGCGGCGGCAACTCCTGGTACGGCGAGGAGACGCTGGACGTCGAGGCCGTGCACGCCATGGCTCCGATGGCGAACATCCTCTACGTGGGCGGCTCCAGCTGTCAGAACGCCGACCTGGCGGCGGCCGTCAACACCGTGGTCGACAACGAGCTCGCGGACATCATCTCCAACTCGTACGGGGAGACGGAGACGGACTCCCTCACCGATCCCGTCGGGCTCGTCGAGCGCCACCAGACCTACCTGCAGGCGGCCGCCGAGGGCATCAGCATCCTGTTCTCCTCGGGTGACAACGGCGACGAGATCGCGAACACCGGCACCCGGCAGACCGACATGGACGCGTCCGACCCGCTCGTAACCTCTGTCGGCGGCACGGCCCTCGCGATCGGCAAGGACAACACGTACCAGTTCGAGCAGGGCTGGGGCACCGGCAAGTCGACTCTGACGAACGGGGCGTGGAACCCCGCGTGGCCGGCGTACCTCTACGGCGCGGGCGGTGGCACCTCCCGCCTGTTCAAGCAGCCCGGCTACCAGCGGCGCGGGGTGCCGTCGTCGATCGCCGGATACTTCCCGGGCGGCGCTCACCGGGCGGTTCCCGACGTGGCGATGGACGCTGACCCGCAGACCGGGATGCTGATCGGGCAGAGCCAGACGTTCCCCGACGGCACGGTGCGGTACAGCGAGTTCCGTACCGGCGGGACGAGCCTCGCCAGCCCGCTGCTGGCGGGAGTGGTCGCCGTCGCCGCGCAGGTCAACGGGGGCAAGCTCGGGTTCCTCAACCCCCGCCTGTACCGGCTGGAAGGCAGCAGCGCGCTTCGCGACGTCAACCACGGCCGAGCGGTGACGGACGGCGTCGTCCGCGTCGACTACGCGAACCGCATCGACGCCACCGGCGGCACGATCGTGTCCCTGAGGACGTTCAACCAGACCGGCACGATCTACACGCGTCCGGGCTACGACGACGTCACCGGCGTCGGCACGCCCAACGGGATCGACTTCCTCAAGGGGCTGTCCGGGTAGCCGGGGGATAAGACCGGCTCAGCGCCGTCCCCCGAACCGGAGGAGCCCGCGCCAGCCGAGCAGCAGCGCGCCGAGGACGACGCCGGCCACGACGACGAACGGCACCGCCGTCCCGCTCCCCGTGAGAGCGCGCAGGCCCATCCCCCCGACGAGCGCGCCACCCCACACGGCGACGCCCGTCGGGACGACGAGGGTGGGACGGCGCCACGCACGGCTCGCGACCCAGCCGGCCGCGAGACCGGCCACGAAAGGCCAGGCCGTGTCCGCCGTCCCGCTCACGCCGGCGGCCTCGCCGTGACTGCTCCTGCCGACGGCCGCGAACGCCACCACGCCGACGAGGTCGAGCCCGGCGGCGACCGGCGCCGGCAGGGGGAGAGGTTCGTTGCGCACGAAGCCGACTCTAGGACGACGTGGCTCGCGAGGGCCGCCGCCCCGCCCGGTCGGCAGGGACGCCGCACGCGGCGCTCCTGAATGCATAGCGGCGCACCTGCCTGCGCGGACGCCCTCCCCGCCGGCGACGCGCCTGCACGTAGGCTCCGGAGGATGAGCGTCCACCGCGTGATGGGCATCGAGACGGAGTACGGCGTGAGCGCGCCGGCGGATCCCGGTGCGAGCGCGATGCTGCTCTCCGGCCAGGTGGTGAACGCCTACGCCGCGCCTCTGGGCCGCAACGTCGCCCGGGCCCGCTGGGACTACGAGGACGAGGCGCCCCTGCGGGACGCGCGCGGCTGGGAGATGGCCCGTGCGGCGGCCGACCCCACCCAGCTGACGGACGAGGCACCACGGGTCGACGCGTCGTCCGAGGTCGAGGACCCGGGCCTCGCCAACGTGGTGCTGACCAACGGCGCGCGGCTGTACGTCGACCACGCCCACCCGGAGTACTCCAGCCCCGAGGTACGAACCCCGAGGGACGTCGTCCTGTGGGACAAGGCGGGTGAGGCCGTCATGCTCGCCGCAGCCCGCAAGATCGCGGCGACGCCGGGTCTCACCCCGGTGAACCTGTACAAGAACAACACCGACAACAAGGGCGCCTCGTACGGCACACACGAGAACTACCTGATGCGCCGTGACACGCCCTTCCAGGACATCGTGCGCGGGCTGGTGCCGTTCTTCGTCAGCCGGCAGGTCTTCGCCGGGAGCGGCAAGGTCGGGATCGGCCAGGCCGGCGAGAACCCCGGCTTCCAGCTGAGCCAGCGCGCCGACTACTTCGAGGTCGAGGTCGGCCTCGAGACCACTCTCAAGCGCCCGATCGTGAACACGCGCGACGAGCCGCACGCGAGCGCGGACAAGTACCGCCGCCTCCACGTCATCATCGGGGACGCCAACCTCTGCGAGGTCGCCACCTTCCTCAAGGTCGGGACGACGGCACTCGTCCTCGGTCTCATCGAGGCGCACGCGCTTCCCGACCTCACGCTCGACCGGCCGGTCACCACGCTGCACGCGGTCAGCCACGACCCCTCCCTCCAGCAGCTCGTCACGCTCCGGGACGGCACGCAGATGACCGCCGTGCAGCTGCAGTGGCGGTACTTCGAGGCCGCCGAGGCGTTCGTGAGGTCCCACGCGGACGACGACCCGGGTGGGCAGACGGCCGAGGTGCTGCGGCGCTGGGAGTCGGTGCTCACCCGGCTCGAGCGGGACCCGATGGAGTGCGCCCGCGAGCTGGACTGGGTCGCGAAGCTGCGCTTGCTCAACGGCTTCCGCGAGCGGGAGGGCCTGGACTGGAGCTCTCCCCGGCTGCAGCTGATCGACCTGCAGTACAGCGACGTGCGGCCCGAGAAGGGGCTCTACCGGCGGCTCGTCCACCGAGGCGCGGTGGACCGGATGGTCACGGACGAGGAGGTGGCCTGCGCGGTGACGACGCCGCCGCACGACACGCGCGCCTACTTCCGGGGTGAGTGCCTGTCGCGCTACGGGGAGAACGTGGCCGCCGCCAGCTGGGACTCGGTGATCTTCGACGTCCCCGGGCTGCCCTCGCTCCAGCGGGTGCCGACCCTCGAGCCGCTGCGAGGGACCCGGGAGCACGTGGGCAGCCTGCTCGAGCGCTGCCGCACCGCTCGAGACCTCGTCCGCGCCCTGACGGGCCAGTAGGCCACCCGGCGTCTCGCACGCCGTCGGACGGGTCACTGTCGGGTCCTCCACCTAGGATCGAGAGAGGACACGAGAGGTGGGCACCGGAGATGGCAGGACAGGAACAGACCCGACCGACACGCCGTGACGGCGGAGAGCCCGACGAGGCGCCGCCCCCGTCGCCAGCAGCCCCGACGACCCAGGCCAAGGACGAGGACATCGACGCGATCCTCGACGACATCGACGAGGCGCTCGAGGCGAACGCGGAGACGTTCGTCCGGCAGTTCCAGCAGAAGGGCGGCGAGTGACGGCCACTCGCTGTACCGCGGTCGCCCGGTCGGCGGAGCACAGGCGGCGCGCCTCTGGCTCCGTCGGCGACCCTCAGTAGGGTCGCGCAGGTGAGCAGCGACTTCACCGGCCGGCTGCCCGCCGCGTTCGCCGCGGCGGGCACGTCGTCCTTCACCGAGTTCCTCGGTCAGTACAGCCCCGAGCTGCTACCCGGACGGCGAACCCTCCCGCCCGGGACGGGTCCGGAGGTGCCCCACGGCACGACCATCGTCGCGCTGACCTTCCCGGGCGGCGTCGTCATGGGCGGCGACCGGCGCGCCACGATGGGCAACTACATCGCCAACCGCGAGATCGAGAAGGTCTTCCCCGCGGACGAGTACTCGTGCGTCGGGATCGCCGGGACGGCAGGCCTGGCGGTGGAGATGGTGCGCCTGTTCCAGGTCGAGCTCGAGCACTACGAGAAGATCGAGGGCGCCCTGCTCAGCCTGGACGGCAAGGCGAACCGGCTCTCCACGATGATCCGGGGCAACCTCGGGCTGGCCATCCAGGGGCTGGCCGTCGTCCCCCTGTTCGCGGGCTACGACCTCGACCGCCACGAGGGGCGCATCTTCTCCTACGACGTCACCGGCGGCCGGTACGAGGAGCACGGGCACCACTCCGTCGGCTCCGGCTCGCTGTTCGCCCGCGGCTCCCTGAAGAAGCTGTACCGGCCCACCCATGACATCCGGGAGGCCGTCCGGGTCGTCGTCGAGGCCCTCTACGACGCGGCGGACGACGACTCCGCCACCGGCGGTCCCGACATGACGCGGCGTATCTGGCCCGTCGTCGCCACCGTCACCGAGGAGGGCTACAACCGCTGGAGCGACGAGCAGGTGGGCCGCGTCGTCGACCAGGTCGTGCGCCAGCGCGAGGGTGATCCCGGCGGCAGCCTGCTCGGCCGCGAGCAGGCCATGTCGCCGTCCAGGGCGGAGCCCGACCAGACGACCCAGAACGAGACGCAGGACCCGACCACCCAGGCGGACCCGACCACCCAGCCTGAGCAGACGGGGGAGCAGCCGCGATGACGATGCCCTTCTACGTCTCGCCCGAGCAGGTGATGAAGGACCGGGCGGACTACGCGCGCAAGGGCATCGCCCGCGGCCGGTCGGTGGTCGTCGTCGGCTACGACGGCGGCATCGCGTTCGTCGCCGAGAACCCGTC
>JBKHWX010000005.1:0-12843 GCA_046566325.1 Actinomycetes bacterium | reverse complement strand
CCCGAGCCGGTCGAGGCCCGCGCGCAGGCGATCGACCGTCCCGGCGACGTCGGAGAGCTTGTCGAGGCCGAACAGCCCGATCCGGAAGGTCGAGAAGTCGTCGCCTTCACCGCACATCAGCGGGACGCCGGCCGCGACCTGGATGCCGACCTCCTTGAACTTCGCGCCGCTGCGGATCGCCGGGTCGTCCGTGAACGCGACCGCCACGGTCGGTGCCGCGAAGCCCTCCGCGGCGAGGGACGGGAACCCGTGGTCCGCGAGCAGCCCGCGGACCTGCCCGCCGAGACTGACCTGCGCCTCGCGAAGCTTCGTCAGCCCGGCGTCGCGGGTCTCGACCAGAAGTGCCGCGTCCCGCGCCAGCGCGTCGGTCGGCATCGTCACGTGGTACGGCGTGTTCCCCTGCAGGTAGGCATCGGTGATCGTCAGCCACTTCTGCAGGTCGAGCGCGAAGCTGGTCGTGGTCGTGGACTCGACGCGGCCACGTGCCGTCTTCCCGAGCATCACGAACCCTGCGCACGGCGAGCCGCTCCAGCCCTTCTGCGGCGCGCTCAGGAGGACGTCGACCCCCACGTCCGTCATGTCGACCCAGAGCGCTCCCGACGCGACGCAGTCGAGGACGAAGAGGCCGCCGGCGTCATGCGTTGCCCGTGCCGCCGTCCGCACGTAGTCGTCGGGGAGCACCATCCCTGCCGCCGTCTCGACATGTGCCGCGAAGACGACGTCCGGACGGGTGCGCCCGATCGTCTCGACCAGCTCGTCGAGCGGAGGCGGGACCCAGGGTGCGTGCCGGTCCGACGACACCGGCCGAGCGCAGCAGACCGTGGTCTCCGCGGGAATCGCTCCGGCGTCGAAGATTTGCGACCAGCGGAAGGAGAAGAGGCCGTTTCGCACGACCAGGCACCGCCGTCCGGTGGCGAGCTGCCGCGCGACCGCCTCCATGCCGTACGTGCCGCCACCGGGGACGACGGCGACGCTCTCTGCTCCGTAGGTCGTGCGCAGGACGTCGACGATGTCCTGCATCACGGCGACGAAGCGCTTCGACATGTGGTTCAGCGACCGGTCGGTGAAGACGACCGAGTACTCCAGCAGGCCGTCCGGGTCCACGTCGGGGCGAGGCAGCTCCACGGCGTTACGTTCCCACACACCCCGTGGGCGCGTCGCTTCGGACGGCGCCAGGGGCTCGTCGTCCTCGGCCCACGGCTGCGGCCGGCCCACTGCCGCCGGGACGACGATGGGCCCCGCCGGAGCGGCGGGGCCCATCGAACGACGCGGGATCAGGCGGGACGGACGTTCTCCGCCTGCGGGCCCTTCGGGCCCTGGGCGATGTCGAACTCGACGCGCTGGTTCTCCTCCAGCGAACGGTAGCCCTCGGACTGGATCGCCGAGAAGTGGACGAAGACGTCCGGGCCGCCGCCGTCCTGGGCGATGAAGCCGTAGCCCTTGTCGGCGTTGAACCACTTGACGGTGCCCTGAGTCATCTGACTGCTCCTTGATCTGGGCGGGACGAGCCTGGCTTGTGCCAGACCGGGCTGCCGCGGTCGTTACCAGATCCGAAGTTCAGATACAGATAACGCCCGTCGGAATCACACTCCGCGGGCGTTCTAACAACGTGCCACAAACTGCAATCTCAACCGCTGCACACGCTAGCACAACCGCCCTTTCGGACCAAAGCCCCCTTACGGCCGGTGTCGGTGGTCCCGCGTCCATGCCCTGAGGTCCTCCAGGGGCCAGGTGTTCACGACACGCTCGGGCGGCACTCCCAGCGGCTCGGCGCGAGCACAGCCGTACACCTGCCAGTCGAGCTGGCCCGGCGCGTGCCCGTCGGTGTCGATGCTGAACAGGCAGCCGATGTCGAGCGCGAGCGACAGCAGGTCGTCCGGAGGGTCCTGGCGCTCCGGCCGGCAGTTGATCTCGACCGCGACCCCCAGTTCCGCGCACGCGGTGAAGACCGCGTGCGCGTCGAACTCGCTCGGCGGCCGCCCGCCTCTTCCCGAGTCGGCACTGCGCTCGCGCCCGGCGGCACTGCGCTCGCGCCCGGCGGCACTGCGCTCGCGCCCCGAGCGACCGCCTCCGCGCGCCGTGCTCCCCCGCGTGCTCTCAGCCCCGGTCCGCGAGGCCCGCGCCCGGCGCGGCCTGTCGACACGAGGGCCCAGAGTCCGGCCCGTGCAGTGCCCGAGGACGTCCGTGTCCGGGTTGGCGACGGCGCGCAGCATCCGCCGCGTCATGGCGGCCGACTCCATCCGCAGCTTGGAGTGCACCGAGGCCACCACCACGCCGAGCTCGGCCAGCAGCTCGGGCTCCTGGTCGAGGGCGCCGTCCTCGAGAATGTCGACCTCGATCCCGCTCAGCAGGCAGAAGGCGCCCAGACGCTCGCCCAGCCGGGCGACGACGTCCAGCTGGTCCCGCAGCCGAGCGGCAGACAGCCCGTTCGCGACCGTCAGCCGGGGGGAGTGGTCCGTGACGGCCATGTACTCGTGCCCGAGCTCGATCGCGGTCACCGCCATCTCCTCGATCGGGCTGCCTCCGTCGCTCCAGTCGGAGTGGGTATGGAGGTCGCCGCGTAGGGCCCCGCGCAGCTGCTCGCCCCCCTCCGCGAGAGGGCGGACGGCGTCCTCGAGCTGTTGGAGGTAGGCGGGGACGTGGCCCTGAGCGGCCTCGGCGACCACCCCCGCCGTCTTCGGCCCGAGTCCCTGCAGATCGGTCAGCGTGCCCGCACGGACCCGCCTGGCCAGCTCGTCGTCGTCCAGCCCGGCCACCGTCAGCGCAGCCGTGCGGTAGGCCTTGACGCGGTACGTCTCGGCGTGCTCGCGCTCGAGCAGGAAGCCGATGCGGCGCAGTGCCGCCACGGGGTCCACAGAACCTCCTCGCGCCGTCCTCGCCGGGACGTCGGGTCGCCGCACTGTCCGATCCAACCGTTTGGTGCCGGTTCTGGAGGCTTGCGACGGCAGCGACACCCGCCCGCGCTGCCCGATCGCCGGGAGGTTCGGCCATTCGGATTGACATAGATCGATGTCGTGCCGGAATCTGCAACCTACTGCGGCGCTCACGGGCTCCGCAGCCCAGAACCCGGCGCCCGGCGCGGACTCCCCCCTTCCGCGTCCGGGCGTCGGCCTCGTTCGACCATTCGCAGTACCGCGGGGGGCCTATCCCGGCGGCGCCAGCCGGCCCTGTCCGTCCGGACGGCAGAATCAGGGTCGATGGACGGCGCGACGCGGGGAGGCGACGCAGTGGCGCGACCCGTGTGGCGGGAGACAGGACGGCGAGCCGTGAGGTGGCTCGTGCTCGTCGTCGTCGCCTTCGCCGGAGCGGCCGTCGGCTGGACGCTCGCGCCCCCCACCACGGCCGACGTCGGCCCGCTCCAGGTCGACGTCGAGGTGATGCCGAGCCTGCACTCGGGGGTGACCGTCGAGCTCCCGCCCGTGGGTCAGGTGGAGTTCGACACCCACCCCACGCCCGTCGAGCTGCAGGCGTCGGTCCGGTCGGTGGACGTCGACCAGGCGCGTGAGCTGATCTCCTCACCCCACGGCCTGCTCAACCTGCAGCTGACCGCGCCCGAGGTCATCGAGCGCGCCGCACGCAGGGCGGCCGCGGTGGCGGTGGGCTGCGGGGTGCTCGGCGCGGCGGTCTCGGTTCTCGCCGTCTACCGCGCGTGGCGAGCCGCCGCCCAGGGCGCGGGGGCGGTCCTCGCCGTGTGCGTCGTCCTCGGGCTCGTGACGTTCTGGACGTTCGAGCCCCGCGCGCTGCAGCAGCCTCGCTTCACCGGCCTGCTCTCCCGCGCCCCGTACATCGCCGGGCAGGGGCGGGACGTCGTCCAGCGCCTGGAGTCCTACCGCAGCGGTCTCGCGGACTTCATCCAGAGCGTGACCACCGTGTACGGCGTCGCGGACCAGCTGCCCGCGGCTCCGCACGCGGACGGCGACACGACGACGATCCTGCACATCTCCGACATCCACCTGAACCCGATGGGGTTCGACCTGGCGCAGAAGCTGGTCCAGCAGTTCGGGGTCGACGCCGTGGTGGACACCGGGGACATCACGACGTGGGGCACGGAGCTCGAGTCCCCGACGCTCTCACGCATCGGTGGCCTCGGCGTGCCGTACGTGTTCGTCCGCGGCAACCACGACTCGGCGCAGACCCAGGCCGCGGTCGCTGCCCAGCCCAACGCCGTCGTCCTCGACGGGAACGTCGCCGAGGTCGCCGGCCTGACCTTCGCCGGTATCGGTGACCCGGTGTTCACCCCGGACGGCGAGGGCGGGACCGGGAGCCAGAGCGACCGGGAGGCGGTTGCAGCGGCCACCCAGCAGCTCGCGGACGTCGTGACCCGGTACGACCGCGACCACCCGGAGGGGCGGGGCGTGGACGTCGCCCTCGTGCACGACCCGTGGCGGCTCGACCCCCTGTTCGGCGAGGTCCCCCTGGTCCTCGCGGGCCACTACCACCACCGCATCACCAGGACCGACTCCGCGACCGGCACCCGGGTGATGGTGGAGGGGTCGACAGGGGGAGCAGGCCTCACGGCGGCGGGGCTGCGCCGCCTGGGAGAGGGAGAACCGGTACCTCTGACCGCGACGCTCCTCTACTTCGCGACCAGCGGTGAGCGCGCCGGGCAGCTGGTCGCCTACGACGAGGTCACCGTGGGCGGGCTGGGCCTCACCTCCGTGACCGTCGCGCGCACGACGTTGCCGGCGACGACGCCGACCGACCGGGCGGAGCCCGTGGGGACGCCGTCGGTCGGGGGCGGGTCGGCAACACCGGGGCCATAACCGCCCACCGCACGTTGCCCGGCCGAGTTCAGCCGTTTCGCTTGTGGTCACTTCTCGGAGTCAGGATGATGACAAGTGTCAGAAGATTTACTGACAACGCGCTGGCGGGCTGAAGCGGAACCCTCGCACGGGGTCGACCGTTTTGGATGTTGCTCGCCGCTCCGCCCCGCTGGCGCGTAGCGTGGGCGCCGGGCAGGAGCGGGGAGGTTCGCCGTCATGGAGGTGCGCATGGAGGCTGGCGCCCGCCGGCACTGGACGGACGACACCGTCCTCGCCGACGAGATCGAGCTCTACGGCGAGCTCGTCGTGGCGGCCTCGGAGAGCGAGCGCGAGCTGACGCTTCCCCAGATCGACCGGGTCCTCGGCGTCGACCAGCCGGACGACGGCGGCGCGCCGCGAAAGGAGACCGACGGTGACGAAGGGGACACGCGGACGCAGTAGCGTCGCGGCTCCGGTTTGCCACGCGCGGCCACGGCTGCCCTAATCTGAGGTCGCCCAACGGCTCCCCGGAGCCGACCCGTCGTATCCGGAGAGTGTCGTGCGTCTGCGCCTGACCCCCCAGGACACGTCCTTCTTCGATCTCTTCGCCGCCCAGGCGCGACACCTCGTCGTGGGCTCGCGACTGCTCGCGGAGCTGCTGGGCCAGGACCTGCGCGGCCGCGAGCGCATCGCCGAGCAGCTGCGGGACGTCGAGCACGAGTGCGACGAGTCGACCCACCAGATCATGCGGCGCCTGAACTCCACCTTCGTCACGCCGTTCGACCGCGAGGACATCTACTCCCTCGCGAGCGGGCTCGACGACTGCATGGACCTGATGGAGTCCGCCGCGGACATGATCGTGCTCTACAAGCTCGACGACCTGCCCCCCGGCGTGGCCGACCAGGTGCAGGTGCTCGAGCGGTCGTCCGAGCTGACGGCCGAGGCGATGCCGCGCCTGCGGTCGCTCAAGGACCTCCCCGACTACTGGGTCGAGATCAACCGCCTCGAGAACCAGGCCGACCGGACGTACCGGAAGCTCCTGGGCCAGATGTTCGACGGCGCGACGGATGCGATCTACCTCATGAAGCTCAAAGAGGTGGTGGACGAGCTCGAGGCAGCGGCCGACGCCTTCGAGAAGGTGGCGAACTACGTCGAGACGATCGCCGTCAAGGAGTCCTGACGGCCGTGGAGCTCGTGCTCGTCGTCCTCGTGGTCGCGGTCGCTCTGGCCTTCGACTACACGAACGGCTTCCACGACGCTGCGAACGCGATCGCCACGTCCGTCTCGACTCGGGCGCTGACGCCCCGTGTGGCGCTGCTGATGGCAGCGGTCTTCAACCTGGTCGGCGCGCTGCTCGGCGAGGGAGTCGCGAAGACGATCGGGAGCGGGATCATCGTCCCCCCGGGGGGGCATCACGGCCTCGTCGTGGTGATGGCCGGTCTGCTCGGTGCGATCGCCTGGAACCTGGTCACGTGGGCCTTCGGGCTGCCGTCGTCCTCCTCGCACGCGCTCATCGGCGGGCTGATGGGCGCCGGTCTGGCATCGGCGACGCAAGTGCAGTGGATGGTGATCCTCGACAAGGTCATCATCCCGATGATCGTCTCGCCACTGGTCGGCTTCGGGCTCGCCTACCTGCTGATGCTCGCGATCCTGTGGACGTTCCGGAACGCCACCCCGGGCAAGACGCAGCGCCGCTTTCGGCTCGCGCAGACGCTCTCGGCCGCCGCGATGGCGCTCGGACACGGCCTGCAGGACGCGCAGAAGACGATGGGCGTCATCGTCCTCGCGCTGGTGGCGGGTGGATTTCACAGCGGTGGCGACATTCCGCTCTGGGTAAAGCTGAGCGCCGCTCTCGCTATCAGCCTCGGCACCTACTCCGGCGGGTGGCGCATCATGCGCACACTGGGACGCCGCGTGATCGAGCTGGACCCGGCCCGCGGCTTCGCAGCCGAGACCGTCGCCGCATCCGTTCTCTACACGACCGCCTTCGTATTCAAGGCCCCGATCTCGACGACGCACACCATCACCGCGGCGATCATGGGCGTGGGGGCGACGAAGCGGCGGTCGGCGGTCCGCTGGGGTGTCGCCGGGAACATCCTGACCGCGTGGGTGCTCACCATCCCGATGGCGGGTGTCTTCGCCGCTGGGGGGTACCTCGTGGCGCACCTGTTTCTCGAGTAGGCGTCGCCTCGTCAGCTCGCGTCGTCAGGTCGCCGTGTCGGCGACGGAGAAGGCGTTTCGCTACGGCACTGCCGCTGCCGGCAGGTCAGCCGAATCGGCCGGCGATGTAGTCCTCGGTCGCCTGGTGCGTCGGCCGGCTGAACATCCTTTCCGTCCGGTCGATCTCGACGAGCCGTCCCGGCTGGCCGGTTCCCGAGATGGTGAAGAAGCCGGTGTAGTCGCTGACCCGCGCCGCCTGCTGCATGTTGTGGGTGACGATGACGATGGTGTACTCGGCCTTGAGGCTTCACGGCCAGGCCGGACGACTCGGGGAAGTCCAGCGCGATGTTCGCCGCGATGGTCGACGCGTTCGCCGAGCTGATGAGGTTGAGGGTGATCACGCCGGACGCCGAGAGCACGATCGCGATGGCCATCGTCTCGCCGAGCGCCCGGCCCAGTCCGAGCATCGTCGCACTCACGATCCCGAAACGACCGAACGGCAGCACGACCATCCGGAGCATCTCCCAGCGGGTGGCGCCGAGGGCGAGAGCGGCCTCCTGCTGGAGCTGCGGAGCCTGGAGGAACACTTCCCGCGTCACCGCGGTGATGATCGAGGACCATCACCGCGAGCACGACGCCCGCGACCAGCATCGTCCGGCCCGTGGACGACGCGGGGCCGGCGAACAGCGGCACGAACCCGAGGTGCTCCTCGAGCCAACGGCTGACTCCGACCGATGCCGGCGCGACGACCGAGAATCCCCAGAGCCCGTAGACGATGCTCGGCACCCGCGGCGAGGAGGTCGACGAGGTAGCCGAGGCCTGCTGCGAGCCGCCGCGGCGCGTAGTGCGTGATGAAGAGCGCGATCCCGACGGCGAGCGGTGTCGCGACGGCCAGCGCCAGCGTGGCGGCGAGCAGGGTTCCGAAGACCAGTGGGGCGATGTACGCGGTGAGTCCCTCGCCCCCGGGGACGGCACCCGCCGGTGCGACGACCGCGGGCCAGGCCTCGGTGAGGAGGAAGACCGCGACCCCGGCCAGGATCGCCAGGATCGCGATGCCCGCACCCCTGGCGGTGCCCGAGAAGACGCGGTCGCCGACCCGGCGGGCGGGTGGTCGAACGTGTCTCGGGGTGGTGACGCTCACGACGTCCCTTCTGTCTCTGGGTGGGGGTGGCGGAATCCCGTGATCACGGGGGTGAGGTGTGCTCCCCTTGTGTTGATCATGCGACCCCGCCACTCGCACCCTTCGGTGGCCAGGCTGGTGTCGCGCGCCAGGTCGATCGCGTAGTCGTGCTCACCGCGGTCCGGGACCCGCCGTGACGCCTCGACGACGGCGACGGCGGCCTTCGGCGTGTAGCCGACGAACTGCGAACCGACCTTCACATTGGTGACCCCGAGTCCCTGGGCCTGGCTCGCGTCGGCGTACCCGATCGTGCCGTTCCCACCGCGGACGGCGCCCACGACACCCGACGTGCCCTGCGCGGCCTCGCCGCCGCTCACCGGCCACTCGGCGCTGGGCTCGTGCGGCCAGGCCTGCGGGGCCGCGGTCGCCAGGTACTCGGTGAAGCTCTCCGTCGTCCCGGACTCGTCGGAGCGGTTGACCGGGGTGATCGGCGTACTCGGAAGCCGGCGATCCACGCCTCCATGGCGGCTGCCTGCGAGCTGGCGCCCGCTCCGGCGATGGTTCCGCGCACCCCGGCGCCCGCGCTCGCGTCGGCGCTGGCGTTCTGCTCGTTGGCGCCCGAGCACGCGCTCAGCCCCAGGCCGAGCGCGACGGCCGCAGGGACACCGGCTCGCCTCAGGATGCGCCGCCTTCGCGCGGCGCTTCGCCCGGCGTCCGTAGCCGGGTCCGTAGGCACTCTTCTCGTCATGTCCCGGACGGTAGGGAGAGCAGGTGAAGCCGGAAGGCCGGCGAGGTGAACCGACGGTGAACGCCGCCCGGCGACTTCGGGGTCGCCCGGCGCGCCCAGCGCGGACGCACGCAGGTCAGTTGGACGGGGCCTGGTGCCGCTCGACCGCGACGACCCGCCGTGTGCGCCGTCCGATGTGGGCGACGAGCACCTCCCCCGGCTGCAGGAACGGGTCGCGGCTGGGGATCTCGTCGGGCATGCCCGCCGCCGCGTGGCCGGCGAGCACGCCGAGAACCGTCCCGAGGACCGGTCGGTGGGTGCAGACGGCCACGGCCGACCCTCGGCCCAGGAGGCTGCTCACGAGGGCCGCCACCTTCCGCGGCTCCTTGCGGTGCCCCGGCTCGCTGAGCCGCTGCTTCGTCTTCATCGTCGCGTCGGTGACGTCGAGGTAAGGGTCGAGGGTCTCCGTGCAGCGCAGGAACGGGCTGGTGTACAGCGTCTTCGGCGCCCACGCCTCCAGCAGATCCGCGAGCGCAGCCGCCTGCCGCTCACCGGCTGTGGACAGCGGCCGCTGCGCGTCGTCGCCCCGCCAGCTGTCCCGCGGGTGCGCATACCCGTGCCGGACGACGAGCAGCGGCCAGGTGTCGAGCACCTCGCCGGCGTCGGCGTCCAGCAGCGCCTGGAGCTGCTGGCGGTCCCCCCGCCGGGTGAGCCGCTCGAGCGCCTCGTCCGCGGACACCCACTCCGACCGGTCGACCTCGTCCGGCCGCGGCGGCGGCGGCAGCTCCTCCTGCGGCACGTGGGCGGCCCAGTACGCGACCTGCTTGTCCGCCATGTCCGACAGCCGGTAGCGCGCCCTGGGCAGGCTCACGCCGAGCTGGACGGCGAGCCCAGTCTCCTCGGCCACCTCCCGGACGGCGGCGATCGCCTCCTCCTCGCCCGGGTCGAGCTTCCCCTTCGGCCAGGACCAGTCGTCGTACTTCGGCCGGTGGACGAGCAGCACGAGCAGCTCCCCGTCGACCTTCCGCCAGCAGAGGGCACCCGCTGCCCTCACCGTGGTCGGGGGCGCGGGCCTCGCAGCGCTCATCGGCTCCGCGTGCTGCGGCGGCGCAGGCGGCTCTCGATCAGGCATGTCTGCAGGTCCCGCAGCGGCTCGCCGTCCGCCCCGACCGAGTGTCTCGTCCACGAGCCGTCGGGGCCGAGGTGCCAGGACGACGTCAGCGGGTCCATCGCGAGGTCCAGCAGCTCCTCCAGCTCCCGGACCTGCGTGGGGTCCGTGAGCCGCACCAGCGCCTCGACCCTCCGGTCGAGGTTGCGGTGCATCATGTCGGCGCTGCCGATGAAGACGACCGGGTCGCCGCCGTTCTCGAACGCGAAGACGCGCGAGTGCTCGAGGAACCGCCCGAGGATGCTTCTCACCCTGATGCACTCGCTCAGTCCCGGGACGCCGGGCCGCAGCGCGCAGATGCCCCGGACCACGACGTCCACGGCCACGCCTGCCATCGACGCCCGGTAGAGCGAGTCGATGATCGCCTCGTCCACCATCGAGTTCACCTTGATCCGCACCCGCGCCGGCCGGCCCGCCCGGTGGTGGGCGATCTCCCGGTCGATCCGGTCGATCAGGCCGATCCGCAGCGAGCGCGGCGCCACGAGCAGGCGCCGGAACGCGGTCTTGGGCGCGTAGCCGGACAGCTGGTTGAACAGCCGGGTCAGGTCCTCGCCCACCTCGGGGTCGCAGGTCAGCAGACCGAGGTCCTCGTAGAGGCGCGCGGTCTTCGGGTTGTAGTTGCCCGTGTCGACGTGGCAGTACCGACGCAGCCCGTCGGCCTCCTGGCGGACGACGAGACTCAGCTTCGCGTGCGTCTTCAGGCCCACGATCCCGTAGACCACGTGGACGCCGGCCTGCTCCAGCTTTCGGGCCCACGAGATGTTCGCCTGCTCGTCGAACCTGGCCTTGATCTCGACGAGAGCGAGCACCTGCTTGCCCGCCTCGGCGGCGTCGATCAGTGCGTCGACGATGGGCGAGTCCCCGCTGGTCCGGTACAGGGTCTGCTTGATGGCCAGCACCTGCGGGTCGTCGGCCGCCTGCTCCAGAAACGCCTGCACGCTCGTGGAGAACGAGTCGTAGGGGTGGTGCAGCAGGATGTCGCGGGCACGGATCGCCGCGAAGATGTCGCTCGGCTTCGCGGTCTCGCGCCCGTCGGTCAGGTGCCGGTGCGTGGTCGGCACGTACTGCGGGTAGTGCATGCTCCGAGAGTCGAGATCGGCCACGACGTCGAGGCCGCGCAGGTCGAGCGGCTTGGGCAGCTCGTAGACCTCCGCCTCGCTGACGCCGAGCTCCCGGACCAGCAGCTGACGCACGTACTCGTCGATGTCCTCCGCGACCTCGAGCCGCACAGGCGGGCCGAACCGCCGGCGCAGCAGCTCCTTCTCGAGCGCCTGCATGAGGTTCTCGGCGTCGTCCTCCTCGACCTCGAGGTCCTCGTTGCGGGTGACCCTGAAGGTGTGGTGCTGCAGCACCTCCATGCCGGGGAAGAGCTGGTCGAGGTGGACGGCGATCAGGTCCTCCAGGCCGATGAACCGGTTGCGCCGCTCGCCGCCCGAGCTGTCCCCTCGCGGCGCCTCCGTCACCTCGACGAAGCGCGGCAGCAGCGGAGGGACCTTCACCCTCGCGAAGTGCTGGGAGTCCGTCGTCGGGTTCTGCACGACCACGGCGAGGTTCAGGGAGAGCCCCGAGATGTAGGGGAAGGGGTGCGCGGGGTCGACGGCGAGCGGTGTCAGGACCGGGAACACGTGCTCCCGGAAGAAGACGTGGAACCGCTCCTGCTCGTCCTCGGTCAGCGAGTCCCAGGTGACGATCGTGATCCCGTGGTCGGCCAGCTCCGGGCGGACCCGCTCCGAGAACACGCGCGCGTGCCGCGCCATCAGCTGGTGGGCGCGGACGCTGATCGCCTCCAGCACCTCCCGAGGCTCCAGGCCGGACGCCGCCGTCACGGCGAGCCCGGTCGCGATGCGTCGGTTCAGGCCCGCGACGCGGACCATGAAGAACTCGTCGAGGTTGCTCGCGAAGATCGCGAGGAACCGGACGCGCTCGAGCAGGGGGAGGGTCTCGTCCTCGGCGAGCTGGAGCACCCGGTCGTTGAAGGCGAGCCAGCTGAGCTCCCGGTCGAGGAAGCGGTCGGCGGGGAGGGCGACGTCCTCTGGGGGCCGGGAGACCCTGGTCAGATGACGCGGTGGCACGGTCCCGCGGACCGCCGGGGCACGTAGCCCGGGTGTCCCCGTACGACGGTGGAGTGCCGTGCCCAGGGCGGAGGCCGACGTCGCCGGTTGGGTCATTTCTGCATGATGGCAGGCTGCGGAGGTCCGCACCTTTTCACGGGGGAGGTGCCGGCGAGGCTCCGGCCGGCGCCGTGCGCGGGGCCGTCGTCCGGTCGTTGTTCAGATCGTCAAAGCGTGCCGGTCTCGCCGCGGCGAGGGGCTGCGTGGCAGCGGAACCGCTCCGACGACGTCCGAGCCGGTCTCGTCGAGGTCGTCGGCGGAGGCCATGACGTGGCGGCCCTTGCCGTCCGCCTTGGCGTGGTACATCGCCCGGTCCGCGGTGGCCATCAGCTGGCTCGCGGTGACCCGCTGGCCGGCCGCGTCGGACGTCGTCCCCGGGGTCGGAAGGACCACCGCGCCGATGCTGACGCTCGTCGGGACGCGCTGCCCCGCGATCTCCACGGGCTGGGCGACGCCGGCCACGAGGCGGGCGGCGACGTGGCCCGGGTCCCCGTGCGGATGGTCGAGCAGGACGGCGAACTCGTCGCCGCCGAGGCGGGCCACCGTGTCGCCCGCGCGGACCCCCGCGCGCAGGCGGGCGGCGATCTCCACGAGCAGCGCGTCTCCGGCCGCGTGACCCAGGGTGTCGTTGACGTCCTTGAAGTCGTCCAGGTCGCAGAACAGGACCGCGACGCCGGTGCCGTCCCTGTCGTACCGGGCCACGCGCTGCTCGATGCGCTCCACGAAGGAGGCGCGGTTGGCCAGCCCGGTCAGAGGGTCGTGGTAGGCCTGGTGCGCCAGCTCCTGCTCCCGCCTGCGCAGGGCGGTGACGAGGC
>JBKHWX010000004.1:0-14359 GCA_046566325.1 Actinomycetes bacterium | reverse complement strand
CGAGACGACTACCTGCAGGCGGTCCGCGCGGGCCTCCAGGCGATCCGGGACGGCGAGGTCTTCCAGGTCGTGCTCTCCCAGCGCTTCGACCTCGACTGCCCCGCAGACGCTCTCGACGTGTACCGCTGCCTCCGGGCGTCGAACCCGAGCCCGTACATGTACCTGCTCCGCTGCCGCACCGCGGACGGGGCGGCGGTGGACGTCGTGGGGTCCAGTCCCGAGGCCCTGGTCAAGGTCGAGCACGGCCGCGTGCTCGCCCACCCGATCGCCGGCACCCGCCCCCGCGGGGCCAAGCCTCAGGACGACGCCTTCCTCGCCGAGGACCTTCTCGCCGACGCCAAGGAGCGCGCCGAGCACCTCATGCTCGTCGACCTCGCCCGAAACGACCTCGCGCGCGTCTGTGAGCCGGGCAGCGTCGACGTGGTCGACTTCATGTCCGTCGAGCGCTACAGCCACGTCATGCACCTCGTCTCCACGGTCACCGGCACCCAGCGGGACGACGCCCGGGCCCTCGGGGTGCTACGCGCCGCCTTCCCGGCAGGCACCCTCTCCGGAGCCCCCAAGCCTCGCGCGATGGAGCTGATCGACGAGCTGGAGCCGGTGCGCCGCGGGGTGTACGGGGGCGTCGTCGGCTATCTGGACTTCGCCGGTGACGGTTGAGACGAGATGCATGACGTGGCTGTACCGCTCCACGGACATGAAGTCGACGACGTCCACGGTGCCGGGCTCGCAGACCCGGGCGAGGTCGTTGCGGGCGAGGTCGACGAGCATGAGGTGCTCGGCGCGCTCCTTGGTGTCGGCGAGCAGGTCCTCGGCGAGGAAGGCGTCCTCCTCCGGCTTGGCGCCACGCGGGCGCGTGCCGGCGATCGGGTGCGCGAGGACGCGGCCATGCTCGACCTTGACCAGCGCCTCGGGGCTGGACCCCACGACGTCCACAGCAGTGCCGTCAGCCGTGCGGCAGCGCAGCAGGTACATGTACGGGCTCGGGTTGGACGCGCGCAGGCAGCGGTACACCTCGAGCGCGTCCGCGGGGCAGTCGAGGTCGAACCGCTGGGAGAGCACGACCTGGAAGACCTCGCCGTCGCGGATCGCCTCCAGGCCCTTCTGCACGGCGAGCAGGTAGTCCTGTCGGTGCGTGCGTGCGCGAGGCTCGGGCGCCTCGACCAGTTCGTGGACGGCGACCGTCGGCGGCGCCGCGACGCACAGCTGCTCGGTCATGCGGTCGAGACGGCTGACGGCGTCGGCCCAGGCCTCGTCGACGCGTTCGTCGGTCGCGTCGTAGTTCACGGCGTTGGCGACGAGCAGGAGCGTGGCGTCGGCGTGGTCGAGGACGGCGACGTCGGTGGCCAGGAACATCATCAGGTCGGGGATCGCGAGCTCGTCGACGGCGTGGCGAGGAAGCCGCTCCCAGTGGCGGACGGCGTCGTAGCCGATCACCCCGACCATGCCGCCGGTCAGCGGGGGCAGGCCGGGCAGCGCGGGGGTGTGGAGGATGCGCAGGGTCTCGGCGAGTGCCTGCATCGGAGGGCCGGCGGTGGGAACGCCGACCGGTGGGTCCCCGAGCCAGACCGCCTCGCCGCCGTGGCTCGTGAGCGTCGCGCGGGACCGCGCGCCGATGATGGAGTAGCGCGACCAGACACCGCCGTGCTCGGCCGACTCGAGCAAGAACGTGCCGGGCGCGTCGCCGGAGAGCTTGCGGTAGAGGCCGATCGGCGTCTCGGCGTCGGCGAGCAGGCGCCGGACGACGGGGATCACCCGACGGTCCCGCGCGAGCTCGCGGAAGGTGTCGAGGTCCGGCCACACCCCTCCGAGCTCGCGGCCGGGGCCTGCGCTCACAGCTCGCTCCCGAACGGCTGGGGGACGCTGTCGGGGTCGTCGGTCGAGGGTGCCGCCGTCGCTGCTGCCGCCCGTGCTGGCTGTGGCCCAGGGACGGCGCCGAGGTCGCGCCCGTCGAAGCAGCTGCGGGTGCCGGTGTGGCACGCCGCTCCGACCTGGTCGACCTTCACGAGCAGAGCGTCGCCGTCGCAGTCGAGCGCGACCGAGGAGACGTGCTGGACGTGCCCGGACGTGTCGCCCTTGCGCCAGTACTCCTGCCGGCTCCGGCTCCAGAAGGTGACGCGGCCGGTCGTGAGCGTGCGCTGCAGGGCCTCGTCGTCCATCCAGCCCACCATGAGCACCTCGCCGGTGTCGTGCTGCTGGACGACGGCGGCGACGAGGCCGTTCGCGTCGCGTCTGAGGCGTCCGGCGACGTCGGGGTGAAGGGGGCTGTCGGGCACGGCTGGATCCTCGCAGACTCGGTCGAGGCGTCAGCCGCAGCGTGCTCACTGAGTGCACGGGCTCTCTGGATGCTTGGTTCGAGGGCGCCAAACCATGCTTCCAGTGAGCAACGGGTCCGGAGGTGAGCACGGGATCGGCGGGTGGGACTCCGACCGCGCGCAGGTACTTGGGAGGATCACCTGGTGAGCGACCCCTCGACACAGCGCACGGTGCTTGCGGCGACGCTGCGCGAAGCCGGCCCTGACGCCCCCACCCTGTGCGAAGGCTGGACCAGCCGGGACCTGGCGGCGCACCTGGTCGTGCGCGAGCGCCGGCCCGACATCGGACCCGGCTTGGTGCTGCCGACGGTCCCCGTGCTGGCCGGGTGGACGGACCGCGTGCGCCGCGGCTACGCGAAGCGGGACTACCAGCGTCTCGTCGACGAGCTCGCCAGCGGCCCGCCCTGGTACAGCCCCTTCGCGCTGCCCGGCTTCGACGCGCGTGCCAACCTCACGGAGTTCTTCGTCCACTGCGAGGACGTACGCCGCGCCCAGCCGGGTTGGCAGCCCCGACTGCTCGACGACGGGTACACCGCAGCGCTCTGGCAGGCCGTGTCTCGCGGCGGCCGCCTGATGTTCCGGCGCGTTCCTTTCGGCGTCACGCTACGGACGCCCGGCGGGACGAGCCGTCAGGTCCGGGACGGGACACGGGGCGTCGTCCTGTCAGGCCAGCCTGGCGAGCTGCTGTTGCTGGCCACCGGTCGCCGGCGGCACGCCCTCGTGGAGATCAGTGGCCCGGACGACGCACTGCAGGCGTTCGAGGAGGCTCGGCTCGGCATCTGACGGCTCAGATCCTCCGAGCGACCTGTCAGTTTCCCACGTGCGGCGACGGCCTACCTCGGTCTGACACAGCGACTCCCCCGCCCGGTGTCAGACCCTCATGCGGCGTGGGCCTACCCCGGTCTGACACGTGAGCGGACCGGCACGCCGGCCTCCCGCAGCGCCTGCTTCACGTCACCGATCGTCAGGGTTCCGAAGTGGAAGACGCTCGCCGCAAGGACCGCATCGGCCCCTGCCGCGACCGCGGGCGGGAAGTGCTCGACGGCTCCCGCTCCGCCGCTCGCCACCAGGGGGACGTCGCATGCCTCCCGGACGGCGCGCAGCAGCTGCAGGTCGAAGCCCGCCTTGGTGCCGTCCGCGTCGATCGAGTTGAGCAGTATCTCCCCCGCCCCGAGCCGGCACACCCGCTCGGCCCAGGCGACGGCGTCGAGACCGGTGCCGCGTCGTCCACCGTGGGTCGTCACCTCGAAGCCGGACAGGGTACCGACCTCGGGGCCGCAGCGTCGGACGTCGAGGGAGACGACCAGGACCTGGGAGCCGAACCGGTCGGCGATCTCGGCCACGAGCTGCGGGCGGCCGATCGCCGCCGTGTTGACCCCGACCTTGTCGGCGCCCGCCCGGAGCAGCCGGTCGACGTCCTCGACGCTGCGGACGCCGCCGCCTACCGTCAGCGGGATGAAGACCTGCTCGGCCGTGCGGGAGACGACGTCGTAGGTGGTCTCGCGGTTGCCGGACGAGGCGGTGACGTCGAGGAAGGTCAGCTCGTCCGCGCCCTCCGCGTCGTACCGGCGCGCGAGCTCGACGGGATCGCCCGCGTCCGTCAGGTTCGCGAACCGGACGCCCTTGACGACGCGGCCCGCGTCCACGTCGAGGCAGGGGATCACCCGCACGGCAAGGGACACGGCGCCCACCCTACTGAGGGCAAGGTCGCGGGAGACTGCGCCGAAAAGCGGTGCGGACGACGTCTAGCTCGACGGGGGCGGCGGAGCCTGGTACCCCGTCGGCTCGCCGGCGCCGAGGTCGACGATCGCGGCGACGGGCCCGCCGCCGTCCGGACCCTGGTGCGCCGCCGAGACGGAGACGAACACGGCGGGGTCCCCAGTCAGGGAGGCCGCGACACCGCCCACCGCTGCCTTGATCTGGCGGTGCCAGTGGACGTCGGAGTCGTCGAGCATCGCGTTGCGTCGTCCCCTGACCTGGCCGTCCTGGCTCGCCTCGCACTTGAGGAACACGTTGACGAGCCGTCCGCGGAGGTCGGACGGCCGCGGGCAGTCGGGCAGGTCGAGGCCGGCGTCCCGGATGGCCTGCCAGATGCCCTCGGCGTCCAGCGCGTCGCGCATCACGGAGTGGCCGATCCGGTAGCGCCCTCCCACCCCGGTCGCGTTGCCGACGATGACGACCTGCGCCCGGTCGAGCTCGACGCCCGACGAGCACGACGCCACGGACGAGTACAGGCCGCGGTCGCGGAGGACGTCCTCGTCCCTCGGCATCTCGATCTCTCCGAGGGCGACGGCGACGCCGAGAGCAGTGCACCCGTTCGAGAGGTCCATCGACTCGTGGGTGTGCTCCGTCCACACCGTCTTGCCGCGCGACTTCGCGTCCCGGATCGTCGAGATCGTCAGCAGCGGCGTCTTCGTCTGCACGTAGTGGACGTCCCGAGGGTCGGTGATCCCGGCGCGTCCCGTCGCGACCCGCACCGCGTCCGCCACCTTCCGGATCATCACGACGCGGCCGATGTCCTCCGGCAGCAGCGCGTCGCTCATCGCGAAACCGACCGTCAGCCGCGGCTCCGCCTTCGACGCCTCGTCGACGGACGACGGGTCGAGCGTCGCGAAGACCGTCGCGTGCGGAGAGAGGACGCCATCGGTACCGCCCGACCAGACGATCGGGACCTGACCGACCTCCTCCCGCGAGCGTGAGCCCTTCTCCACCAGCACCTGGCGGAAGGCCCGGTCGGCGATGATCCGGGTGTAGTCGTTGACCCCGCCGTTGCCCTCCGTCTTCCCCACGACGGCGACGACACGGTCGGCCTCCATCACACCGGAGTCGATGAGCGCAGCGAGGCCGCGCGCGTCCGCCACGCTCTCGAGAGGCACCTTCCGCACCTCGATCGGCCGCGGCTGCATGGTGGTCGTCTCGGTCACGTAGTCCTCCTGCTGGAACTGCTGGAACCCTTCTCAGCTCTCGGTTCTGGCACGCCTGCCGAGATGGGGGCTCACGACGGCCGGACGGCGGTGCCGACGGTTCCGGTCGCAGCCTCGTGGATCCGGGTCAGCGAGGTGATCACGGCCAGCGATCCCCCGGACTCGACGAACCGGCACACGGCCTCGACCTTCGGCCCCATGGATCCCGACGCGAAGTGGCCCTCGTCCGCCAGCGACCTCAGCTCGGCGGGAGTGGTCCTCCCGATCGGACGCTCGTCGTCCGTGCCCCACCCCGCGACCGCGTTGTCGACGTCGGTGGCGACGATCAGCACGTCGGCGCGTACCTCGCGGGCGAGCAGGACGGCGGTGAGGTCCTTGTCGATCACGGCCTCGATGCCGCGCAGGCTCCCGTCGTCGTTCCGGACCACGGGGATCCCGCCGCCGCCCGACGCGATCACGACGTAGCCGTCGTCCAGCAGGGACGCAACGGTCGGAGCGTCGAGCACCGAGCGCGGCTCCGGGCTCGCCACCACCCGCCGCCAGCCCTTGTGCCCACGGTGCTGCCAGACCTGACCGTGGTTCATCATCAACCGTGCCTCGTGCTCGGGGAGGTGCCGCCCGACCGGCTTGGTGGGCCGGCCGAAGGCAGGATCGTCGGCGTCGACGAGGGTGCGCGTCACGAGGGCTGCGCTGCGGTGAGGAAGCCCGGCGACGCGCAGCTCGTCGTCCAGCGCGTCCAGCAGGATGAAGCCGATCGTCCCCTCGGTCTGCGCCACACACCAGTCGAGCGGAACCGGCGGGACGACGGACGCCGCCAGCTCGTTCTTGACGAGGATGTTCCCGACCTGCGGGCCGTTGCCGTGGGTGAGGGTCACCCGGTGGCCGGCCGCGAGCAGCCGGACGACCTCGCGGGACGCCTGGCGCACCGCGGCGATCTGGTCCTGGGGCCTCGTGGACCCGTCCGGGGCGCTCATCGCGTTGCCGCCGAGCGCTACCACGATCCGCACCGGTCGAACGGTAGGGGACGGCGGGACCGCGGGTCACGTCGGGACCTGCTGGTCCGGGTGTACTGCTGAGGCGAAGGCGCCGACCCTGGGAGCGGCAACCGAAGGCCCCGTGGCACCGCCCCTCTCGGGGGCTGTCCGGACTCGAAGGTTGCCAGGCCCGAGAGTGTGCAGGCCCAAAGTCCCGACCCCAGGGGGTGGACGGACGCTGCCGGGAAGAGGATGGTCCGGTGAGCGTGGAGGAACGGTTGCAGGACCTCGGGCTCGTGCTACCGGCGGTGCCTCGAATGCCGGCGGGGACGACCATCTCCTTCTCCTGGGTCAGGGTGCTCGGGAGTCGCCTGCTCGTCTCCGGTCACGGGCCACAGGGTCCCGATGGGTCGCCCGCTGGTCCCTTCGGACGGGTCCCCGACCAGGTTCCCCTCCACGAGGCTCAGCTGTCCGCTCGTTCGGCCGCCCTGTCGGTCATGGCCAGCGTCCGAGACGCCGTCGGTGACCTGGATCGTGTCGACGCTTGGGTAAGCGTGACCGGGTTCGTCCAAGCCGAGCCTGGGTACCCGCACACGACCGCCGTTCTGAACGCCTTCTCGGAGGTTGTCCTGGACGTCTTCGGTCCCCGCGCCGGCGCGCACGCTCGCACCGCCATCGGCGTCGCAGCCCTGCCGCTGAACCTGCCCGTCGTGGTGGCGGCTGAGCTTCATCTGGCTCCGGCTGCTCGGCCGCAGACACCGTGACGCCTCTTCGGGGCTGGCGGAACGCGCCCCAGCCGGGTTCTCACGACGACCGTGCGCCCGTGCGGCTACAGGTGACGCCGTCTCGCGCCTAACCTCGTCATCCGTGGACGTCGCCCTGGATGCGCTCACATCCAAGCTCGACGCGCTCGCCCCGAGCGCTGGCCGCACGAGAGTGGTGGCGGTCGACGGTCCTAGCGGTTCGGGCAAGACCAGCCTGGCAGCGGAGCTCGCGGAACGGCTCGGCGGCGTCGCCGTGCTGCACATGGACGACCTCTACCCGGGGTGGGACGGCCTGCAGGAGGCGGTGCCGCTGCTCGTGGGGCAGGTTCTCGAGCCGCTCTCAGAGGGGCGCCGGGCCGTGTACCGGCGGTTCGACTGGGTGGCCGGGGAGTACGCGGAGGAGCACGAGGTCGACCCGTCGCCCGTGCTGGTCGTCGAAGGGGTCGGCTCGGGGGCCCGCGCCTGCGCCCCGCACCTGGCCGCGGTCGTGTGGGTCGAGGCTCCGCTGGCTCTGCGGTTCGCGCGCGGGATCGCGAGGGACGGCGAGGGGTACCGTCCGCACTGGGAGCGGTGGGCACGCCAAGAGGACGAGCACTTCGCCCTCGAGGGCACCCGCGACCGTGCCGACGTCCTCGTCGACACGAGCCAGCCCGGCGTGTGGCGGTTGGTCGACCGAACGCAAGAAGCCGCGGCGACAGCGTTCGGCTGCCGCCGCGGCTCCTCGTCCGCCGGGGGTCAGAGGCTCAGCTGACGAACCGGATCGTGAACGGGTACCGGAACTCCCCGCCGCGGGACGCTTCCATCGCAGCCATCACGACGAGCACGAGGTAGGCGACGGCCAGGATGATCAGGATGGGAATCCCGATCAGGACGATCGCCAGCAGCGCCGAGACGGCGATGTAGATCAGCCAGGTGAGGTTGAAGTTGAGAGCCTCCACCGCGTGCCGCCGCACGTACGGCGACCGGTCGCCCGCGAGCAGCATGACCACGAGGGGGCCGAGGAAGCCGAGGGCGACGTAGGCGGCGACGAAGCTCGACAGGTGGGCGGCCATCGCCCAGTTCCGTTCTGCCGGAGGCGAGAAGGGCTGTGGGCCGGGCCATGGACCGGACGGCGTCCCGTCGGAAGGGCCGGACGTCCCGCCGGTCGGGGGGCCGCTCGGGTACGGGTTGGCCGAGGACTGCGACATTTCCGATCTCCAGGTGGTGGTGTCCGCGCGGTGGTTTCCCCGCACACCTCAAAGGTACGGGGCCGCCGTCCGGGGTCCCACGAGGTTGGCAGGTCTCTTGGGGGTGTGGACAACCCCCGGTCGCGGGCAGCGGCCTTCCGGACGCACACGTCCGTCCAGGGGGACGCCGGCCGTCATCGGCTCGGCGCGGGTCGACGTCCACTCGCGGGCCATGGCCCGGACGCCCGCCTGGTGTCGAGATCGACCACACTTGTCGTGGTGACCTCCTCCACACCCAGGCCCGAGGCCCTCCCGCGCTGGGCACCTCTGGTTCTCGCGGCGCTCGCCGCGGTCGCTCACCTCGTGATCGGCTTCTTCTACCTGGCCTCCGGGCTGATGGCGCCCCTGTGGGCCATCGTGGTGCTGCTCGTCTGCTGGCTGGCGCTCGCCTTCTGGCTCGCTCGGCTCGCCCTCGCCAGTTCCTGGTGGACGCCGGCACCGCCCGTCGTCGCCGTCGTCCTCTGGTTCGGGGCGCTCACCGCCGGAGAGCGGCTGCTCGGGTGGACGCCGTGACGGAAGACAGGGGATAAACGGTCGACCGCGGCGACGCCCGCACCCTCGTGCCGCGTGCGCCCACGGCGGTCTGAAACCCGACCGGGGCACGCTGGCTACGGGCGACGGCGTGGGCGATGATCCCCGGGTGGACCGCGCGAGCGAAGGCGCACTCGACCGCCTCCGGGAGCTCTCACGTGCGGAGGACCCGTGGGCGTCGCTCGGTCCGCGCGCGCTGCTGCGCACCGGCCGCTCGGCCAGGAGCCGTCTTCGCCGGCTCTCGTCCCGGAGCTGGCTGATCGCCCAGTGCGCCGTCGCCGCCGCGGCGGCCTGGCTGCTGGCGCAGGTGCTGCTCGGGCACCCACGGCCGTTCTTCGCGCCCGTGGTGGCGATGGTCGGGCTGGGCATCTCGTACGGCAACAAGCTCCGGCGCGTCGGAGAGATTCTCGTCGGCGTCGCGGTCGGGGTCGGCATCGGCGACCTGTTCGTCCGGTACGCCGGCACGGGCGTCTGGCAGATCGCCGTCGTCGTCGCCGTGTCGATGGGTGCGGCCGTCCTCCTCGACGCCGGCGCGCTGATCGTGACGCAGGCCGGGGTCCAGGCGGTGATCGTCACCACGCTGCTGCCGACCAGCAGCGCCGGGCTGGAGCGGTGGCTGGACGCGCTCGTGGGAGGTGGCGTCGCGCTCGCCACGGCGGCCGTCGTCCCGAGGACGCCCCTGGTCCGACCCCGGGTGATGGCCGCGGACGTCCTCGCCGGGCTCGGCGAGCTGCTGGAGGAGGCGGCCCGGAGCGCGAAGGACGGTGACGTCCAGCGGGCCTCTCGTGCGCTCGAGCGGGCACGTCGCAGCGGCCCCGTGCTCGAGGGCCTCCGCGAGGCCGCGAACGAGGCGCTCGCCGTCGCCCGGGGCTCCCCGTTCCGTTGGCGGCACCGTCGCCCCCTCGAGGACCTCGCCGCCTTCGTCGAGCCCCTCGACCGCGCGGTGCGAAACGTGCGGGTGCTGCTGCGGCGCGTGACGGTCGCGTCATGGCGCGAGGAGTCGGTACCGGACTCCCTGATCCGGCTCATCACGCAGCTCGGCGCCGCCAGCCACGTGCTGTCCGACGACCTGGCCGAGGAGCGGCGGGAGCCGCTGGCCCGCAAGGGGCTGCGCGACGTGGCACGCGAGTCCTCGACGGTGCCGGTCGGCGTCAGCCTTTCGAGCGACGTGGTGCTCGCGCAGATCCGCTCGATCACCGTCGACCTGCTGCAGGTCTCGGGCATCCCGTACGACGAGGCCCTGCAGCTCGTGCCGCCGGCCCGCCGGACGGAGCGCACCTGACCGGCGCACGTATCCTCTCAGCGTGCGGGGCGAGCCGGGGACCACGGTAGGGGTCCAGGCCGACGCGAGGTCGCTTCGCCGCCGCCTTACCGGACTGACGCTCCACGACCAGCGCACCCTCGGCCGGGCCCTCGACCGGGCGAGCGGTCTGCGAGCCCCGCAGGTCCGGAAACGCCGGCTGGAGCAGGTGGCCGCCGACCTCGAGGCGGCAGAGCGCAGGCTCGCCGCGCGCGCCGCCGCCGTCCCGGAGGTCACGTACCCGCCAGAGCTGCCGATCAGCCAGCACCGCAGCGCCATCGCGGAGGCGATCCGCGACCACCAGGTCGTGATCGTGGCCGGGGAGACCGGCTCGGGAAAGACGACGCAGCTGCCGAAGATCTGTCTCGAGCTGGGCCGCGGCGTCCACGGGATGATCGGTCACACGCAGCCGCGCAGGCTCGCGGCCCGCACGGTCGCGGAGCGCGTCGCGGAGGAGCTGGGGACGTCGCTGGGCGAGACGGTCGGCTACACCGTCCGGTTCACCGACCAGGTCGGCGACACGACACTCGTCAAGCTCATGACCGACGGCATCCTCCTCGCGGAGATCCAGCGGGACCGCACCCTCAGCCGCTACGACACGATCATTCTCGACGAGGCCCACGAGCGGAGCCTCAACATCGACTTCCTGCTCGGCTACCTCAAGCAGCTGCTCCCCCGCCGTCCCGACCTGAAGCTCGTCATCACGTCCGCGACGATCGACCCGCAGCGATTCTCCGAGCACTTCGACGACGCGCCCGTCATCGAGGTCTCCGGCCGAACCTATCCGGTGGAGGTGCGGTACCGGCCGCTGGTCGACGGCGGCGACGTGGACGACGACCCCGAGGACGTCGAGCGCGAGCCGCGAGACCAGGTCACCGGCATCGTGGACGCCGTCCGCGAGCTCGCCGCGGAAGGTCCCGGCGACGTCCTCGTCTTCCTCTCCGGAGAGCGCGAGATCCGGGACACGGCCGACGCGCTGCGGGGCGCGCTGGCGAGCGAGCGCGGCCGGGACATCGATGTCCTTCCGCTGTACGCGCGCCTCTCGGCCGCCGAGCAGCACCGGGTCTTCACGTCCCATCCGGGACGGCGCGTCGTCCTGGCGACGAACGTCGCCGAGACGTCCCTCACCGTGCCGGGGATCCACTACGTCGTGGATCCCGGAACGGCCCGCATCTCCCGGTACAGCCACCGGACGAAGGTGCAGCGGCTGCCGATCGAACCGATCTCGCAGGCGTCGGCCAACCAGCGCAAGGGTCGCTGCGGCCGTGTGGCGGAAGGGATCTGCATCCGGCTCTACTCGGAGGAAGACTTTCTCTCGCGTCCGGAGTTCACCGAGCCCGAGATCCTGCGCACCAACCTCGCGTCGGTGATCCTGCAGATGGCGGCGCTCGGCCTGGGGGACGTCGAGAAGTTCCCGTTCGTCGAGCCGCCGGACCGGCGCCAGGTGAGGGACGGCGTCCAGCTGCTGGAGGAGCTCGGCGCTCTCGACCCGTCCCAGGACGACCCCCGGAAGCGCCTGACCGACGTGGGACGCCAGCTGGCGCAGCTGCCGATCGACCCGCGGCTCGCTCGGATGGCGCTCCGAGGCAACGCCGAGAGCTGCCTCCGCGAGGTCCTCGTCATCACGGCAGCGCTGTCGATCCAGGACCCCCGCGAGCGGCCGGCCGAGCACCAGCAGGCCGCCGACGAGCAGCACCGCCGCTTCGCCGACCCGACGTCGGACTTCCTGACGTACCTCAACCTCTGGAACTACCTTCGCGAACAGCAGAAGGCGTTGTCCTCCAGCCAGTTCCGTCGGATGTGCAAGCGCGAGTTCCTGAACTACCTGCGGGTCCGGGAGTGGCAGGACCTCTTCACTCAGCTGCGCCAGGTGTCGTCGTCCCTGGGTTTCGTCACCTCAACCGGCCGGGCCGACCCGGTCCATGTTCACAGAGCACTGCTCTCCGGCCTGCTGTCGCACATCGGCCTTCGGGACGAGCGGCGCCGCGACTACCAGGGAGCGCGAGGGACGCGTTTCGCCATCTTCCCCGGCTCCGCACTGTTCAAGAAGCAGCCAGACCTCGTGATGGCCGCCGAGCTCGTCGAGACATCGCGGCTGTGGGCGCGTGAGGTGGCGAAGATCGAGCCGGAGTGGGTCGAGGCACAGGCGGCGCACCTGCTGAAGCGGTCCTACAGCGAGCCGCGCTGGGAGAAGAACCGCGGCGCGGTGATGGCGTACGAGAAGGTGATGCTCTTCGGCGTGCCGATCGTCGCCGCCCGCAAGGTCGGCTACGGCAAGGTGGACCCCGAGCTGTCCCGCGACCTGTTCATCCGGCACGCCCTCGTGGAGGGCGACTGGCGGACGCACCACCAGTTCTTCCACCACAACCGGAAGCTGCTCGAAGACATGGAGGAGCTGGAGGCCCGGGCCCGGCGCCGCGACATCGTGGTGGACGACGAGACGCTGTTCGCGTTCTACGACCAGCGGATCCCGGCGAGCGTCGTGTCGGGCCGGCACTTCGACTCCTGGTGGAAGAAGGCCCGCCGGTCGGAGCCCGACCTGCTCACCCTGACCCCGGAGCTGCTGCTCGCGGACGAGGCGGAGATGGTCGACGAGCGCGACTTCCCCCTCGTGTGGCAGCAGGGGGACGTCGCGCTGCCGGTCACGTACCAGTTCGAGCCCGGGACGGCGGCCGACGGCGTCACGGTGCACATCCCCCTGGAGCTGTTGAACCAGGTCCGCGACGAGGGCTTCGACTGGCAGATCCCGGGCCTGCGCGAGGAGCTGGTCACCGCTCTGGTCCGGTCCCTGCCGAAGGCGGTCCGCCGTCAGCTGGTCCCTGCACCGGACACCGCTTCTGCTGTGCTGCAACGGATCCACCCGTCCGACGGCCCGTTGCTCCCCGTGCTGGCCGCCGGGCTGCACGACCTGCGGGGTGTCGACGTCAGCCCGCAGGACTTCGACCCGGAGAAGGTGCCGGCGCACCTTCGGCTCACGTTCTGCGTGGAGGACCGTGGCCGCACCGTCGCGGCAGGTCCGAACCTCGACGCCCTGCGCGCGAAGCTGAGGGTCGACGTCCGCAAGGTGATCTCCTCCGCGGCGAAACAGGTCGAGCGGCAGGGCCTGACGTCGTTCCCGGAGACCGAGGTGCCGCGGACGTTCGAGCGCTCGGGCCGGGGACACGACGTCAAGGGCTACCCGGCGCTGGTCGACGAGGGCGACAGCGTAGCGCTGCGGGTGCTCGGGACGGCCGACGAGCAGGCCCAGGCGATGAGTGCCGGCGTCCGCAGGCTGCTGCTGATGCAGTTCCCCGGCACAGCGAGACAGGCGGCGTCGCGGCTGTCGAACGCCGACAAGCTCGCGCTCAGCACCAACCCGCACGGCTCGGTGAACGCCCTGCTCGAGGACTGCACGGCCGCGGCGATCGACTCCCTGGTGGCGGACAACGGCGGCGTCCCGTGGGACAGGTCCTCTTTCGAGCGCCTTCGGTCCGTCGTCGGCTCGGGCCTCGACGAGAAGGTCGCCCAGGTGGTGACCGTCGTCGCGCGCATCCTGGCGGCCGCCCGGGACGTCGAGCGCGGGCTCAAGGGGACGACGAGCCTCCCGCTGCTGCCCGCCCTGGCGGACCTGCGTGGTCAGCTGGACGGTTTGGTCCAGAAGGGCTTCGTGACGGAGGCGGGAGTACGGCGGCTGCCGGACGTGCTGCGCTACCTCCGAGGCATGCAGCGCCGCCTCGAGAAGCTGCCCGAGAACCCGCGCCAGGACGCCGACCGGATGCGGCAGGTGCACGAGGTGCAGGACGAGTACGAGCAGCTGCTTTCGACGTTGCCGAGGTCGCGCCCCGTACCCCAGCCGGTGAAGGACATCCGCTGGATGCTCGAGGAGCTGCGGGTCAGCCTGTTCGCCCAGCAGCTCGGCACGGCGTACCCCGTCTCCGTCCCGCGCATCCGGCGGGCGATGGCGGGCGCGGTCGCCGCGGCATCCTGACCGAGGGCCCTCCGCGGGTTCTGGCGCGCCCGTACGCCACCCCGCTCCCGTCTCCACGCAGGGTCGCGGACGCTGCGTCCAGTGCGCTGAGAATCCGGCTACGTCGGCCAGGGCAGCAGAGCCAGGCTCAACAGGAGCGCGAACACCCGCTCGGCGGCGGTGTGATCACCGGCGTACGTGGGTGGGCCTGCCTCTGGACGCGCGCTGCCCGGGCATATGCGGTATCGGTCGGACGCGGCTCGAGGGTAACGAAGGTCGGCAGCCCGTAGCGCAGCAGAAGCCAGGTGACCCAGATCCGAGCGGTCCGGCCGGTTCCGTCGGCGAACGGGTGGATACGCACCCACTCGCCGTGCAGCTG
>JBKHWX010000003.1:0-10868 GCA_046566325.1 Actinomycetes bacterium | reverse complement strand
TGCGGTCGTCTGCTCAGCCTCGAGGGCCTTGACGACGATCCGGTCCTCGAGCGGCTTGATGGAGACCGACACGTTGCGGACCTCCCCTTCGCGGTTCGCGGGTTCAGTGGACTTCTTCAGGTGTTGCCTCTGCCCCGAGCTCACCCGTCCGCCGTCGCGGGTGCCGGACGCGCACTCTGCAGGGCTGGCATTCTCTTGAGGAGAGTGCCAACGTGACTCTAGGACCGGCGTTAGCACTCGGTCAACCTGAGTGCCAGCCGTGTCGCCCGCCCCCGCGATCTCTGGTGGTTTGTGGCCCTTCGAGCGCTCACGAGGCCGCCGGAAACCCCCAGAGATCGTCGGGGTGCGAGGATCGGCGGGATGGACGCGCCCGGCTTGTCAGCGCTGCTCACGCCCGCGGGCTGGGCCTTGCTGGAGTCGCTGCCCCCGTACGACGAGGCGACGGCGTGGTCGCTCGGGGAGCGGCTGCGGGCAGCCGGCCACGACCCCGGGCTCGTGGCGGCGGCTCTCACGCAGTGCCGGCTGCGCGCCAGGGCCAAGGCCAAGTTCGGCTCCTTCGCCGACGCGATGCTCTTCACCGCGGAGGGGCTCGAGCAGGCGACCCGGCTGGACGTCGCGGCCCGGCACGCCCAGCGGTTCAAGGCTGCCGGCTGCCATCGGGTCGCCGACCTCGGCTGCGGCATCGGCGGAGACGCGATGGCGCTCGCCGGCCTCGACCTCGAGGTCCTGGCCGTCGATCGCGACGAGGTGACCGCCTCGGTCGCGACGGTCAACCTCCGGCACTGGCCGAGTGCCGTCGTCCGGCGGGAGGACGTACGCGAGACGGACCTGAGCGGTCTCGGCGCGGCCTTCCTGGACCCCGCCCGCCGGACCGCGCGCGGCAAGCGCGTGCTCGACCCCCGCCAGGCCGAGCCACCCCTGGGGTTCGTCGAGGAGGTCGCCGCACGTCTGCCCGCGGTCGGAGCCAAGGTCGCACCCGGCATCCCCCATGAGCTGGTCCCAGCGGGAGCGGAGGCGCAGTGGGTGTCGGTCGACGGTGACGTGGTCGAGGCCGGCCTCTGGTTCGGCACGCTGGCGCGCGAAGGCGTGGGCCGCAGCGCCCTCGTGCTGCGCTCCGGGGACGGCGCGAGCGCGGCCTCCGTGGACGGCCGGGACATGCCCGTCCCCGACGTCGGGCCCGTCGGCCAGTACCTGTTCGAGCCGGACGGCGCCGTGATCCGTGCCGGGCTCGTCGGCCAGGTGGCGAAGGCGGTCGGCGGCCGGCTGGTCGACAGGTCCATCGCGTACGTCACCGCCGACCACCCGACGCGTACTCCGCTCGCGCGCACGTACGTGGTGGACGACGTCCTGCCGTTCGGTCTAAAGGCCCTGCGCACGTACCTGCACGACCGGGACGTGGGCCGTCTGACGATCAAGAAGCGCGGGACGGCGCTCCAACCCGAGCAGCTGCGCCGTCAGCTGAGGCTGTCGGGCAGCCAGGAGGCGACCATCGTGCTGACCCGGGTACGCGGGCAGCAGAGCGTGCTCGTCTGCCGGCCGCTGGGCTGAGTTCTGTCAGACCCTCGTGCGCTGTGATGTCTACGACGGCCTGACACACGTGGGGGGTCAGCCGCGGCGCTCCCGCAGGTCCTCCGGGTCGCCGACGGGGAACACGTTCAGCTGGATCTCGACGTCGACCCGGTCGTCGTCGTCTCCCCGGCCCCGCACCTTCTCGACCCATGACGTGACGACGGCCAGCAGCTCCTCGCGAACCTCCTGGAGCTCCTCCCGGCTGACGCGCAGGTGGCTGGTCGACTCCAGGCTCGCCTCGACCCACTCCGTCGGCCACTGCGCATGGGTCGCCCGCCAGTTCTCCAGCCGCTTCGCACGGCCGCGGTGCCACTCGGAGAGCACGAGGTTCGCCGCCTCGCGCGTCGCACGGCTCTGCAGCATCTCGTGCCCGCGCAGGGTCACGCCTCCCGCCACCGCACGCCACCACCGCTCGCGGCCCGTCCCGCGCCCCGGGTCCTCCTCGACGAAGCCGTGCCGCTCCAGCTGGCGCAGGTGGTAGCTCGTCGCGCCGCTGGACTCCCCCAGCTTGCGCGCGAGCATCGACGCGGTCGCCGAGCCGTGGACGTTCAGCTCGTCCCAGAGCTGCACCCGCAGCGGGTGCGCCAGACCGTGCAGGGCAGTCGCGTCGAGAACGCGCTCCGGCGCGTGCCGCGCCCTCTCCTGCCGCCCCTGCTCGGCCTTCTGCTCGTCGTCCGTCACGCGCGTACCAGCCGGGGGACGGCGGCCAGGCGACGTGCGCGCTCCTGGAGGCGGTGTGCGCGCTCCGCGAGACGCGCCGCCCGCGCCTCCGCCCGTGCTGCGCCGGCGACACGCTGCCGCTCGGCGGCGCTGCGCATCTCGGCCTGACGAGAGTCGGCGATGTCAGCGAAGACGTTGTGGTTCACGAGGACGACGCTAGCCGCTCCAAAGGCTTCTTTGCAAGCATCTCTTTGCATCGCTTCCTTTGCAGTGCTTAGGCCGCGTCAGGATCGCGCCGCCGTCACCTACTCTCACCCAGCAGGCTTGCCCTCTGGCTCGTGCCGTGCCCGACGCTGTCAGGAGGAGACCACATGGACGTCGACGAGTGGGACCGCCGCTACGCCGAAGCGCGGCAGTGGTCCGAGGGGCCGAACCGGGCAGCGGCGGAGCTGCTGGCCCCGCTGCAGCCTGGGCGCGCACTCGACGTCGCGGCCGGTGAAGGGCGGATGGCGGTGTGGCTGGCCGGGCGTGGGTGGGAGGTCGATGCCGTCGACTTCTCCGCGGTCGGCCTTCGACGCGGGCAGGAGGCCGCGCCGCCCGGAGCGCGCATCACCTGGCGGGTGAAGGACGTGCTGACCGCCGACCTCGGCACCGAGCAGTTCGACCTCGTGCTGGTGCTGTACCTGCACCTGCCGCGCGCCCAGCTGGTCGACGTGCTCGCCCGCTGTGCCGCCGCCGTCCGCCCCGGTGGCCACCTGCTGGTCCTCGGCCACGACCGGGACAACCTCGTCCGTGGCGTGGGCGGCCCGCAGGACCCGGAGATCCTCTACGACAGCGCGCTGCTGGGTGGCGCCGTCCCCGGCTGGCGAACGTCACGGCTGGAGCAGCTCAGCCGCGCGACGGACACCGGCACTGCCGTGGACACGGTCCTGTTCGCACAGCGCCCCTGACCGAACCCGCGCTCCTGCGGACGTGTCACGTGCCGGCCAGCACCTCGGTGACGGGCATCGAGGAGTCGGCCCGCACGTCGAGCGCGGATGCGGGCCGCCCACGGGCCAGCATCTGCGACCCCAGCGCCGCGACCATCGCGCCGTTGTCGGTGCACAGCTTCGGCCGGGGCACGCGCAGCCGGATACCGGCCGCGTCGCAGCGCTCCTGGGCCAGCGCGCGGAGCCTCGAGTTGGCGGCGACCCCTCCTCCGACGAGCAGGTCTTCGACGCCGTTCTCGGTGCACGCCAGCACGGCCTTGCGGGTCAGCACGTCCACGACGGCCTCCTGGAAGGACGCCGCGACGTCGGCGACCGGAACCGGCTCGCCGTCCGCCTGCCGGGCCTCGACCCAGCGCGCGACGGCCGTCTTCAGGCCGGAGAACGAGACGTCGTACCGGTGGCGCTCGAGGTCGCGCTGGGAGGTCAGGCCCCGGGGGAAGTCGATGGCGACCTTGTCGCCGTCCCGCGCCACCCGGTCGATGTGCGGCCCCCCGGGGAAGGGCAGCCCGAGGAGCCTCGCGACCTTGTCGAACGCCTCGCCCGCCGCGTCGTCGATGGTCTGGCCGAGCGGTCGGACGTCGTCCGTGACGTCGGGGACCAACAGCAGCGACGAGTGACCGCCCGACACGAGCAGCGCCATCGACGGCTCGGGCAGCGGACCGTGCTCGAGCGTGTCGACCGCGACATGCGCGGCGAGGTGGTTGACGCCGTAGAGCGGCACGCCGAGGCCGTAGGCGAGCGCCTTCGCCGCGGCCACGCCGACGAGCAGGGCGCCGGCGAGGCCGGGCCCGCTCGTCACCGCCACCGCGTCCACGTCCGCCAGCCGCACCCCCGCCTCACGGCAGGCGCGCTCGATCGTCGGGACCATCGCCTCCAGGTGCGCTCGGCTCGCCACCTCGGGGACGACGCCCCCGAACCGCGCGTGCTCGTCGACGCTGCTCGCGATGGCGTCGAACAGCAGGTCGTGACCGCGCACCAGCCCGACGCCGGTCTCGTCGCAGGACGTCTCGATGCCGAGCACCAGGGGAAGGTCGGAGCCGCTCACCCGGCCACTCTAGGCACCGCCGGCGCGGCCGCTAGCAGCTCAGCGCCAGGCCTGGGCCGCGGCGCGGTCCTCGTTGCTGCAGATCTCCAGGACGATCCGAACCCAGACGGCGAACGCAGCCGCCAAGAGCAGGGCGCCCAGCGTCTCGAGGGGGCCGAGGAGCGCGAAGGAGTCCCCGCTGGAGGTCGTGCTCGAGGCCACAAGGCTCCCGAGCTGGCTAAAGGACAGCGATCCCACCCAGAGTCCCCACCACAGGCCCGTGCCCGGGAGCTGGCGCTCTCCCGTGGAGCGTCCGGCGGCGCGAATGTCGCGAACGATCTGGTACGGGAACCAGAGGGACACGATCGGCACCAGCCAGCCGGCCCAGACCCATCCTCGTGCGCGGGCATGGGGGGCGTGGGACATCATCTCGGCGTTGCGTCGGGCCGCCCAGAGCCAGAGGCAGGTGGTGACGTAGGCGGCCAGGGCGGTGAGCGACCAGACCAGGGTCAGGAGGTCGTAACCCGTCCAGACGTCGACGGTCGGGAGCCCGCTGTCAGCAGCGGTCGCATAGGCGTCCGCGGCCGACCACGCCGTCACCGCCTCCGCCAGGTCGACCAGCAGGAGAAGGCCGGCGGCGACGAGCGCGGCGATCGCGAACCCTCTGCTGGGCGTGACTCGCTGCGGTGGGCGGAACTCCTGCCACACGTGTGGCGGGGCTGCGAACGGCGACGGTTGCGCGGAGACGTGGGTGGGCTGCTGAGACATTCTTCCCCCCGAAGAATGGTGGCGGATGTCTACAAAGCGTACGTGTCGGGCGCGTCGCGGACGGGCGTGCGAGCGAAGGTCCACCCGTTCAGCGGCGGGGTTGGCGGGCGGGATCTGCCGCCCCCGGAAGCGGGTGGTACCGCTAGATCAACGCGGGAGGGGGCGGAGGCGCATGACGTGCGCGTCGACGTCCCCGGGCTGGTAGTAGCGGCGGCGGACGGCGATCCGCTCAAAGCCGTGGCGCTCGTACAGCTTGATCGCGGGCGCGTTGTCGGCGCGCACCTCGAGCAGCAGCGACGAGCACCCGCGCCGGGCGGCCTCCTCGACCAGGGCGCGCAGCAGCACGCCGCCGAGGCCGGTGCCCTGGGCGGACGGCGCCACCGCGACCGTCTGCACGTCGGCCTCCGTGCCGGTGGTCGCCAGCCCCGCGTAGCCGACGAGCGAGCTCTGGTCGGGCGTCTCGGTCGAAGACTCCGCCGAAGACTCTGCGACCACGTACCACCGGCCCGCCGCCGCGAGCTCCGACCAGAACGTCTCCGCCGACCAGGACCAGTCTCCGAACAGCTCCCGCTCCAGCGGGAGCAGCACCTCGATGTCCCACCAGCGCATCCGCCGGAGCGTCGCTCGGCGCGAGGCGGTTCCCGGTGCCCCACCGGGCCCGCCGCTCACTGCAGCACGCGTTTGCGCTCAGCGGGGGGAGCGGCGTCCGGACGGCGCAGGTACATCGGGTCGGGCGGCTCCAGACCCTCTCCCCCGGCCCGAAGGCGGACGGCGGCCACCCGGCCGAGCGCGCCGGCCTGCGGGTCGAGGGGCAGCCCCTCCTGCTCCGGGGTCGGCAGCGCATCGGGGTAGAGGACGCCGCCCCGCCCGACGCAGACCGCGCCGCCCACCGGGACGTCGGCCGGACGGGACACCTCGGGACCGCGCAGCCGGACCGGCACCCCGCCCACCGGACGGGCCGCATAGCGCGCCCAGTAGACCTCCCTGCGGCGGGCATCGGTGGCCACGACGAGCTCGTGCTCGCCGTCCTCGAGAGCCTCCAGCGCCTGCAGGGCGAGGGCGTCAAGGCTGCACACGCCGTCGACGGGCACCCCGAGCGCCAGCCCGAGGGTGCGGGCCGTGACCAGCCCCACCCGAAGACCCGTGAACGGTCCGGGACCGACCCCGACGCCGATCCGGCTCACGTCCGCGCGGGTGCGCCCGGCCTCGCGCAGCACCTCGTCGATGCTGGGCACGAGCAGCTCGGCGTGGCGCCGCGGGTCGTGGCGCGTCCGCTCGGCGAGCACGTCCACCGAGCCCTCGTCGTCGTCCAGCACGGCGGCGCTCACGGCGGCGGACGTGTCGAGGGCGAGCAGCACGGCCGCAGGCTATCCGCCGGGTCGGACGAGGCCGGTGGCCGGCAGCTCGACGCCCGCCCACCGCTTGCCGACGCCGCGCAGGGTCACGGTCCGCGGCTCGTCGTCCGGCTCGTCGGGGTCCGCGGCCTGCACACGCGCCCCGCCTCGGGGGCGTCGCAGCCGCACCTCGAGGCGGTCGCCCGACAGCCCCTCGACGAGCCCCTCACCCCACTCGACGACGGTGACCGCCTCCTCCAGCGAGGACTCCAGGTCCAGCCCTTCGACCTCGTCGAAGCTCTCGAGCCGGTAGGCGTCGACGTGCACGAGCGGCGGTCCCCCGGTCAGCGAGGGGTGCTCGCGGGCGAGCACGAAGGTGGGCGAGGTCACAGCCCCGCGGACGCCTAGCGCCTCCCCGATCCCGCGCGTCAAGGTCGTCTTGCCGGCCCCGAGGTCGCCGCTCAGCAGGACCAGGTCGCCGGCATGCAGCAGGCCGGCGACCCGACGCCCCAGCCCTGTCATCGCGTCGGCGGTGGGGACGACGACGACGACCTCGGGCCGCTCGAGCTCGCCGTCCGTCACGAGGCGGCCCGCGGCCGGACCGACGTCGTCCGCGACCCCCGGCCGCGTCGGCCGCGGCGCCGCCTAGCCGCCCCCGGCTCGCCCTCGATCGACCGGCGGGCGCGGTCGAGCAGCTCGACGATGTGCGAGGTGACCAGGCCGGGGTGCTCGAGCATCACGAGGTGGCCGGCGTCGGGGACGATGACCTCCTCGGCCTGCGGGATGCGCAGGACGATCTCGTCGCTGTGGGAGTCGGGCGTGAGCAGGTCGTCGTCCCCGACGAGCACGAGCGTCTCGATCCCGGACAGCGACGCGAGCGCCTGGCGCTTGTCGTGCCGGGTGAACTCGGGGAAGAAGTCGTTGATGACCTCGATGCGGGTGGCCGCGATCATGCGCGCGGTGAAGTCGACGAGCTCGTCGGAGACCGGTGAGCCGTAGGAGTACCTGCGGACGAGCAGCTGCTCGAGGTCGCCCCCGAGCCGTCGCCCGCGCTCCACCAGCGCAGGAGCCCGCGCCAGGAACGCCAGGGCAGTCGGCGCGAGCCGCTGGAACGCCGGTCCGACGAACTTCAGCCCGTAGTCGTTCTTGGCGATCCCCCCGGCGCTGGTGGCGACGAGCGCGACGCCGGCGACCCGCTCGTCGAACAGCTCCGGGTCGCGTGCGGCGAGGGACATCACGGTCATGCCGCCCATGGAGTGCCCGACGAGGACGAGCGGGCCTTCCGCCGCCGTCGAGGCGATGACGGCGGCGAGGTCCGCTCCGACCTGGTCGATGGTCGCCGAGCCGACCGGGCCGCGCTGCGACCTGCCGTGGCCGCGCTGGTCCCAGAAGACCATGCGGTACCGGCCCCGCAGGGCGAGGCGCTGGAAGTGCCAGGAGTCCAGGTTCAGCGCGTACCCGTGGCTGAACACCACGGTCAGCCCGTCGGGGTCCGGCTCGTCGGGCTCGTCCACCTCCACGTGGAGCGCGGTGCCGTCGTCCGACTGGACGACGAGCGGCGCGGACCGCACGGACCCGAACGGCACCAGCCCCGTCGGCCCTCCGGGACGGGGCAGGAGCGGCTTGCCGACGGCGGCGCGCTCGGCCGCCAGACCGAGGACGGCGCCCGCCACCGCCGCGCCCAGGCCGGCACCCAGCGAGACCAGGCCCCGCCCTGGGTTCACGCCGGGCTCCCCGAGACGAGGACCTCGGCGTCCTTCCCCACGTAGACCCGGGGGATGCGGTCACCGAGGCGCGTGACGATCTCGTAGCTGATCGTCCCCGCCGCGTCGGCCCAGTCCTGCGCGGTCGGCTCGCCGTCGTCCCCGGGGCCGAACAGCACCACCTCGTCACCGGCGGTGACGTCGGGGTCGAGCCGGCCGACGTCCAGCACGAACTGGTCCACGCAGACGCGGCCCGCCACGGTCAGCCGCCGGCCGGCCAGCCTCACGGGACCGGTGTCGCTCGCGTGTCGCGGGATCCCGTCGGCGTAGCCGAGGGGCACGAGCGCGAGCGTCGTGCGCCGGGTCGTCACGTACGAGTAGCCGTACGAGACGCCCTGCCCGGCCGCGACGTCCTTGACCAGCACGAGCTTCGCCCGAAGCGTCATGGCAGGTCGCAGGCCGAACCGCTCTGGACCGCCGACGTCCGGCACCGGCGAGAGGCCGTAGACCGCAAGGCCGGGCCGGACGAGGTCGAAGTGCGACGACGGGTCCGTCAGCGTGGCCGCGGAGTTCGCGTGGTGACGCAGCTGCGGCCGAAGACCGTGGCGGGTGGCGACGTCCACGGCCTCGAGCAGCGACTCGCTCTGGGCCTTGACGCTCGGGTGGAACGGGATGTCCGCGTTGGCGTAGTGCGACCACACGCCGACGACGTCGACGGCCTCGTCCGCCTGGGCGGCCGCGGCCGCCTTGACGAGGTCGGGCCAGCCCTCGGCGGTCGCGCCTCCGCGGGCGAGCCCGGTGTCCACCTTGAGGTGGATCCCGGCGGTGCGTCCGGTCGCCCGGGCGGCGCCCACCACGGCGTCGAGGGCCCAGGGCGCGGCGACCGAGAGGTCGACGCCCGAGGCGACGGCGGGGGCGAGGTCCTGGTCGGGCGCGTAGAGCCAGGTCAGCAGGGGCGCGTCGATGCCGGCGGCCCGCAGGGCGACCGCCTCGGACAGCTGGGCGACACCGAGCCACGTGGCGCCGCCGCGCAGCGCCGCACGCGCACACGGGACGGCGCCGTGACCGTAGCCGTCACCCTTCACCACCGCCATGACCGCCGCGCCCCGAGCGTGCTCCACGAGTGCGGCCACGTTCGCGGTGACGGCGTCCAGGTCGACGACGGCCTCTGCCGGGTACGTTCCGGTCACCGTCCCAGTCTCGCAAAGAGTGGCCGGTACGCCCGTGCAGCAGGGCCGTGACGGCGTCAGGAAGAGCGTCGAGGACGCTCTCGGCGCTGACCGGTCCACCTGCGGATGCGCGCGCGCCCGCGACGCCGTGGGTCATCGCGGCGAGGCTGCCGGCGTCGAGCGGGTCGACTCCGGCGGCCAGCAGGACGCCGGCCACACCGGTGAGCACGTCCCCGGACCCCGCGGTCGCGAGCCAGTGCGGGCCGTCCGGCTGGGCCCGCACCCGGCCGTCGGGAGTGACGACGAGCGTCGTCGCGCCCTTGAGCAGCACGGTCGCGTCGGTGGCCCGGGCCGCGGCACGCGCGAAGTGCAGCGGGCTGGCCTCCACCTGCTCCCGGGTCAGACCCTCGTGCGGTGTGCGCCTACGCGGGTCTGACACGTCGTCGGGGTCCTGCTGTGTCAGACCCTCGTGCGCTGGTGGCCTACGTCGGTCTGACAGGTCGTCGGGGAGCGCCCCCAGCAGCCGCGCCAGCTCGCCGGCATGCGGGGTGAGCAGCAGCGGGGCGTCGAGCGGCGCGCCGTGCTGCCGTAGGACGTCGGTGAGCACCTCGAGCGCACCGGCGTCGACGACGCACGGCAGCCCCGACGTGAGCGCCTTCCGGACGGCGGCCGCCTGCTCGTCCTCCGACGGGTCGACCCCCGAGCCCAGCGCCCACGCCTGGACGCGCCCCTCCCCCGGGACGACCTCCGGCCAGCGCGCCCGGACGAGGTCCGTCGGCAGCTGCGGACCCACGTACCGCACCATCCCGGCGCCGGCGCGGACGGCGGCACCGGTGCAGAGCACGGCGGCACCCGTGTACGTCGCGCCGCCGGCGACGACCCCGAGCACCCCTCGGGAGTACTTGTCGTCGGTCGCGCCGGGCACCGGCCAGCGGGCCTCGACGTCCGACAGCTCGAGCCGGGTGACGGCGGGCTGCCCGAGCTCGGCCGGGTCGAGCCCGATGTCGACCTGCACGAGCCTCCCCGCCAGGCGGTCCGCGGGCGGAAGGAGCAGGCACGGCTTGGCCGTACCGAAGGTGACCGTGACGTCGGCGCGAACGGCGCTGCCCGCCAGCTCGCCGGTGTCCGGGTCGACGCCGCTCGGCAGGTCGACCGCGACCACCAGCGCGTCGGGGGGCAGGCGGTCGGCGAGGACGGCGGCGCCTCCGGTCAGTCCCGGACGGCCTCCGATCCCGAGCAGCCCGTCGACGACGACGTCGACGCCCTGCAGACCGACGGCCGCCCGCCCCGCCGCGGTCTCGTCGTCCGCCGGGACCAGCCGCCCGCCCGCGGCCTGCAGAGCGGCCAGCCCCTCGCGATGCGGGTGCGCCGAGGTGAGCAGCGCGGACACGACGGCTCCTCTGGCGGCGAGACGAGCGCCTGCCCAGAGGGCGTCGCCTCCGTTGGACCCACCGCCGACCAGCAGGGCGACACGAGCGCCGTACACCCCGCCGCGCCGGGCGACGAGCTCCGACGCCACGACCCCGGCCAGCCCGGCGGCGGCCCGCTGCATCAGCGCCCCCTCCGGTACCCGGCTCATCGTGACCTGCTCCGCGCGCCGGACGGCCTCGACGGACGACGCCTCGATCACTCCCGCTCCCTCCCGCCCTCGC
>JBKHWX010000002.1:0-8390 GCA_046566325.1 Actinomycetes bacterium | reverse complement strand
GCGAACCCGTGCATCGTCACGCCTTGCGCCACCCGGACGCCGATGGCCGCCACCTTCCGCTCGCGCCCGCGCGCGTCGGCCGCGATCCACACGCCGCTGCGTCCCGCGACCCGACCCGCCTCGACGCCAAGATCCGCGCAGGCGTCGATGAGGACCTGCTCGACGCGCCGGACGTACGCGACGACGTCCACGGGGTCACTGAGCCGCACGATCGGGTACCCCACCAGCTGCCCGGGGCCGTGCCAGGTGATCTTGCCCCCACGGTCGACGTCCACCACGGGAGTGCCGTCGAACGGTCGCTCGTGCGGCGCTGTCCGCTTTCCGGCCGTGTAGACGGACTCGTGCTCGAGCAGGAGCACCGTGTCCGGTGCTACCCCGGCCACGACGTCCGCGTGCACGGCCCGCTGGCGGTCCCATGCCTCCAGGTAGTCCACCGCGTCACTGCCGTAGCCCAGGTCGACGAACTCCATCGGCCCTCCCGTCTCCACGTGCCGTCCTTGCGCTGCCCGGTCAGGCTACGCCGCGACCACGACAGCGGCCGGACGGCATTCACGGCGGCGCCGTCCCCACTGGCCCCGCTGTGCTAGCGGCATTGTCGGTCCCTCCACGTACGCTCAGCGGCAATGGACGACGACCACGCAGCGGCCGCTACCGCGAACCGGCTCGCCGAGCGAGACGAGGAGCGGGTCGAGGCGCGCCGCCAGCCCCGGCCACCGGCGCACCGGGCCGCGGGCCGCCTGCTCCCGCGTGCTGTCGCCCGCGCCGGGCTGCTCGTGGTCGCGCTGCTCGTGTGGCTGGCCATCGCGGGCACGGGAGGTCCGCTGGTCGGCCGGCTGTCGGAGGTGCAGAAGAACGACAACGCCTCCTTCCTCCCCCAGTCGGCCGAGTCCACCGCCGTCTCTGCACTGGCCGCCCGCTTCCAGGACTCCCAGTCGCTGCCCTACTTCCTCGTGGTCGAGCGGGACGCAGGGCTGACCCCTCAGGACCTCGCCGCCGTCCAGTCGTTCGTCGGCACAGTCCCGTCGCTGACCGTGTCCGCGGACAGCTCGACCGCGAAGCCACCCCCGGCCGGCCACACGCTCGGCAGCTTCCTCGCGGACGAGCCGATCCCGGTGGTGCCGAGTCAGGACGGCAAGGCGGTGCTCGTCCCGATACCCCTCGACGCGGACGCGGCCGCCACCAACCTTCCCGACGGCCGATCCGTCGTGTTCGCGGCGGCGCAGACCCTGCGGTCCGCGGTGCACGACGACCTCCGCCCGCTGGGGCTGAACGCCTACGTCGCCGGTCCGGGAGGGGTGCTGGCCGACTTCGTCGTCGCCTTCGAAGGGATCGACGGACGGCTGCTCCAGGTCACGCTCGCGGTGGTGTTCGTCATCCTGCTCCTGGTCTACCGGAGCCCGATCCTGCCGTTCGCCGCCCTGCTGTCGGCGCTGGTCGCGCTCGCGGCCGCGGGTGGCGTGATCTACCCCCTCGCCGAGGGCGGCGTGATCGACCTGAACGGGCAGAGCCAGGGCATCCTGTTCATCCTCGTCGTCGGCGCGGCGACCGACTACGCCCTGCTCCTCGTGAGCCGCTACCGGGAGGAGCTGCACGAGTACGAGTCGAAGTACCTGGCGATGCGCAAAGCCTGGCGGATGACGGTCGAGCCGGTGGTCGCCAGCGCGTCGACAGTCATCCTCGGCCTGCTCTGCCTGCTGCTTGCTGACCTCGGTTCCACCCGCGGGCTCGGCCCGGTCGGCGCCATCGGGATCGCGTCCGCGATGTTGTCGGTCCTCACGTTCCTGCCGGTGCTGCTGCTGTGGCCCGTCATCGTGCTCGGTCTTGTCGTCGCCGGCGCAGGGGCTGCCGTCGGTGCCGCGCTCGCGCCCAGCGCCGGCGCGGGCGTGGTCCTGGGAGCCCTCGTCGCACTGCTCGTGCTCGTCGCGCTCGCGATCCTGCGCCGCTCCGCCCGGAGGCAGCACGCGGGTGGCGGGGGTCGCCACGTGGCGCCTCGTCTCGACGTCCCGTCCACGCCACTCGCCTGGTACGCACGGCCACCGAGTGGACGCTGGCTCTTCTGGCCACGCGTCCCGCGCCTCGACCACGTGCCTCCCGCGGCGGCGGCCGAGGGCAACGGCATCTGGGGTCGGGTAGCGCGCCTGGTCGGCAGGCACCCGCGGCGCGTCTGGGCCGGAACTCTGGCCTGCCTCGTGGTGCTCGCGGCCTTCGTTCCGACCTTCAAGGCCAGCGGCATCAGCCAGACCGACCTGTTCCTCGACCCGGTCGAGTCCGTGGCGGGCCAGAAGGCCCTCTCCGAGCACTTCGCCGGTGGGTTCGGAGACCCCGCCGTCGTCGTCACGCCGGTGGCGGTCCTGCCGGACGTCGTCTCCGTCGCGGAGCGCACGGACGGCGTCACCGCGGCGGTCCCCCTGACGGCCGGTCCGCCCGGTCAGGCCGGTCCGCCTGGTCACCCTGCAGACGTGAAGACGGTCGACGGGAAGGCGCTCGTCCAGGTCACGCTGAGACCCGACCCGGGAAGTCCCGAGGCGGAGGAGGTCGTCCAGCGGCTGCGCGTGCAGCTGGACGAGGTGTCCCCTGACGTCCTGGTCGGAGGCAGCGCCGCAGCGAACCTCGACGTGCGCGAGGCGAGTGACCACGACCTTCGCGTCGTCATCCCGGCAGTGCTGCTCGTGATCTTCGTCGTGCTCATGCTGCTGCTCCGCGCCCTCGTCGCGCCGCTTCTGCTCATCGTCGCGAACGTCGTCTCCTTTGCGGCGACGATCGGGACCAGTGCCCTCGTGTTCAACCATGTTCTCGACCTGCCTGGCGGTGACCCGGCGATCCCCTTGTACGCGTTCGTCTTCCTTGTCGCGCTCGGCATCGACTACTCGATCTTCTTGATGACCCGGGTGCGCGAGGAGTCGAAGCGACGTGGGACCCGGCCGGGGATCCTCGTCGGCCTCGCGGTCACCGGAGGTGTCATCACGAGCGCGGGCGTGGTCCTCGCGTCGACGTTCTCGGCGCTCGTCACGCTGCCACTGCTCTTCCTGCTGCAGATCGCGTTCATCGTCGCCTTCGGCGTGCTGCTCGACACCCTCGTCGTGCGGTCGCTGCTGGTGCCGTCGCTCTCGTACGACCTGGGGAGGCGGGTGTGGGCGCCGAGCGCTCTCGCGCGTCCGCAGACGCCGGAGGCGTCGACATGACCCCCTGCCGGGTCGGCCTCGTCGGCTACGGCGACGCGGGACGGCTCATCCACGCGCCGTTGCTGGCACTCGCCGGCCTTCACGTCACGACGGTGTCCACGAGCGACCCGGGACGACGGGAGGCGGCCCTCGCGGGGATCCCCGGCGTCGAGGTCGTCGACGACCTCGAGACGCTCCTGACCCGCGACCTCGACCTCGTCGTCCTCGCGTCGCCCACCGGCGTGCACACGGGGCAGGCGGTCTCGTGCGTGGAGGCGGGGGTCCCCGTAGTCGTGGACAAGCCTCTCGCGACGAATGCTGCCGACGCGGATCGCGTCGTCCGCGTCGCACGAGAGGCCAACGTGCCGCTGACGGTGTTCCAGAACCGTCGGTGGGACGGCGAGCACGTCGCCTTGCGTGCACTGCTGGAGTCCGGTTCCCTCGGCGAGGTCTTCCGCTTCGAGCGGCGCTGGGAGCGCTGGCGCCCGGTGCCCAAGGACCGGTGGCGCGAGAACGCGGACGCGACGCGCGGCGGAGGAATCCTGCTCGACCTGCACAGCCACCTCGTCGACTCCGCCGCGAACCTGTTCGGACCCGTCGCGCGTGTCTACGCGGAGCTGTCCGCTCGCACCACCCGGGCCGAGGACGACGCCTTCCTCGCCTGCACGCACGTCTCCGGTGTCCGCAGCCACCTCGGCGCCCTCTCCCTGGCCGCCGCGCCCGGTCCGCGCACCCGGGTGCTCGGCACTCGCGCCGCCTACGTCGTCACGAGCTTCGAGTCCGAGCCGACGGCGTTCGCCGACCTCCTCGACGAGAGCGAGGCGCACTGCGGCTGGCGCGTCGTCGGGGACCAGCGCGAGCCCGTGCCCCGTCCTCCTGTTGAGCACGCGGACTTCTACCGCGCCGTCGCGGCCGCCCTGCACGGGGACGGCGCCTGGCCCGTCGACCCGTGGGACGCCGTCCACGTTCTCGCGGTGCTCGACGCGGCGCGACTGAGCGCGGAGACGGGGCAGGTGCGCGTGGTGGAGGACCCGGCGAGCGAATCCTGACCTCCCGAGCGCCGAGCTCCCGAGCCCGCCGCCCCTGTGGACAACCGGCGACACGGCCATGGGCCACTGCGGTTGAGTACCACCGTGACCGCCAGCCTGTCGTCCGCCAGCAGCCACGCCCCGTCCGTCCCTGGGTACCGGACGCGGCAGATCCTCGGGATCGGCAGCAGCGGCGAGGTCTGGTCGGCGGTCGAGCTGTCCTCGGGTCAGTCGGTCGCGCTGAAGCTGGTCCACGTGCGCGAGGCCGACCGCGCGAGTGTCCGGCGGGAGTGCATGACGGGCCGGCGCATCGACCATCCGCACGTCCTTCGGCTCCGCACTGTCGTCGAGGCCGGACCCGACGCCCTCGCGCTCGTGCTCGACTACGCCCCCGGCGGCAGCCTCGCCGCCCTAGTCGGCGCGAGGGGTCCCCTCGAGCCGGGCGAGGTCGTGACCGTGCTGACCCCGCTCGCGACGGCCCTCGCTGACCTCCACGACCGCGGCCTCGTCCACGGCGACGTCTCCCCGGGCAACATCCTCTTCGCCGAGGACGGGCGCCCCCTCCTCAGCGACCTCGGCGTCGCGTCGCTCGTCGGGGTCGCACCCGCCGACCTGCACGGCACCGCCGGCTACACGGACCCGGCCGTGCTGTCGGGCCTTCCGCCCGCGCCGTCCAGCGACGTGTTCGGGCTCTGCGCTGTCGGCTGGCACGCGCTGACAGGCCGCCCGCCGCAGCCGTCGGCGTCCCGCCCGCCGCTCGTGTCGCTCGCTCCGGACGCGCCCGCAGCGCTCGTCGCCGTGCTGGAGCAGGGGATGAACCCGCTGCCGTCGCAGAGGCCGGACGCCGCGACGCTCGCGGTTGAGGTGTTCGACGCGACGGGGGCGGCTCCCGTCCGCCTCGTGCCGACCGACCTCGGGGCGGCGGCCGCGGACGTCGTCACGCATCGGCTCCGTGTGCAGGCGGCGCGGGACAGTCGGGGCGGGGACGACGCTCCCGCCGCTTCACGTCGTACCCGACGCCGGTCTGTTCTCGCGCTCGGCGGTGCAGTGGCCGTGCTTCTGGCCGGGGCGACGTACGGGGTGCTCGCGACCGACCTCCTCCCTGTAGGACGGACGGGAGACGCGGGGATCGTGGCTGTCTCGGCCGAGCGTCAGGGGGACGGCGACGGGAAGGCGGCCGAGGTGACGGGTGGCAAGGCGGCGACGGACGCCCGCGCCGAGAGCGCCGGCTCGTCCGGCTTCGAGGCCACCCCGGGTGGCGCCGCGACGCCGACGATCGAGACCACTGCAGGCCTGGTACCGGACCTGCTGGCGATCCTGTCCGGCGAGGACCCGCTGACCGCCGTCCCTGCGCTCGCGCAGCTGCGCGCGGCCGCGTTCGCCACCGGGGACGACAAGCCCCTGGCGCTCGCCGACGCCCCTGGGTCCGCATCCCTCGAGAGCGACCGCAACGTGTTGCGAGGCCTGGCGAACGAGGGGATCGTCCTGGAGGGCCTGTCGTTCGAGGTGCAGCACACGGAGCTCGTCAGCCGGTCGCCGGAGTCGGCCGTGGTCCGTGTCGAGGTCGTCACCAGGGAGCACAAGCGGGTGCAGCGGTCGGACGGCGAGGTGGTGGAGGTCCGACCACGCGGCGAGCCGGTCAGCTCGGAGCTCACCCTGGTCCGGGTCGACGGCCGGTGGTCCGTCTCCACGGTCGCCTGAGCACACCCTCGCGGGTGTCGGCCTACGTCCTCCGCGCAACGTCCCGGGAGTGCGGTGCTCCAGGCACGTCCTCCGCAGAGGAGCGCCGACCGCTCAGAACAGCTGCAGCGGGAACACCTCGACGGCGACCCCGTACTCCGCGCCCACCGCCTCACCGGCTGGCCTCAGGCCTTCCCCGAGGAACCTCTCCGGGTCCGGCGCGTCCGGTCCGAGGGCTTCGAGGTAGGCCTCGTGTGCCTTCAGCGACTCGACGCCGGCAGCGAAGCCAGCGCTGACGTCGAGGACATGCGTCGAGAGCGGTGACGCGTACGCGAGGACCTGCCGCACGTCCGGCCACGGCTCGAGTCCCCGCTCCACGAGCTCGGGAAAGACCCAGCGGTTGCCGGCGTCGCGCGCAGCGTCCACCACCGCTCGACCGACGGCGACGTGGTCGGCCTGGTTGAGCATCCCGCCCGGCCAGCTCTCACGAAAGGAGACGGTGATCACGGTGTCGGGACGGAACCGGCGGATCTCGGCGGCGATCGCCTGTCGCAGCGGCAGCCCGTACTCGACGGTGCCGTCGGAAAAGCCGAGGAACCGGAGGTCGTCCACCCCGACGTGTGCGCAGGCCGCCCGTTGCTCACGCTCTCTCAGGGGGCCGGCCTGTTCTGGTGGCAGCGACGAGATCCCGGCCTCCCCGCTCGTCGCGAGGACGTACGCGACCTGCGCGCCCCGCGCCGTCCACTGGGCGACTGCCGCGGCGCCGCCGTACTCCATGTCGTCGGGATGAGCGACGACAGCGAGCACCCGGTCGACGGCGCTGTCGTCGAACCGTTGGAGGAGGACGTCCATGAGAACCTTTCGGCTGTGCGTCCGCGGGGGCGCCCGCCGGGGCGACCCGAGCGTGCGGACGTCGTGGAGGGCGACGCGGCGACGCCCCCGGCGTCCGAGGCGCTCGGGGGCGCTCGGGGGCGCCGGGTGAGCGCCGTCGAGGGTCAGACCTCGAAGGCGCCTTCCTCGAGGCGAGCCTTGACCGCGGCGAGGAACCGGGCCGCGTCGGCGCCGTCCACGAGCCGGTGGTCGTAGGAGAGCGCGAGGTAGACCATCGACCTGACCGAGATGCTCTCGCCGCCGTCGGCGTCGGAGACCACGACGGGACGCTTGACCACGGCGCCGGTGCCGAGGATCCCGACCTGCGGCTGGTTGATGATCGGCGTGTCGAACAGCGCCCCGCGGCTTCCCGTGTTGGTCAAGGTGAAGGTCCCGCCACCCAGCTCGTCCGGGGTCACCTTGTTGTTGCGGGTGCGGTCGGCGAGGTCGGCGATCTTGCGGGCCAGCCCGGCGATGTTCAGGTCACCGGCGTCCTTGATGACCGGAACGAGGAGGCCCCGCTCGGTGTCCACGGCCACGCCGAGGTTCTCCTGCGCGTGGTAGGCGATCTCCTCGCCGTCGATGCTCGCGTTGAGCTTCGGGAAGGCCTTGAGAGCCTCGACCGTGGCCAGGGCGAAGAACGGCAGGAAGGACAGCTTCACGCCCTCGCGCCGCTCGAACTCGTCCTTGGAGCGAGCCCGCAGCCGCGCGATCCTCGTGACGTCGACCTCGGCCACGGTGGTGAGCTGAGCCGACACCTGCAGGGACTCGACCATCCGGGTCGCGATGACCTTGCGCAGGCGCGACATCTTCTCCGTCGTCCCACGCTTGGCGGCGATCTCGGGCGCGGCCGTCGGCCGTGTGGTCGGTGCGGCCGCCGGCGCCTGGGCGGCGGGTGCCTCGGCCGCTGCCGGGGCCGCCTTCGCCTTCTCGGCCGCCTCGAGCACGTCCTGCTTGCGGATCCGACCGCCGACGCCGGTGCCGGTGATCGACGAGAGGTCGACACCGTGCTCCGCCGCGAGCTTGCGCACCAGCGGCGTCACGTAGCTCGGGCCTTCTCCGCCCTCACCCGCCTGCTGCGGCTGCCGCTGCTGCGGAAGCTGCTGCTGGGACGCCTGCTGCTGCGGCGCCTCTTGCTGCTGTGGTGCCTGCGCCTGGGTCGCCTGCGGCGCCTCCTGCGCCTCAGGAGCAGGCTGCTGCTGCGGCTCGGGCTCGACGCCCTGGCCGCCCACCGCCGGTCCCTCGGCCTTCGGCGTCACCTGCTGCGCCGGCTCGGGCTGCTGCTCGGCGACCTCCTGCTCCGTGGTCTCGGCGCCGGTCTCGCCGCCGCCACCCCCCGAGCCCTCGCCGACGATGGCGAGCTGGGCACCGACCTCGACCGTCTCGTCCTCGCCGACCAGGATCTTCTGGATCGTTCCGGCGACCGGAGAGGGGATCTCGGTGTCCACCTTGTCGGTGGACACCTCGAGCAGCGGCTCGTCGACCTCGACGGTCTCGCCCTCCTGCTTGAGCCACCGGGTGACCGTGCCCTCGGTGACGCTCTCCCCGAGGGCGGGCATCGTCACGGGGGTCGTGATCCCGCCGCCACCCCCGCCACCGGCCTGCTGACTGCTGGCCTGCTGAGCCGGCTGGGCCTCCGTCTCGCGGGGCT
>JBKHWX010000001.1:0-8287 GCA_046566325.1 Actinomycetes bacterium | reverse complement strand
TCTTCGAGGGCCTCGCGGACTCGCCGGAGGAGGCGGAGAGCCTGCTGGCCTCGGGGAGGCTCCGGGACGGCTCCCCGTTACGGCTCGACGCGTGCCACCACCACTCCACGGTCGGGCCGATGGCCGGTGTCCTGAGCCCGAGCATGTGGGTCTTCGAGCTGCAGGACCTGGTCACAGGGCGCTCGGCCTACTGCTCGCTCAACGAGGGGCTGGGGAAGGTGCTGCGGTACGGCGCCTACGGACCCGAGGTCCTCGACCGGCTGCGCTGGATGTCCGCCGTGCTCGGGCCGTTGCTGCAGCAGGCGGTCCGGCGACGTGCGGCCTCCGCGGCGGGCCCGGTCGACGTCCGCGCGATCGTCGCGCAGATGCTGCAGATGGGCGACGAGGGCCACAACCGCAACCGGGCCGGGACGATGATGCTCGTCCGTGAGCTCGTGCCCGAGCTGCTCGAGCTCGGCGCGCCGGCAGGACAGGTGGCGGACGTCGTCCGGTTCTGCAACTCCAACGACCACTTCTTCCTGAACCTCGTGATGCCCGCCTGCAAGCTCGCGTTGGACGCCGGCCGCGACGTCCCGGGGTCTACGCTCGTCGTCGCGATGGCGCGCAACGGAACGGACTTCGGCATCCAGGTGTCCGGCACCGGCGACCGCTGGTTCACCGGGCCGGCCCAGGTGCCCGAGGGACTCTTCCTCGGCGACTACGGCCCGGACGACGCCAACCCCGACCTCGGCGACTCCGCCATCACCGAGACCGCAGGCATCGGCGGCTTCGCCATGGCGGCGGCACCGGCGATTGTCGCGTTCGTCGGCGGCGACTCGACCACCGCGATGGCCACGACTCGACGGATGTACGAGATCACGCTCGCCGAGCACCCGATGCTGCAGGTCCCCGCGCTCGGCTTCCGCGGGGTGCCCGTGGGCATCGACGTTCCCGCCGTCGTCCGGACCCGGATCCTCCCGCAGATCAACACGGGCATGGCGGGCAAGGTCGCGGGCACGGGCCAGGTCGGCGCCGGCCTCGTCAACCCTCCGATGGAGTGCTTCACGAAGGCGCTGCGGGCGCTGGCGAACGCTTCCGGCCCAGATCGTCCCGAGTCAGCCTGACGCTCGCCTCGTCCGCGACCGCGGTTCGGTCAGTCGTTCCGCTCCGTCCGGCTGCCGATGGCGACCAGGGTCGCGAGGCGCCGCGCCTCGGACTCGGCGTACGCGCCGTCCGACCGCTGGATCGCCATCACGGGCAGGGTGTCGCCCTCCGAGAGGTCGAGCTGCGCCCAGGAGCTGTCCCCGCCGAGCCGGACCGCGATGATCTCGGCCCACTCCAGCCGGCGGCTGTGGAACAGGTTGCGGACGAGCAGCCCGGACGGCGACGGCACCGCCCGGACGTTCGCGTGCCGAAGCAGGAACCAGGCGACGATAAGGGCGAAGGCGACGACACCGAGGCGGTCCCAGATCGACACCTCCCTCGGCAGGATCACCGCGAGGAAGGTCAGGGCGGCCACGGTCAGCACCGCCGCGCCCAGCGCCACCCGCCGGGCGCGCACGGGTCGAAAAGGCTTGTAGGCGGGGCGCTCGGCGTCCGGGCCTCCGGTAGGTGCAGCGCTCACGTCAGATCCGGCACGCGTGGATCGTCGTGACGAGGATGGCGCGGGCACCCATGTCGTACAGCTCGTCCATCACCCGGTTTACCTGCGCGCGCGGCACCATGGAGCGGTCCGCCACCCACCCGCGCTCGTGCAACGGCGACACGGTCGGCGACTCGAGCCCAGGCGTCACCGCGCAGGCCTGCTCCACGAGGTCGTCCCTGATGTCGTAGTCGAACAACACGTACTGACGGGCCACGAGCACACCCTGCAGCCGCCGGACGAGAACGTCCAGGCCAGCGGGCTCGGAGGAGCCGCCCCGGCGGACCAGCACCGCCTCCGACTGCAGGATCGGCTCCCCGAACACCTCGAGACCCGCGGCCCGCAGCGTGGACCCGGTCTCCACCACGTCCGCGATCACGTCCGCGACGCCGAGCTCCACGGCCGTCTCGACCGCGCCGTCCAAGCGCACGACCTCGCTCTCCACGCCCCGCTCGCCCAGGTAGACGCGGACGAGACCCGGGTAGCTCGTCGCGATCCGCTGGCCCGCCAGCTGCTCCACCGAGCGAACGGCGCCGCTCCCCGAGGCGAAGCGGAACGTGGACCTCGCGAAGCCGAGAGGCATCACCTCGGTCGCCTCGACCCCGGAGTCGAGGAGCAGGTCGCGGCCGGTCACGCCGACGTCGAGGGTGCCGCCCCCGACGTAGACCGCGATGTCGCGGGGCCGGAGGAAGAAGAAGTCCACGCCGTTGTCGGGGTCGTGCAGGACCAGCTGCCGGGAGTCCTGACGCGCGGCGTAGCCGGCCTCGCGCAGCATCTCTGCGGCAGGCTCGGCCAGCGCGCCCTTGTTCGGGACGGTGATCCTCAGCATGCGTCGGTTTCCTCGCTGGTCGTTCTCGGGCGGGCCGTGGCCCAGGGACGGCGGCACGATCTCGGTGGGGCGCTCACAGGTGGGCGTACACGTCCTCGAGCGTCAGCCCGCGCGCGAGCATGAGCACCTGCAGGTGGTAGATCAGCTGCGAGATCTCCTCCGCGGTGCGCTCCCCCGACTCGTGCTCTGCCGCCATCCACACCTCCGCGGCCTCCTCGACGACCTTCTTGCCGATGGCGTGGACGCCGGCCTCCAGCTCCGCGACCGTGCGCGAGCCGTGTGCCCGCGTGGCCGCCTTGACGGACAGCTCGGCGAACAGGTCGTCGAAGCTCTTCACGCGCTCAGGTTAGTGGGCGGGTGCCGGTGGCTGGCCGGCGGCGATGTCGCTGGTCGGACGACGGCATGTTCGGTCAGCCGGTCGTCATCCGGACAGCCACTCGTCCACCGCCTCGAGCAGCCGCTCGGCGTCGTCCACCGCCTCGAGCGCCTGCTCTTCGGACACCTGGACGTCCCCGTAGTCGACGGCGTTGCGAAGGTCGAACAGGGTGTGCAGGTCACGGCCGTGCCGAGGAGGCACGCCACCGTTCAGGACGACGTGCGTGCCGAAGGCGGCAACCACGCCCGAGTGCCGGGACCGGGCGATGTCCACCGCCGCCAGCGCCGACTCCGCTGCCCAGAAGGCGGCGTAGTAGGCGCGCGAGATCGCTTGAGCGTGAAAGCCGGAGGTCGCCAGAAGACGTGCCGCCTCCAGCTCCGTCCGCGAGCGCCGCAGGTGCTCGGCCGTCACGCGACGTCTCGTCCCTCGGCCGCTACCCGTGCCAGGAAGGAACTACCGTCGCGCTCGAGGGCCGTCTCGGATGTGACGAGGACGGACACGACCCGGCCCGCGCGCAGCGACTGCAGCCAGACCGGGTGGGCGACCCTTCGCCGCTCGGTGATGGGGTCGACGTCCCCGGGCAGGACGACGAGGAGGTCGACGTCCGACTCCTCGCTCGCCTCCCCGCGAGCCCAGGACCCGAACAGCACGACCCGCTTCATCCGGGACCCGTACACCTGGCGCAGGTCTCGGACGACGGAACGGCACAGTGCCTCCACGTCGAAGACGCCGGTGAGCTCCGGTTGGTGCGGCAGGGGGTGCGCGTCGAGGTACCTCTGCGCGGCGACCTCGGAGACGAGCCCCGCCTCGACCAGCCACTCGACGGCACGCCGAGTCATCCGGGAGTTCCGGAAGACGTGCCAGGAGTCCCTCAGCTCCCCCATGTCCAGGAGCTCGTCCTTGAACCGCCGGAACGCCCCTCGCCCCGAGATCGCGCGGCGGAGCCGATCGGCCTGCCGCGCATCGGGGACCAGGTCGACGAAGTCGGCCATGTCCTCGTAGGACTCCCGGGACGACAGGGGACGGACAAGCAGCAGACCGCGCTCCTCCGGGTCGTCTTCCCCCTCGACCTCGTAGTCGGTGGGCCAGGCGTTGACCTCTCCGGTCTCCGGGTCCAGCCACCAGCTGGTGTAGTCGGAGCTGTCGTCGAGGGCGTCCGCAAGGGAGCGCAGGTCGACGCGCTCGAGGTCGAGCATCTCCGCTCCTTCCGGGTTCCGACTGCCCGCCGGTCTATCTGCGCACGTGCAGGGAGACAAGCGCATGCAGCCCTCGGCTCAGCCCACGCTCTCGATAACCGGCGTCGCGGGCCCGGCGGACGACGTCCGCCGCTCTTCCCGCTGGACCTGGACCCAGACCCAGAAGCCCCAGAGGACGAAGCCCGCGTAGACCAGGTAGAGCGTCGCCGACGGGTAGAAGCCGGCCTTCAACAGCAGCGGCACGCCGACCATGTCGACCCCGATCCAGATCAGCCAGAACTCGGTCCAGCCGCGCGCCATCCCGTACGTCGCGAGCAGGGATCCGGTGAAGATCCACGCGTCCGCCCACGGTCCCCACGAGCCCAGCGCCGCGAAGATCTGCGCGAAGACGACCGTGCCGACGATCGCGGTGGCGACGAGCTGGGTCCGCTCGCGTGCCGTGGCCCACCGCGGGACGACGGCCGGTGCGTCCGAGGCCGGGGTCCCGTCGTCCTTGAGGGCGAGGCTGGCCCGCCGGACCTGGCGCCACCGGACCCAGCCGAAGACGCTCACGGCGATGAAGAACACCTGGCGGCCGGCCTGGCCGTAGAGGTCCACGGCCTGGGGCGTGTGGAAGACGCCGCCGAGGAAGACGGTGAAGAGCAGGACGTTGCCCACGATCCCCACCGGCCACGCCCAGATGCGGCGGCGCATCCCGCCGACCGCGGAGGCGAGCCCGAAGAGGTTGCCGATGATCTCGCGCCACAGGATGAAGGTGTCGCCGACGTGGATCTGGGCGTTGAGCAGGTGCAGGAGCAGGTCCATTCGAATCCTCCGCGATTCGATCAGACGAACCCCGGGGGAGTCGGCTGCCGGGGAGGGTGGCGACGGAGGCTTCGCACACCCGGCAGCCGGACCGGCAGGTGCGGGTGGCCTTCAGGCCCGCCCGTACGAGCCGGTGCGCGTGCGCCTCCCATCCGGACTTTCACCGTCGGTCCCGGAGTTCCACCGGGTCAACCGGCCGGCCTGTCGCTGCAGGCTTCGGCCGGGTCGCGGACTGTCACCGCCGGTTCGGAGTTTCACCGACCCCGGAGCACGCGTGTGGCTGTGTGTCGAGGGTGATTGTGCCATCAGCACGGGTCTGGGCGGTAGCGAAGCGGTCCCTCCCCCGGCCGCCTCCCCCCTTCCCCACCGCCGCGCCGCCTTCCCCCCACCCACGTTCGCTGACGAAATGGCTGTGATCGCGCCCGAAATGCCGGATCCCAACAACCACTTCGTCAGCGGACCGCCTGCGCAGCAGCAGCGGACGCGGCGAGCCCCCGCAGCTCCGAGATCGCTGCGGCGACGTCGTCCGCGCCGTAGACGGCGGAGCCGGCCACGAACACGTTCGCCCCGGCCTCGGCGCAGCGCTCGACCGTGGACGCCGAGATGCCGCCGTCCACCTGGACCCAGACGTCCAGCCCCGAGGCGTCGATCGCCTGCCGTGCCCGGCGAATCTTCGGCAGGCACACGTCGAGGAACTTCTGCCCGCCGAAGCCGGGCTCGACGGTCATCACCCGCAGCATGTCGATCTCGGGGAGGAGGTCGACGAAGGGCTCGACCGGCGTCGCGGGCTTGAGCGCGAGACCGGCGCGTGCGCCGAGCCGGCGCAGCTCGCGCGCCAGGCGCACCGGCGCGCGGGCGGCCTCGGCGTGGAACGTCACGCTCTTCGACCCCGCCTCGGCGTACCCGGGGGCCCACCGGTCGGGGTCCTCGATCATCAGGTGGCAGTCGACCGGGACGGGGGTCACCTGGACGATCCGCTCGACGACGGGCAGGCCGAGCGTCAGGTTGGGGACGAAGTGGTTGTCCATGACGTCCACGTGCGCCCAGTCGGCGGTCTCGATGCGCTGCAGCTCACCACCGATGTCCGTGAAGTCGCACGACAGGATGCTGGGCGCCACCTGCACCGCCATGTCCGCTCCCCCCCGGTCCTGTCCCGCTCGCATCGGTCCCCGTCCGGTCGTTCCCGGCAAGGCTGCCACCACCGGAGACGGCCGGCACTACGCGGTGGTCTCCTCCTCCGCCTCCTCCGCCAGCTCCTCGGCACGCTCGCGCGGCATGAGGACGACGGGGACGGGCGACTGCCGCAGGATCTTGGTCGCCCGGGAGCCGAGGAAGACCCTGGCGACGGGCGCCACCGCGCTGGAGCCGATCACCAGCAGCTCCTCCGGGAGCCAGTCGAGGTCCTCGAGCGCCTCGTCCCAGCTCCCGCCCTCTCCGATCGCCGTGTGGACCTGGGAAGGCGCCTCCGGCAGCCCGCCGATCTCCTCGACGGCCTCTTGCAGCGCGGCCCGCATCTCCGTACGCCACTCCTGCAGGACGCCCGCCTCACCCTCGGTCCCGAGCGTCATGGTGTAGTCGGCGCGCGTGCCGACCATGAAGGACGCGAGCCGCAGGCCGACGCCGAAGCGGACGGCGACGCCGGCTGCCGCGACCGCCAGCCGGTCGGCCTGCTCCGAGCCGCCGTAGGCGAGAGTGATGCGCTTCACCGCGCCTTCCCCCGTGCAGGCGTAGCCGCGGGGCGTCACCGTGACGGGCAGGTCCGCGCTGTGCAGCAGGCGGTCCGTCGTGCTGCCGAGCGCGATGCGGCCGAACCGGCCGTCCGAGCTCGACCCGACGACCAGCATCCGCGCCTGGCGTTTGCCAGCGACGCTGAGCAGGCCGGCCGGCACGGACCGTGCCCTCGACACGACGAACTCGGCGCGGACGTCGTCCGGCACGCCCTGACGTGCCCGGTCCAGGGCGGCCGATGCCTGCGCCTCCAGCCCCTGCGTGTCCTCCCGGGGCGCCAGGGACGCCGGCCACGGCCGACGGATGACGCTGCAGGCGACGAGGCCGTAGCCGGACGAGCGGGCGAGCATCACCGCGAGCGGCAGGGCGGCCTTCCCGTGCTCGTCCGGTGAGTAGCCGACGACGATGGTCACTTCGCGAGCCTCCCGGTGGTACTGAACGTGCAGTCGACGCCACGCGGCCCCCTGCTCATGGGTGCGGGTTGTGCTCGTCGAGCAGGCCGACGTGCTCGTGGCGTGCCAGGTGCGAGTGGTGGCGGCTGTAGAGGAAGTACCAGACGAGCACGACCGCGACCCAGATGACGAAGACGTAGATCGTCACGGCGCGGAGGCTCTGGATGATCCAGATGCAGCCGATGCACGAGAGGATCGGGGTCACCGGGTAGAACGGCACCCTGAAGCTGCGCGGCAGGTCGGGCTCCCGCCGGCGCAGGATGATCACGCCGACGGAGACCACGAAGAAGGCGACCAGTGTGCCGATGCTCGTCATCTCCGCGAGGAAGTTGATCGGGATCAGACCGGCGAGCAGCGCGACGATGATGGACACGACGATCGTGTTGTTGATGGGCGTCAGCGTGCGAGCGTTCACCTTGTGGAACATCGGTGGGATCATCCCGTCGCGGGACATCGCGAAGAGGATCCGCGTCTGCCCGTAGATGGTGACCAGGGTCACGCTGAAGATCGAGATGACCGCTCCGGCGGCGATCACCGTGCCCGGCCAGGTCGAGCCGGTGATGTCGATCAGGATCTGCGACAGACCGGCCTCCTGCCCCTTGAACCCCGACATCGGCTGCGCCGCCAGCGCGACGATCGTGACGAGGATGTACACGCCGGTCACCGTGGCCAGCGCGATCATCAGGGCGAGCGGAAGGTTGCGGCGCGGGTTCTTGACCTCCTCGCCGGCGGTCGACACGGCGTCGAGGCCGATATAGGTGAAGAAGATGACGCCTGCGGCCGCGGTCACCCCGCTGAAACCGTACGGCGCGAAGTTGGCCAGGTTGTTGTTGTTCCAGCCCGTGACGCCGATGACGACGAAGAACAGCAGCACGGCGAGCTTGATGGCGACCATGATCGCGTTCGCCTTCGCCGACTCGCTGGCTCCGCGGATCAGCAGCAGGCAGCACAGCGCGACGAGGACCACGGCGGGGATGTTGATCAGGCCTCCCTCCTCAGGGGCCTTCGCCAGCGCGTCCGGGAGCTTGACGCCGACGAGGTTGCCGAGCAGCTCGTTGACGTACTGCGACCAGCCGACGGCGACGGCCGCGGAGGACACGCCGTACTCGAGCAGCAGGCACGCGGCGACCGCCATGGCCACGATCTCGCCGAGCGTCGCGTAGGCGTACGAGTACGACGAGCCCGAGACGGGGACGGCGCCGGCGAGCTCCGCGTAGCAGACAGCGGTCAGCCCGGCGACGACACCGGCGATCACGAACGACCAGATGGTCGCCGGCCCGG